>JBCCXY010000086.1:0-17716 GCA_039190895.1 Pseudomonadota bacterium | reverse complement strand
GACATTGTTAGCGTGTTTTTTTGTACCTGAAAAGTGATTTTATTCAATATATTCACGGACATAACGATCACCGAGTGACGTTAAAACCTCATAACCAATTGTGCCCATTGTCTCGGCCAGATCATCGACGGATTGATTAGGGCCTAAAATTTCAATTGCATCGCCGGGTTGAGGCTTCGGATCCAGATGATCAATATCAATAGTGATCAGGTCCATGGAAACACGCCCCAAAGATTGTAGATGGAAGACGGGTCCGGCGCCGAAAGGTCTTGGATCCAGCCGAAGAAGGGCGCGTGGCGCATCTCGATGGTGACGAAGAGCACCTTATAGAGCGCGAAGAAGATCGGGATCTGCAAGAGGATCGGCAGGCAGCCCGCCGCGGGGTTCACCTTTCGCTCTTTATATAGCGCCATCATCTCTTGCTGGAGCTTTTGCCGATCGTCCCCGGCGCGTTCCTTGATTTTCTCCATCTCGGGCTGCAGCTCTTTCATGCGCGCCATCGAGACGTAGGATTTGTAGGCGAGCGGGAGGAGCAGGGCCTTGATCAGGAACGTGAGGCCGATGATCGCCCAGCCCATGTTGCCGATGAGGCCGTTCAGCCAATGCAGGACGGCGAAGATGGGCTTGGTCAGGAAGAAGAACCAGCCCCAGTCGATGCTGTCGATGAAGCGGTAGACGCCGTCGTCGCGCTCATAGGCGCGGATCGCCTCCCACTCTTTGGCGCCCGCGAACAGTTGTTGATCGACCGAAACGGTTTGGCCCGGGCCGACCTCTTTCGTGTCGAGAAGCGCGGTGGTCTGATAGATGTTGCTGCGGGGGTCCCACTGTAGCGCGGCCTTGAACGGTTCTTCCGAGGCGGGGATCAGTGTCGTCATCCAATAGTGATCGGTGAAGCCGACCCACCCGTTGCCCGCCACCTCTTTCACGTCCGCCGCCGGACCCCAGCCCTCGACCGGGTCCATGTCTTCGAGGTTGTTATAGCTGTATTCGTTGAGCTCCTCGCCCGTCTGGCGGATCGCCCCTTCGTGGATGATGAAGAAGCCCATCAGGTCGTCGGGCAGGCCGTGGCGCGCGATGAGGCCGTAGGGGGCGAGGCGAACGGGGGCGTCGGTGGTGTTCGTCACCTCTTGCCGGACGGTGAACATGTAGTCTTCGTCGACGGTGAATATGCGGCGGAACTCCAGCCCCGCGCCGTTGTTCCACGTCAGCACGGCGTCCTCGCCGGGTGTCAGCGCGCCGGAGCCTTCACGCGACCATTCGGTATCGCGGCCCGGCACCAGTTCGTTGTCGAGGCCGGGGCCGGGGGCCCAGCCGAACAGGGCGTAATAGGCACCGGCGGTGCCTTCGGGCTTTAGCAGCGTGACGGTGTCGGCGTCGGGGTCGAGCGTGACGCGGTAGTCGGACAGGTGCAGGTCATCGATCCGTCCGCCGGTCAGCGAGATCGAGCCGGTGAGGCGGGGGGTTTCGATGTCGAAACGCTCCACCGCCGCGAGGGCTTCTTCGGTGGTCTGGCTGCCGGTGCCGGGGATCGCGGCGGCGCCGCCTGTCCCACCATCGGCGCCTGGCAGGGCTGGGGTAGAGCTTTCGGCGGCGGCTTCGGGGTCGGTGACCGGCGCTGGCGGCTCTTCTGGGGGGAACAGCAGGAACCAAACGAGGATCACCAGAAAGCTCAACGCCGTCGCGAGGATCAGATTCCGGTTCTGGTCGTCCATTCGGCTGTGCCACCAATCTTTGGGAAGGTCGGTGGATGTTCAAGCGTTCATGGACGGAAAGGTCAAGCCGTTTTCCCGGCCTCGGCGCCGCCAACCACCGGAACCGCGCCGTTCGGCGCCGCCCCGTTTTGCCGGGGCGGTTGGGCCCTCAACGCGGGCTGCGTGCGGGCGCTGGCGCGCCTGGCCTCGTGGTCGGCAATCCATTCAGCCACGTTCTTGAACGGCAGAGGGCGCCCGATGCCAAAGCCCTGCGCGTTTTGACACCCCAACTGCCGCAGCACCGCGAGCTCTGCCGGCGTCTCGACGCCTTCGGCCAGTGTCTCAAGATCAAGCCGCTCGGCGAGGGTCAGGATGGCCGACACGATCTTCTGCTGTTCCAGATCGCGGTCGATCTGCTTCACGAAGGAGCGGTCGATCTTGATCCGACCCACCGAGAACCGCTTGATGTTGGCGATGGAGGCATGCCCGGTCCCGAAATCGTCCAGATCGATCTTGAACCCCTGCTCGGCGAACGCCCGCAGATTACGGACAATCGTGTCGTTAGAGGTCTGAGCGATCACCGTCTCTAACACCTCGACCGCGATGCGGTCGGGGCCGATGTTGAAGCGCTCCAACTCCCACCGGACTTTCTCGACAATGGACGGGTTGCGCAGCTCTTCCGCCGAGAAGTTGAGCGACAGCGACGGTACCTTGATCCCTTCCGCGTCCCACGCCCTCAGCGAGTTGAGGCTGTTGGACAGCATCACCTCGCCTAGGCGCTCAAGCAGCCCGAACTCTTGCGCGGCTGGCAGAAACTCTCCCGGCGGCACAAGCCCGTTTTCGGGGTGCTGCCAACGGGCCAAGACCTCAAACCCCGTGATTTCCTGGGTATGGGCGTCGATCTGCGGCTGAAACCATGGGACGATCTGGTTGTTTTCAAGCGCACGGGGCAATTCTTCCGCTAGGCCGCCGCGACTGCGCGCCCGGCGCTGCATTTCAATCGTGAACGCCCGAATCGCGCCTGTGCCCGTTTCCATGGCGTCGTTCAGGGCGTGTTCTGCCGCGCCGATCAGCGCCTCGGCGCTTTTGCCGGGGCTGCGCTTGGGCGTGCAGAAGCCGATTGAGACGCTCAGATAGATGCGGCTGCCCTCAACCTCCACCGGTTCCTGTATCAGGCGCTGGATTTGCGTGGAGACCTGAATGAGCCCTTCAAGATCCGCCCGCGCCGCCGAAGTCAGGACAATGATAAACTTGTGCCCGTCGAGCTTACCCAGCAGGTCCACATCGCGGATCGTCGTCCGCAGCCGATCCGCGCACAGCCGCAACACCCTGTTTCGCGCGTCACCGCCGATATTGGCGACCGTATCCTCGAACTCATCGATCCCGATGGCCAGTGTTGAGGTCATGGAGATCTGTGACGGCCCGTCGCCTAGAATCTCATCCCCCCGCCGTACCACCTGATCGCGCGTGGGAAGGGCCGTGATCGGGTCGAGCCCCGACTGATCGCCCAGGGGCTGGGGCTGCGCGAGGCCCGTGACCGCGATGACCAGCGGCAGGACCACGGCAATGATGATCAGGGCAACTTCGCCACCGATCCAATACGCCCCAAGGGATATTGCAGGCAGAAAGGCTAGGACGTGTGGACCTTCGAACAGGGTCTTGAGTTGGTAGTTCGTCTGCCAAAGGATCCGAACGACACTACGCACCATCATTGCTCCGCCCAAACAGCCATAATCCCATGGCGGCGGACCCTATTCACCCGATCTAGGCAGAGGGTTAACGGACGTAAAGACGCACCGACAAAGCGCCTAAAATTCTACAGATCTCGGGTAAGGCCCTGAAAATCAAAGAGCTTGTCATCCAGAAGGTGCGATGGCCGCACGTTGGTAAGTGACCGGAACAGCACCTGACGGCGCCCGGGGCGGTTGCGTTCCCATTCATCAAGCATGCGTTTTACCTGTTGACGCTGCAGCCCGTCTTGCGACCCGCACAGATCGCAGGGGATGATCGGATAGGCCATGGACTTGGCGAAGCGCTCACAATCCTCTTCCGCGACATGGGCGAGAGGGCGCGCAACAAAGAGGTCGCCCTCTTCGTTCAGCAGGCGCGGCGGCATCGTGGCGAGGCGCCCGCCGTGGAACAGGTTCATGAAGAACGTCTCAAGGATGTCGTCGCGGTGGTGGCCGAGGACAACGGTCGAACAACCTTCTTCCCGCGCGACGCGGTACAGGTGGCCCCGGCGCAGCCGGGAACAGAGAGAGCAATAGGTGCGCCCCTCGGGCACCTTGTCGGTGACGACAGAGTAGGTTTCCTGATACTCGATCCGGTGTGGGACGCCCATCCTCTGCAGGAACTCCGGCAGGACGGTCGCCGGGAAGCCCGGCTGACCTTGGTCAAGGTTGCAGGTGAGGATGTCCACCGGCAGGAGGCCGCGCCATTGAAGCTCGGTCAGCGCGGCGAGAAGGGTGTAGCTGTCCTTCCCGCCCGACATGCACACCAGCCAGCGGTCGCCGCGCTGGGCCATGCCGTATTGCTCCACCGCCTCGCGTGTCAGCCGCACGATACGCTTCCGCAGTTTGCGGAACTCCGTCGTTTTGGGCGCACCGTGGAAGAGCGGGTGAATTTCGTCGGCCTCATCAAGCATGGGCTTGCCTTAGAGGATCGGCTTTGCCACCGTCAACGGGATGGGGGAGATGGAAGAAGACGTCCTCGCCGGGCGAGACGCGGCGCCGCCGCCAGGTCTGGGCGGTGGCATGACCGCAGCGCTGGGGGTGCTGATTTTCGGCTTTGGCGCGGCGGCGGGCTTTATGTTCGCGTTCACCGGGCTGGGGTTCGCCGATAATATCGCCGACATCTTTGTGATCGTGCTTGGCTCGGTCATGATCTTTCTGGCGGTTTTCGGGCTGCTGTTCTTTGTCTTCCGCAAGCGCATTTTCCGCCGGGTCTTTGGCTTTGCCGAAGCGCGGCTGGAGATGTTTGCTTCGCCGCTGCAAGGCGTGGCGCAGGGGGCCATCGACCGTGATCCGCAGGCCGCGACCACCGCGGCGCGAGAGCTGGTGCAGATTTCGCTGGCGCGCTTTGCCTGGATCTCCACCCGGCGGTGGATCATCGGATCCCTCACGGCATTGATTGCGGCGATGGCGGCGCTGGCCGGGACGGCGCTGTTGTTTGAGCAGAACAAGCTGCTGGGCGTGCAGAACGAGCGGATCGACACGCAGATCGCGCAGGCGGAAGAGCAGACGCTGTTGGCCAATTATACGGTGCAACTCGCCGAGGCGGCGCGGAATGCGCAGTTGGTGGTCGAGATCACCGACATCGCGGCCGAGTTGGGGCGAGCGCTGGATGATCAGGGCAACGGCGACGGCACGGTCATCGGCGCGATCCCGGTGCTGAATCCGCTGGAGCTGGACCGGGGGCTGGTGATGCGGGTGAGTTCGGCCAGCCGTGCGACGAAGCCGTACCGGTTTCTTGAGGTTGGCACGGTGGCCGGGGATGACGTCGCGGCGAACTGGGTGGCGATGCAGCGGCGGAAGGATGATCTGCCGCAGACGCTGGCGGCGATTGCCGAGACGTTCGATCTGGACCCGATCTCGGACAAAGTGCGGTTGGTGGATCGACCGGCGAGCCCCGAGCGGGGGCAGTTGCTGCTGTCACTCCTGCAGGCCGGGGTGCGGGAGACCGAGGTGCTGACGTTCTTCGGGACGGACTTTTCGTTCGCCTTCGCGCCGGAGATCGACCTCTTTGCCACGTCGTTCCAACTGGCGCGGCTGTCCTATGCGGATTTCTCGCATGCCGAGGTGCGGGAGGGCGATTTTGGCGGGGCGTTCCTATCGAATGTGCGGTTCCGTCATGCGGATCTGTTCGGGACGTCGTTCAGTTCGATCCTCGGGGAGTCGGTGAAGCCGCCGTTTTCGACGGACACGGATGTCTACAATACGTCGATCATCGGGGCGGATTTCAGCGGGGCAATGCTGACGGGCGTGTCTTTTCTGGGGGTGAACGGGAACGCGATGAACTTTGACGGGGCGACGCTTGTTGGGACGGACTTCAGCTTTGCCCTGATCCCGGCGACGACGTTTCGCGAGGCGGTGATCGTGAATGCGACGTGGGAGGGCGCCGACTTGCGGTCGGTGGATTTCGACGGGGCGTTGGTGGTTGGCGCGGATTTTCTCGGGCGTGTGGGTGAGGCGGCGGCCCCCGGCACGTTCAGGGCGGACCGGTTTGAGTTGGAGGAGGTCGAGGTGTCCGCGTTTGCAGATGTGACCTCATTCCTGCGGTTTCACGACGATGTGGACGCCTTGGTCGGGGATCGCGGTGTTTACCGCGTCCGCCGTGTTGCGCCGTTTGAGGAGTGAGAGCATTGCTCTGACGGCACAGGGGGGACGTCATCGACGCCCATGCCGCCCCAGGGGTGGCAGCGGAGGATGCGGCGGAAGGCGAGCCAACCGCCCTTGAGCCCGCCGTGCTTTTGCAGGGCTTCCAGCGCGTAGGCAGAGCAGGTGGGGTCGTAGCGGCAGTTGTGACCCACCCACGGGCTGAAGATCAGGCGGTAGGCGCGCACGGGGAGTGCGAGGATGTGGGCCAGCGGGCTCATGGCAATAAGGTAGGGTTTTGTTGGGGGTGAGGGAAGACGGGCCGCTCTTCAGCCCTTGCGGACTGCCTCGCTTTTGGGTGCGCCCAGTTTCTGAAGGGCGCGGGTGAGGTGGGCGCGGAGGGTTTCGAACGGGAGTGAGGCTGTGGTCTCGCGGCGGCCGATGAGGACGTAGTCGTGGCCTGCGGTGCCGTGTATGGGCAGGTCGAGGCGGGCGATTTCGCGGAGGCGGCGTTTGGCTCGGTTTCGGGCGACGGCGTTTCCGACCTTTTTGGAGCAGGTGAAGCCTACGCGCACAAGTGGATCGCCATCGCTGCGGGGGCGGATCTGCAGGATGAAGCCGGGGGTGACTTCGCGTCGGCCCTTGGCCGCCGCAAGGAAGTCGGCGCGCTTTTTCAGGACCTCGAAACGCAGCGGCGCCGCCGTTGGCCCTTCGACCGACGGCGGCGCCGCTTCGTCTAGTCGCGCCTTGCTCAGGCCGACAGCTTCTTCCGCCCACGGACCCGGCGGGCGTTCAGGATCTTGCGCCCTGCCTTGGTGGCCATGCGCGCGCGAAACCCGTGCCGCCGCTTGCGGACCAGGTTCGATGGCTGGAATGTGCGTTTCATCGCGCGTCTCCGTTCGGGGGCCCGCATCCTGCCGGATTCGAGCCAAATCTCATTTCGAAGTCCGCCGTTTAGTGGGTCAAACATTTCAAGTCAACGCTTCTGACCCCCGGTTTCTGCAACATCCGCCCCGGTTTCCCCGCGAGAAATGTTTCAGAACCGCATACCGGCCCCGATCTGGGTCACCGCCCTTCAACGGAGCGTGATTGGCCCAGTTGCCGCCTCCCCAACCGCCCATCTTATGCGACAAGAGACACCAGAAACGAGGACAGACACGTGACCGAGATGAGCCAGCCAACCCCGACCGAGAAGAGCGGCCTTGCCAAGCGCCTCCCCCTTATCGCGATCCTCGTGGTCGCCGTAATCGGGGCGTTTACCCTGAAAGATTACCTGAGCTTTCAGACACTTGCCGACAACCGCGAGGCCCTGATCGCGTTCCGCGACCAGAATTACCTGCTGACGGTGCTGGCGTTCATCGCGATCTACATCGTTATTGTGGCCTTCAGCCTGCCCGGCGCATCCATCGCGACGCTGACCGGCGGCTTCCTGTTCGCGACGTTCCCCGGCGCGCTGTTCAACATCGTCGCCGCAACCATCGGCGCCACGGCCATCTTCCTCGCCGCCCGCTATGGCGCGGGGGAAAAGCTGGCCGCGAAGATGGATGGCTCCTCAGGCGCCGTGAAGAAGATCAAGGACGGCATCGACAAGAACCAGTGGGAGATGCTGTTCCTTATCCGCCTCGTCCCCGCCGTCCCGTTCTTCGTGGCCAACCTTGTGCCCGCCCTCGTCGGCGTCCCGCTGATCCGCTTTGTGATCACAACGTTCCTCGGCATCATCCCGGGCGCGGTCGTCTATACCTCCGTCGGCGCCGGGCTGGGTGAGGTCTTTGCGAAGGGCGAGACCCCGAACCTCGGCATCATCTTTGAGCCGCACATCCTGCTGCCGATCCTGGGTCTCTGTGCCCTGGCCGCGCTGCCCATCGTGCTCAAGGCCGTTCGCGGCAAGAAGGAACTGTAATCATGGAACGCATCAAGACTGACGTCTGCATCATCGGGGCGGGCTCTGGCGGCTTGTCCATCGCAGCGGGGGCTTCGCAGATGGGGGCCAAGGTTGTCCTGCTCGAAGGCCACAAGATGGGCGGCGATTGCCTGAACTACGGGTGCGTCCCCTCGAAGGCCCTCCTGTCCGCCGCCAAGCAGGCCCACGCGATGACCGCTGGCGCACCCTACGGTGTCCGCCCGGTGGTGCCCGAGGTGAACTATGCCGAGGCGAAAGACCACGTCGCCAAGGCCATCGCCACCATCGAGCCACACGACAGCCAGGAGCGGTTCGAAAGCCTCGGCGTCCACGTCATCCGCGAGTGGGGCCGGTTTATCTCCCCCACCGAAGTGCAGGCGGGTGACGCCGTCATCGAGGCCCGCCGCTTCGTAATCGCCACCGGCTCTGGCCCTATGGTCCCACCGATCCCGGGGGTCGAGGACGTCACCGTCTACACGAACGAAAACATCTTCGACCTGCGCGAGCGCCCCGATCACCTGCTGATCATCGGCGGCGGCCCTATCGGGATGGAGATGGCGCAGGCGCACATCCGCCTTGGCTCCAAGGTCACGGTCATCGAGGGCATGAAAGCGATGGGCAATGACGACCACGAGCTGACGGCCATCGTGCTTGAGAAGATGCGCGCCGAGGGGATCGAGATCGTCGAAGGCGCCAAGGTCACCAAGATCACCCCCGAAGGCGGCGTCACGGTCGAAACCGAGGCGGGCACGTTCACAGGGACGCACCTGCTGATGGCCGCCGGGCGCAAGGTGAATATCGACAAGCTCGACCTCGACAAGGGCAATGTCGCCCATGACCGGGCCGTCCGTGTCGGTGCCGATCTGCGCTCCACCACCAACAAGAAGGTCTATGCCGTGGGCGATGCCGCCGGTGGGCTGCAGTTCACCCATGTCGCGGGCTATCACGCCGGGATCGTCATCCGTTCGATGCTGTTTGGGCTGCCCGCGAAGGCCAAGACCAACCACATCCCATGGGTGACTTACACCGACCCTGAGCTGGCCCATGTCGGCCTGACCGAGGCGCAGGCGATCAAGGAGTTCGGCAAGATGGCCGTCGACGTCGCGCGCTTTGAATACGGCGGCAACGACCGCGCCATCGCCGAGGGCAAGACCACCGGTTTCATCAAGGTCATGGTCGTCAAGGGCAAGCCCGTGGGCGCCTCCATCGTAGGCCACATGTCGGGTGAGATGATCGGCGTCTGGGCGCTCGCCATCGCCAACGGCCTGAAAATGAGCGCCGTGTCCAACATGGTCGCCCCCTACCCAACCTTCGGAGAGATCAACAAGCGTGTCGCGGGGGCCTATTTCTCGCCGAAACTGTTTGATAATCCTACGGTTAAGAAGGTGGTGGGCTTCGTGCAGCGCTACATCCCCTAAGGCACCGCGATCATGTTCCTGAAGTCCCTCTCCGGTCGGTTCCTGATCCTGACGATCGTCTTCGTCATGCTCGCCGAAGTGCTGATCTTCGTCCCCTCCATCGCGCGCTACCGCGAGACCTACCTGATGGACCGGCTGGAACGGGCGCAGATCGCGTCCCTCGCCAAAGAGTCGGTCGACATGATCGACCCAAATCTTGAGGAAGAACTGCTGCGCAACGCAGGCGTCTTCAACGTCGTGCTGCGGCGGGATGAGATGCGGCAGCTCATGCTGAACTCTGACATCCCGTCGCCGGTCGCGGCGACCTACATCATGACCGATGCTGGCCCGCTGGAGTTGATCCGCGACGCCATCGCCCAGCTCTTTAGGCCCGACGACGAGGTGATCCGCGTTGTCGGCCGACCCGTGCAGGGCGCAGGGATCCTGATCGAAATCACGCTGCCCACCGGGCCCCTGCGCGAGGCGCTGATCGACTATGGCATCCGCATCCTGATCCTGTCGGCGATCATCTCGATCCTCACGGCGAGCCTGCTGTTCTTCGTCGTGCGCCGCGTCCTGGTGAAACCGATCAAGGGCGTTGTCGGGGCGATGAAAAGCTATGCCGAGGCGCCCGAGGACAGCCGCCGTATCATCCAGCCCAGCGCCGACGTGTTGGAGCTGAACGAGGCCGAACTGGCGCTGCAATCCCTTCAGACCGACCTGACCGCGGCCTTGCGGCAGAAAGAGCGTCTGGCTCAGTTGGGCGGGGCCGTGGCGAAGATCAGCCACGACCTGCGGAACATCCTGACCGTGGCGCAACTGTTCGGCGACCGGATCGAGACGAGCGAAGACCCAGCGGTGCGTCGGATGGCGCCGAAGCTGCTGGGCTCGATCAGCCGCGCCGTGAACCTGTGCGAATCCACGCTCGCCTTTGGCCGTGCTGAAGAGCCGCCCCCGGTGCTCGACCGGATCCAACTCGCGAAGATCGCAGACGACGTGATCGAGGGCGAGCGGCTGGCGGCAAGCGGTGATCTCGTGACGCTGGAAGACGAGGTGCCGGTCGACATGGTCGTCCGTGCCGACCCCGAGCAGTTGTTCCGCGTGCTCTCGAACCTGACCCGCAATGCGCGGCAGGCGATCGAGGCGACGGGTCAGCCGGGGCGCATAGTGCTGGACGCCGAGGAAACGGATGTTGAGTGGGTGATCTCTGTCCGCGACACGGGTCCGGGCTTGCCGCCCAAGGCGCAAGACAACCTGTTCCGCGCTTTCCAGGGCGGTGCGCGCAAGGGCGGGACGGGCCTTGGCCTCGCCATTGCCGCTGAGCTGATCCGTGGGCATGGCGGGCATCTCGACATGGTGCACACCAGCGAAGAGGGCACGAAGTTTGCAATCGTCCTGCCCAAGGGCCTCGCCATCACGAACGGCGCGGTCGCCTAGGGCAGCCCAGATTTCGCCGCCTTTTCCGGGTATCTGAGGGCCGAAATGGTCTTCAGAACCCTGCTCATCGGCACGCTGATCTTCGGCGGCGGCGCGTACCTCGCGCTTCGCGATACCGCCCAGGCGCGCACGTTCTTCGTGGTGATGTATGCCATCTTCGCGCAAGACAGGGAGCTTCTGTTCGAAAGCCCCACCATCGACGACGCCGCCGAAGAAATCGCCCGCCGCCACCAGCGCCCGGGTGCGTCGGACGACGGCAACGCCCCATCCGTCCGGGACTTCACCCGACGAGAAACCGGCTTGCCCCCAGCCCCTCGCTTCGAACGCTAAGCAACCCTTGCAACGCCCAGCCCAGCCGTCTATGTCCCACGACGACGCGCTGGTAGCTCAGTTGGATAGAGTACCTGACTACGAATCAGGGGGTCGGGGGTTCGAATCCTCCCCAGCGCGCCAATCCCGCCAATCCGTCACCCAAAGCACTCCGCCTCGCGTGGGAAGGCTGTCAGGCTCTCGCAGCCGTCCGGCGTGATCAGCACGTCGTCCTCAATGCGAACGCCGAGGTGTCCTGGCTGGTAAAGGCCAGGCTCGATGGTGACGACCATGCCGGGGGCGAGGGGCGTTTGATTGCCCACCATGACCTGCGGGGCCTCGTGGACATCGAGCCCCAGCCCATGGCCCGTTTTATGCACGATCAACCGGGCGAAGGGGGAGGCCTGCAGGATGCCCGTGGTCCCTCGGTCGAGTGCATCGCACGTCACTCCGGGCGAGGCGATGCCTTTGCCGTGCGCGTTGGCCGCGCGTACGGTTTCGTGGATAGCGTGGGCGTCATCGGGCACGTGTTGGCAGAAGAATGTGCGTGTGATGTCGGCGTTCATCCCGCCATATGTCGCGCCGAAGTCGATCAGCAGCGTTTCGCCCGCGCAAACGGCCCGATCCGACGGGGTGCCATGGCAATCGGCGGCATTCGGGCCCGAAAGGATCAACGGGTTGAACGAAAACCCCTCTGCGCCGTGGTGCAATAGCGCGGCCTTCAATCGGGCGACAAGCGCGGCTTCGATGTCGCCTTCCCTGGCTCCGTCAATCAGCTCTCCAAGCGCCGCTTCGCTGATGGCGATGGCTTTGCGCAGGGCGGCGACCTCGTCTGCGTCTTTCGAAATGCGGAGGGATGCGAGCTGACTGTCCGCGTTCACGACGCCCCCCTGCGGCAGATGCGCGGCCATCGCATCGGATTCAAACATCCGCATCCGCATGCCCTCGACGCCCAAGGGGCCATCCAGCAACTGGGCGCAGGCCCGGAATGCCGCGTCGTAGCCGTCGCTGTCCTGCCAATAGAATGTCTCCGCCTCGGGGAAGGCGGCGCTCCATTTTGAGCGCTCCAGCTCCGGCATGATCGCGGCGACGTCTCCGCTCGCGGTGATCACCATCAGCGTGGGGCGTTCATTCAGATGGAAGTGCAGGCCGCTGAGATAAAATAGGTTCGCCCCGGGGACGACCGCGAGCGCGGCCAGGCCAGCCTCGCGTGCGATGTTTGCCGCTCGGCGTCTTCGGTCTGCGAGCTTGCTCATGGGGGCGCCTTCCGGATCACGATGGTCATCCCGTGCACCGTAAGCCGATTGCGGCGAAGGCAAAACCACCTCGACCGGGGTGCGTGTCAGAACGCCACTTCATCCCCGCCCTTGAGCGACAGGATGTCCCGCGCCTCGTCCGGTGTGGCAACAGCAAGGCCGAGGCCTTCGATGATCTGGCGGACCTTGGTGACCTGTACGGCGTTCGATGTCGCAAGCTCCCCCTTGCCCGCCCAGATGCTGTCTTCAAGCCCGACGCGGACGTTGCCGCCCAACGCGGCGGCCTGCGCGGCGATGCGAAGCTGGTTTGATCCCGCCCCAAGCACGGACCAGCGGAAGTCATTGCCAAACAGCCGGTCTGCCGTGCGCTTCATGTGAAGCACGTCTTCAGGATGCGGGCCGATCCCGCCGAGAAGGCCGAAGACTGACTGGACGAAAAACGGCGCCTTCACGAGGCCCCGGTCGGCGAAATGGGCGAGGTTATAGAGGTGCGAGATGTCGTAGCATTCAAACTCGAATCGCGTGCCGTTGCCATAGCAGGTCTCCAGCACGTACTCGATGTCCTGAAACGAGTTGCGGAAGACCAGATCGCGGGAGCCTTCGAGGTGCTGCCGCTCCCACTCGAACTTGAACTCCTTGAAGCGGTTGAGCATCGGGTAGAGGCCGAAGTTCATCGACCCCATGTTGAGCGATGCGACCTCCGGCTTGTACGTCGCCGCCGGAAGCGCGCGTTCCTTGACGCTCATGTACGGGCTGCCGCCCGTGGTGATGTTGACCACCGCGTTCGTGCCCTGCTTGATCCGGGGCAGGAAGGGCGCGAAGCCCTCGGGGCTTTGGTCCGGCTGGCCGGTTTCGGGGTTCCGGGCGTGCAGGTGCAGGATCGCTGCGCCGGCTTCGGCGGCGGCGATGGCCTCGGACGTGATCTCGTCCGGCGTGATGGGCAGATGGGGCGTCATCGAGGGCGTGTGGATGGCCCCAGTCACCGCGCAGGTGATGATGACCTTGCCCGTCTGCGTCGATGTCGTCGCGGCGTCCTTCATGGCGCTCCCTCCCTCTTCAGCCCGCGAACCGCGGCTCTGGCAGGCCACGGATCCCGAGGCCCGTCACGGCAAACACGCTACCGGCAAGGAACTGCGGCTTTGCCTGCTTAGCGAACATGTCATGGACGGCGGGGTGCTTCACCCGCGCCATCGAGGTGACGTAAAGCACGTCAAGGTCGTCGCCGCCGAACATGACGCTGGTGATGTTCTTCACCGGCATCCCGATCCGCCGCTCAACAGAGCCGTCCGGCGCATAGCGTACCAGATCGCCCGAGATAAGCTGGGCGTTCCACATGAACCCCTCTTCATCCACGGTCGAGCCATCCGCAACGCCCTCATCCTCTTTGGTCGTCGCATGGACGCGCTTGTTCGACAGAGTCCCGGTCTCGATGTCGTAATCGTAGGCCCAGAACTCCTCGATAAACGTGTCAGCGATGTAGAAAGTCTTGTCGTCCGGGCTCCAGCACGGGCCGTTGGTGCACATCAGCCCCTCTTCGACGCGCGTCACTGACAGATCAGGGTCCAGCCGCCAAAGCCCGCAGTTCTTCAGTTCCTCAAGATCGTCCATCCCGCCCGCAAAGAAGCGGCCGCGCCGGTCGACCTTCCCGTCGTTGAGGCGGGTGCGCTCAATATCGGCATCAACCTCCTCGATCAGGTCGAGCTCCAGCTTGTCGCCCTTGATATCCATGAAGTAAAACCCGTCGCACATCGCCGCGACCATGCCGCCCTGCTCGCGCAGCGCCATCGCGCCGATGTCCTTCGGCAGCGCCCAGCTTTCGACTTTGCCGCTCTTCGGATCCATCCGCCACACCGCGTCCAACCCGAACCGTGGCCCGGTGCAATCCAGCCAATACAGCCGCCCCTCATCCACATCCCAGACCGGGCCCTCGCCGAGGTGGTTGTTGCACTCCAGAATGCACTCGATCTTCACCGACATTCCCTGTTTCCTTCCAAGTCGTTCCGTCAGTTGGGCTTGATCGCGACCTTCATGGCCCCGTCCTTGCGCCCCTCGTAGATGTCGAGCGCCGTGGCGAAATCCGACAGCGGAAACTTGTGCGACAACAACGGCTTAAGGTCGATCCGGCCCTCGGCAAGCATGGTGATCGCAGGCTCTGCCGTGTTCGGGTTCGCCCGATTGCCCACAAGCTCCACCTCATCCAGGACCATCCGCTTGATCGGCAGGCTGGGGTCGGCGTGGGGGATGCCGATCATCGACACCACACCGCCCTTCGACGCCGCCAGACACGCCTGCTGGATCGCCTTGACCGTGCCCGCACACTCCAGCACGCGCGGCACGCCCAACCCTCCGGTCAGATCCCTCACCGCCTCCACCACATCCGTGGTGCGATAGTCGATCCCCGTGGCACCAAGGCGCACAGCCAGATCCAGCCGCTCTCCGCTGCCCGCGATGATCACCCGACCCGCGCCCATGGCCTGCGCGCAAAGTTGTGCCATCAGCCCCTGAGGCCCGGTCCCCATGATCAGCACATCATCGCCGGGCTCGAACCGCGACCGGTTTACGGTGTACAGCGCGATCGACAACGGGTCGACATTCGCCGCGTATTCCAGATCCATGTCGTCGGGGATCTTGTACAGGCTCTTCACCGACGCCCGCATGTACTGCGCATAGGCGCCGGGCGTGATGTGCCCGTGCTGCCGGTGCCCTTTGTCCAGCGCACCGTAATTCAGACAGATATTGTACCGCCCGCGCATGCAGTTTTTGCAATACCCGCACCCCACGTGAGAGATCGCGCATACCCGGTCGCCGTCTTTCCAGCCAAGCGCAGCCGCCTTGGGGCCCATGTCGACGACGGTGCCCGACCACTCATGCCCCGGCGTGAACGGAAACGCGGGCGGCCAGAAGCCGGGGAAATCGCCCTGGATGATGTGCGGATCCGTCCCGCAGATGTAGGTCGTGTCGACCTTGCAGAGAACTTCGTCGTCGACCGGGGCCGGGATCGGCACTTCGCGGACCTCGAACTCGCGCGGGGCGGTCAGAACCAGCGCATCCATAGTGCCACTGTTATCAAGCATCTCGGTCTCCTGTCGTCGTGTTCCGGGTCTGAAGCGCGCGCCACACGCGCTCGGGCGTAAGAGGCAAGTCGTTGATCACCACGCCGGTGGCGTCAGCCACGGCAGCGGCAAGGGCCGGGGCCGTGCAAAGGATCGCGCCCTCACTCACCCCTTTGGAGCCCTTGGGCCCCGGCCCGTCTTCGTTCTCAATCATCCCGGTCGTCAGCGCGACAGGCATGTCCTTGGTCGTGACGATCCGATAGTCGATGGCGCCCAGGTTTCGGATCCGGCCCGCGTCGTCCATGAGGATCTGTTCGTACAGCGAATGGCCCAGCCCCATGATCGACGCGCCCTCGTCCTGCATTTCGACCTGCAGAGGGTTCAGCGCCTTGCCGACATCGCCAACGGTGACGTGCTTGTGGATGGTGACCTCTCCGGTGGCGTGATCGACCTCCACCTCGAAGGCGGTGCAGTTGAACTCAAAGAACGCAGGCGTGCCGCCAAGGGGGTGCTCGGCCACCGTAGGCTTGCGCATGCGGCCGTTGCCGATGAGTTCGCCGTTCCATTTGCCAAGGCTCTTCTGGACGAAGTCAAAGATCGGTTGGGTTCGGTCGGGCAGCACGATGCTGCCGTCAACGATGCGGATGTCGTCCTCGGGCAGGCCGAGGGTGTCGCTGGCCAGTTCGATGACCTGCGTGTGGATGTCTTCGCAGGCGCGCGTAATGGCCGTGCCCATGAACACGGTGGAGCGGCTGGCCGAGGTCTGAAGATCAAACGGCACGACCGACGTGTCGCCCATGATGACCGACACCCGGTCATAGGGCGCGCCCAGCGCGTCGGCGGCAAGCTGGGCAAAGATCGTACGCGCGCCTTGCCCCATGTCGGACGTGCCCGCGAAGACAAGGATCGACCCGTCCGCAAGCAGCCGGACGGTAGAGTTCGACAGCCCCGTCGTGGCCCCCGCCTTGATGCCGACAGCCATACCCCGACCCCGGCCTTCCGGCTTGGGCTTGTCCCAGCCCAGCAGATCGGCGGCCTTCTGAACGGATTGCAGCCAGTGGCCGTCGGCGGGCTGTTCGCCCTTCACCACCTCGTCGCCTTTGTCGGCGACGTTGCGCATGCGGATGTCGTATCCGTCGATGCCAAGGCGCCGGGCGGCCTCGTTGATCTGGCCTTCAACGGCCCAGTTGACCTGCGGCGTTCCGAAGCCACGGAAGGCGCAGCTTGGCGTCGTGTGGGTCAGGATCGGGCGCGCCTTGATGCGGGCCGATGGCACGCGGTACGGCCCGCAGGCAAGGTAGCTGCCCTTGGTTGTCACACGCTCGGCGATGTCGACATAGGCGCCGATCAGGTAGTCTGCCGCGATGTCGTGGAACAGCAGGTCGCCGTCCTTCGAAAAGCCCGAGCGGACGTGGACCTTAGCCCCGGCCCGGCGGACGGCCTGAAACGTCTCTTCCAGCGTCAGCACAAGGCGCACGGGCCGCTCGATCCGGCGGGAGGCATAGGCCACCAACGGCTCGAACTTCGGCATCTGCTTGCCGCCAAACCCGCCGCCGGGGTCGGGGGCAAGGATCTGCACGTCGCTCAACGGCAGGTCGAACAGGTTCGCCATGATCTTTTGCAGAAGGAACGGGTGCTGGACCGGGCTCCAGATCTTCAGCTTGTCATCGGCGGCATCCACAATGAACCCGTGCGGCTCAATCGCGAAATGCGTCACCATCGGGAAGGTATAGGTGTTCTCGATGACAAGGTCCGCTTGCGCCCCGTCAACATCGCCCCACGCAAAATCCAGCTCTTTCAGCACGTTGCTGTTTGCCAGCGGATCGCCGGTGCGCATGTCGGGCGACTGCACCAGCGGCGCATCGGGGGCCAGCGCGGCCTCGACCGAGGTCACGGTTGGCAGGGCCTCAAAGTCGACCTCCACAAGGCCGGCGGCATAGGCCGCGATGTCCTTCGTTTCGGCGATGACGGCTGCCACGGGCTCTCCGTGAAAGCGGGTCTCGTCCACGGCGATCACGGGCCGGTCCTTGTAGGCCGGGCCAAAGCGGGGGACAGGCTGCGGCAGATCCGCAGCCGTGATGATGTCGAGGACGCCGGGCACCGCACGCGCTTTCGAGGCATCGATCCCCTTGATACGCGCGCGGCCCACGTCCAGCGTCACGAGCTTCAGGTGCGCCAGCCCCGCGATGTCGAGGTCGGCCAGAAAGGCCTGACTGCCGTTGACCCGCTCCACCCCGCCAAGGCGGCTGATATCGGCCCCAACCGCAGCGCCGGTCTGCGGTTCAACGGTGTGGCAATGCACCTCTTCGCCTGCGGCATCGCGCATGGCGTCGAACATCCGGTTATAGCCGCCGCAGCGG
>JBCCXY010000085.1:0-18182 GCA_039190895.1 Pseudomonadota bacterium | reverse complement strand
GTGCGAGTGAGGGGGACGGCCTCTTGTTTGTGGGTCAATTGGACCTGGAAGACTGCCTGTCGCCCGTAACGGAACGTCGTTTCGCACGCGAGGAGGTAGTACCGCCACATCCGCACGAAGCGCTCGTCGTAGATCTCGCGGGCCTTGTCTTCGTTCGCTGTGAACCGCTCGTACCAGTGCCGCAACGTCTCGGCATAGTGAAGGCGCCAGATCTCGACATCCGTCGGGTACAGGTATTCGTCCTCAATAGCCGCCGTCATCTCGGACAGCGACGGGCAATAGCCACCCGGGAAGATGTACTTGTCGATCCACGGGCTCGTGTAACTCGGCGGCGCAACGCGGCCGATGGTGTGGATCAGGGCCACGCCATCCGGCTTCAGGCGGTCCGAGACGGTGCGGAAATACTCTCGGTAGTGTGGGATGCCGACGTGTTCGAACATGCCGACCGAGACGACGCGGTCGAAGGTCTCGGACACGTTGCGATAATCGGTCAGGCGGAAATCGACCTGCCCCTCCAGCCCGGCCTCCCGCGCACGCGCCCTCGCAAGCTTGTGCTGCTCTTCCGACAGGGTCACGCCCACAACCCGCGCGCCATAGTCCCTCGCCAGCGTCAGGCCCATGCCACCCCAGCCGCAGCCGATGTCGAGCACGGTCATCCCCGGCTCGATCAGCAGCTTGCCCGCGATGTGGGCCTTCTTCGCCGCCTGCGCCTCTTCCAGCGTCATGGCGGGATCGGCGAAATACGCGCAGGAGTACTGTTTGTCGCCGTCGAGGAAGAGGTCATACAGCTCTGACGACAGATCATAATGATGCGCCACGTTTGTCCTCGCGACACCGATCTTGTTCGCCTGCGCAAACCGCCGCAACTTGTGGCGCATCTTATCCAGGCCGCGCTGCCACCAGACCGGGTCCGCATTGGCCAGGTTGGCAGCCGCAAGCGCGAGGAAACCGTAAAGGTCGTCGTCCTCAAACGTCACATCGCCGTCCATGTAGGCCTCGCCGATCGCCAGATCGGGGTTCAATGCAAGGCCCCGGACACAATCGGCGTTATGGATCACCGCATGCACCTCGGGCATGGTTCCGTCGCCGTAGGTGCGTGTTTCGCCATCAGGATACGTCACTCGGAACTGACCTTGCCGGACAAGCGCCGACAGCATTCTGTCAAGCAGCATGCTCCACATCTGGACCCCCTTTCGGCGCCCCCCGCGCCGGGTTAGGTGCTTTTGATCGTGCCGTTTGGGGTCAGGTCCCCACCCGACCCCGAAAAGACTAGAAGTTCGGAAACCCCTGTAAAGGTTTTGGAAACCACGCTCGCGGGATCGGCAAAGTTCTGCACGTGCGCCCTTGGGTTGACTTCCCGCGCAGGCGCGGGTGTATCGGCGCCGGTCTAACCCGAAGGAATTCGCCAATGCATGCCTATCGCAGCCATACCTGTGCCGCTCTGACGTCTGCCGATGTGGGCGACACCGTGCGCCTGTCCGGATGGGTGCACCGGGTGCGCGATCACGGCGGCGTCCTGTTCATCGACCTGCGCGACCATTACGGCGTGACTCAGGTGCTGGCCGACCCGGATTCGCCCGTGTTCTCGCAGGTGGAAGAGGTGCGGTCCGAGTGGTGCATCCGCATCGACGGCACCGTAAAGGCGCGCGATCCGGATCTGGTGAACCCCAAGATCCCAACGGGCGAGGTGGAGGTGTTTATCCGCGACCTCGAAGTCCTTGGAAAGGCAGACGAATTGCCGCTCATGGTGTTCGGCGATCAGGAATACCCGGAAGAGACACGCCTGCGCTATCGCTTCCTCGACCTCCGTCGCGAAAAACTGCACCAAAACATGATGTTGCGGTCCGCAGTTGTGAAGGACCTGCGCGAACGCATGTGGGCCTCGGGCTTTACCGAACACCAGACACCCATCATCACAGCGTCCTCCCCCGAAGGTGCGCGCGACTTCCTTGTGCCCTCACGCCTGCACCCGGGTAAGTTCTACGCCCTCCCACAGGCGCCGCAGCAGTTCAAACAGCTTCTCATGGTGTCTGGGTTCGATAAGTACTTTCAGATCGCGCCGTGCTTCCGCGACGAAGACCCCCGGGCCGACCGCTCCCCGACTGATTTCTATCAACTCGACATGGAGATGAGCTTCGTCACGCAAGACGATGTTTTCGCAGCGATAGAGCCCGTACTGAAAGGCGCTTTCGAGGCACATGGCGGCGGTCGCAAGGTCGATCAGGAGTGGCCACAGATCTCGTACGCCGACGCAGCGCTATGGTTCGGAACGGACAAGCCCGACCTCCGCAACCCCATCCGCATGCAGCGCGTGTCCGAGCACTTTGCAGGCGGCGGCTTCGCCATTTTCGCCAAGCTGCTGGAGAACGACGGTACCGAAATCCGTGCCATCCCCGCCCCCGGCGGCGGCTCCCGCAAGTTCTGCGACCGCATGAACGCCTACGCCCAGAAAGAGGGCCTGCCCGGCATGGGCTACATCTTCTGGCGCGAGGCAGATGGCGGCATGGAGGCCGCCGGCCCCCTCGCCAAGAACATCGGTCCCGAGCGCACCGAAGCAATCCGCCAGCAACTCGACCTCGGCGTCGGCGACGCCGCGTTCTTCCTTGGCGGCAAACCGGCGGACTTCGAGGCCGTCGCAGGCCGCGCCCGGACGGTCATCGGCGACGAACTTGGCCTCACCGAGACGGACCGATTTGCCTTCGCATGGATCGTCGACTTCCCGATGTACGAGAAAGACGACGAAACCGGCCGCATAGATTTTGAGCACAACCCCTTCTCGATGCCCCAGGGCGGGCTCGACGCGCTTGGCGGAGACCCGCTCGACGTGAAGGGCTACCAGTACGACCTCGCCTGCAACGGCTACGAACTCGTTTCAGGCGCCATCCGGAACCACCGCCTCGACATCATGTTCAAGGCTTTCGAAATCGCGGGCTACGGCGAAGACGAGGTTCGCAAGCGTTTCGGCGGCATGGTCAACGCCTTCCAATACGGCGCCCCGCCCCACGGCGGCTGCGCACTTGGGATCGACCGCGTCGTGATGCTTCTGGCCGACGAGGCCAACATCCGCGAGGTCATGCCCTTCCCAATGAACCAGCGCGCCGAAGATTTGATGATGGGCGCCCCATCGGAACCCACGCCTGAGCAACTGATGGAACTCGGCCTGCGGGTAATGACTGACGAGTGATCCGATGGGCATGATCTTTGCCATCTATTCTGCCGATCAACAGACCGTCGAACGCCTCGTCGCAAACCCCGACAGCGCGGAGAAATTTCTGGAAGACGTGCCGGACGAAGATATCTGCGACATCGACAAGTCTTGGAATGCACTGCACTTCCTACTGACGGGCGACTCTTGGGGTGGGCCGTTCCCCGGCGGGTTCATCATGGCGGGTAACCCAATTGGCGATGGGACAGGCTGGGGCTATGGCCCCCTACGCTATTTTTCGGCGGCCCAAGTGGCAGAAGTCGACGACGTCCTTAGGCAAACCACGGCCACAGATCTTATCGCGCGATCCAACGCCACCGCAATGAACGAAGCCGAGATCTACCCTGAGCCTTGGAACGACCCGATTGACGAGGGCGGCTACCTGTCCACTAACTACCAAAAAATGCAGCGTTTTGTTGCAAAGGCGCGGTCCGGCGGCCGGTGCCTTCTTGTCCTACTCTCCTAGCCTGCGCACATCTCAAAGACCTCGACCGACGGAATTCCGCCGCTTTCCCGTAGTACCTTAGGTGGAGGGTACTGCAGGAGGATATGCGTGTGGACGACGCGCAGATACTGACAGTTCGGTTCGGCTACGGCGCTGGTGGCGCGGCAGAGATCGGCTCGACCCGCCAAATGCTCACCGCCCTGCGCGGTCGCGACAAGGTGGCGCTCGACTATCCCGTCGCGAGCATGGACGACATCCTCGCCCTCTCAAAACGCTTCCGCGAGGCCCGCTCCGCCCGACGCAACGGCGGCTCGGGGGCGGAGCGCGCCTATCGCCGCGTCCTGACCGAAACGCGCACCCGCTTCGGCACCGGCATCCAGCACGGTATCGCCCGCATCCTCGACACCGACGATCCGTTTCGCGAGCGGCTCACCGCGTTCTGGGCCGATCACTTCACCGTCGTCCCCAAGAACGCCCCAATGCGCGCCCTCGCGCCGACCTACATCGACACCGCCATCCGCCCCCATGTCGCTGGCCGCTTCGGTGACATGCTGAAAGCGGTCGTCACGCATCCCATGATGCTCCTCTACCTCGACCAAACCGCGTCCATCGGCCCCAACTCCCGCGCCGGGCAGCGCCTTGACCGGGGGCTCAACGAAAACCTCGCCCGCGAGATACTGGAACTCCACACGCTGGGCGTTGGCGGCCCCTACGGCCAAGCCGACGTGCGCGAACTGGCCGAACTGCTGACGGGCCTCTCCGTCTCCCCCGACGAAGGCTTCGTCTTCCGCCCCCGCATCGCCGAACCGGGAGCCGAAACCGTTCTCGGCAAGCGCTACGGCGGCCAACGCGCATCGCTCGACGCGATCTTTCAGGCGATAAACGACCTCGCCACACACCCCAAAACCGCGCTCCACATCTCGGGCAAAATCGCCCGCCACTTCGTCTCGGACACCCCCGACCAAACCCTCATCGACGAGATGGCCCAGGCCTGGACCCGCTCCAGCGGCGACCTCGCCCAGGTCTACGCCGCCCTCCTAAAGCACCCGTCCGCCCTCTCGCCCCCCGGCGCCAAGGTCCGCCAACCGATGGACTTCATGGTGGCCGCCGCGAAGGCCCTCAGCGTCACAGGCCGCGAGGTCGCGAATGCCTCGCTCAGAGACCTGCGCCGCCACGTCGCGGGCCCCCTCGCCGCCATGGGCCAACCCGTTTTCGGAGCCAGCGGCCCCGATGGCTGGCCCGAAGAAGCCGCGCATTGGATCACCCCGCAGGGCCTCGCCAGCCGCATCGCCTGGGCCGCCGCCGCCGCCGAGAGCCGCGCCGATGCCATCGGCGACCCCCGCGCCTTCGTCGAAACCGTCCTCGGCCCCCGCGTCACGCCGGGCCTGCGCATTGCCGTGTCGGGCGCGGAAACCAAGGCCGAGGGCATCGCCCTGACCCTCGCCTCAGCCGAATTCAACCGGAGGTAGCCCCATGCCAACCCGCCGCACATTCCTTCAGGGCCTCGGCTGCTCCGCCGCCGCGCACCCGCTCATGACCTCCGTCACCTTCGCCCAGGCACCGTGGGAAAACCGCCTCGTCGTCCTGATCCTCCGCGGCGGGATGGACGGGCTCGACGTCGTCCGCCCCGTCGGCGACCGCGACTTCCCCGCCCTCCGGCGCGGCATGGCCGACGGCGGCCTGCCACTCACCGGCTTCTACGAAATGCACCCCGGCCTCGCCGACCTCGCGCCCCTCTGGGCCGCCGGAGAGCTGGGCTTTGCCCACGCCCTCTCAACCCCCTACCGCGACAAACGCAGCCATTTCGACGGCCAGGACCTGCTCGAAGCCGGAACCGGGATGGACGTGCCCCTGCCCACCGACGGCTGGCTCAACCGCATGCTGCAAACCGTGCCCGGCGTTGAAGGCGAAACCGCCTTCGCCATAGGCCGTGAAAACCTGCACCTCCTGTCCGGCCCCGCCGAGGTCGCCAACTGGTCCCCCGAAACCCGCTTCGGTCTGTCCCCCCAGGCCGAACGCCTGCTGCAAATGATCTACGCCGACGACCCCCTATTCCGCGCCGCCTCCGCCGAGGCGGCAGTGCTCGCCCGCGACATCGCCCTCGACCTCGCCGACGAAGACGCCGACAGCGACATGATGCAGGCCATGGGCCAGGGAGGCGCCTCCGAAGTCGCCCTCGCCGCCTTCGCGGCAGACCGCCTCAGCCGCGACACACGGATCGCAGCCTTCTCGATCAACGGCTGGGACACCCACCGCAACCAGTCCCGCGAACTGGAACGCGTACTGAAGCGCCTCAGCGAAGTCATCCTGACCTTGAAACAAGGCCTAGGCCCGATTTGGGGCCGAACCACCATCCTCGCCCTCACCGAATTCGGACGCACCGCACGCGAGAACGGCTCCGCCGGAACCGACCACGGCACCGGAGGCGCCCTTCTCTACGCCGGAGGCGCCGTCCGAGGCGGCCAGGTCCTCGGTCGCTGGCCGGGCGTCGCGGAAGCCGACCTTTATGACCGTCAAGACCTCATGCCCACCGCCGACGTCCGCGCCTACGCCGCCTGGGCCATGCGAGACGCCTTCGGCATCGACCGAACCGCCCTCGAAACCAAAGTCTTCCCCGGCCTCGATCTGGGCGACAACCCGGGCCTTCTCTTGTAACCGCGGCCCTTCATCTTGGCCAAAATACTGCAATTCATAGCCCACAAACGACCGACCTCGAACCCGGAGGCGCGCATCGTCGGGCCCAGGACCGGCGAACCCCACGACTCTTCAGAGCACTTTATCGATGAGGACCGCCGTCGATCCGAGCAACGCGCTGACCCATACAAATCGCCGGGCCCGGGGTGGGCCCGTCGATGCGCGGCGGCCGTTGGCCTTGATTCCGCGCACACCAAGCCCAACCTACAGTTAACGACCCGCCCGGTGCATCACCTGCCCAACCCGACGCAACCGCTCGTCCCCCGCCCAGTCCTCCACATCCACCGGCACCCGCCGCCGCCAATTCGGATGGCTCTCCACCGTCCCCGGCAGGTTGGACTGCTCGACAGCCTCAAATACATCCTCCGCCTGCACCGCCACCAGCCGCGCCGTCGTCCTCGCGAGAAACCCGTGCACATCGCCCCCCGTATGCTCCTGAAACGCCTGGACATCCGCGCGCCGCGCATCTCGTGCGGCACCGGCCGCGCCCTCGTCGATCTCCCCAATCCCAAGCCGCGCTGCGATGTCCCGCCCTTCGCGCCACCCGATCCATGTCGGCAAATCATGCGTCCCGAACGACGCCAGCGCCCGCTCCCGGTAATGCTCCGCCCGTTTCCCCGGCTCGAACATCGCAACGTCACACCCCAGCACACCGCGCTCCGACAACTCCCACCGCAGACCGTCCGGCACGTTGCCCAGATCCTCGCCCACTACGATGCACCCGGCCCGCGCCGCCTCGATCCGCAGCACGGCCAGCATCGCGTCCCTCGGCATCGCCACATACGTCCCCGGCAGGCCCTCCGGCAGCCAAAACGCACGCTCGAACCCCAGGATATGATCCACACGCAGCATCCCGGCAAACCGCATCTGCCACCGCAACGTCTCCGCCAACTCCTTGAACCCGGACGCCACCAGCGCCCTGGGATTGAACGGCGCCAGCCCCCAACGCTGCCCGTCCTCGGCAAACGCATCCGGAGGCGCCCCTAGCGACACACCCTCCGCAAAGCTCTCCCGCTCCGCCCAGGTCTCCGCCCCGTACGGATGCGTCCCAACGGCCAGGTCGAGATACAGCCCATGCCGCAACCCGGCATCCTTCGCTCGCTCACCGACTTGGATCAGGTCCTGCCACGCCCGAAACTGCAGCCACTCATGGAACCGCACCCGCGCATGACGCTCCTGCGCAAACGCATGAACCTCTTTTGAGGTCGGCTCCCGAAACGCCGCAGGCCACGTGTTCCAGTTGGGCCCATGAACCTCGGCCAACGCCTCATAGGTCGCGAATGCCCTCAGCCCGTCGGCTCTGGCCTGGAACCTCGCGAAGCGCCCGTCATCCTCATAAACCGCATAGGCCGCGTCCAGCGCCGCCTGCCGCACCGGCAAGCTCGCTTTGTAATCCACCAGCCCCCCGGCCCCCTCCGCATCGCCCGCAACCGGGATGTAATGCGTCGACAACCGCCGCCGATGCGACGGCGAATACGGGCTGATGTGAAACGGATCCGCCCCGAACCCCGCATGCACTGGATTGAGCCCAACAAACCCGGCCCCAACCCCGGCCAGTGCCTCTACCGCCACGGCCAAGTCCGCGTAATCCGCCAGCCCGCCCCTCTCAGCACCCCGCAACCCGTAAAGCGGCAGGGTCATCCCCCAACACCGCTCCGGCAACGGCAACGCCTTCGGCGCCGAAAGGAGCCACTCGTCCCGACCGCCCAGATGCAGACAATGCCGTCCCAACGGCAACGGGGGCAAAGACCCGCGCCCCTCGATCTCGACGCCATCTTCATAGGTCAGCCGCCACTCGGCCTCGCCCGTCAGCTCAGGGTCAACCGGCGCGTTCGCCTCGACCACACGATAACCCGGCGCCTCCCCCTCCGGCCCTATCGCGGCCAGCACAGCCTCAACCGTTTCGTCAGGAACAGTCCGCAGCTCACCCGAGAGCCCGTGGTACTCCGTCGCAACGCCCGCCCGATTGGCCGCCTCGTGAAGCTCCATCTACAACCCGGCTGCCACCCGGCGCACCGTGGCAATCCTCTCGGCATTTGGCGGATGGGTCCCCAAAAACTGATCTCCCGGATCGGGAATGCGGTTGAAAAAAGCCGCCCCTCGCAAGGGATCGAACCCCGCCCTCGCCGCAATGACCGTACCCAACGCATCCGCCTCCAGCTCGAACTCCTTGGCATAACGCCTCGCACCGATCGACCCGCCGACGCGCTGCGCCGCCTCAGTCCCGGCCGCGTCCAGGCCCAGCGTCGCCGCCAGAACGGTTCCGACAATGGCGCCCTCGACCGCACGCTGCTGCGTCTCCGGAATGTGCCCTTCGATATGATGCGCCGCCTCGTGTCCCAACACGAAAGCGATCTCGTCGGGGTTCCTCGCATCCTCAATCAACGCTTGCGTAAACCCGATTACGGGGCGACCCCGCCGGTCCAGCGTTTGAAACGCATTCGGCGGTACATTCGGACGCTCATCTACGACGACAGTAAAGGTGCAAGGCCGATTTCTGGTCCGCGCTCGACACTCCTGCTCCGCAACGGGGATCACCCGATCTACGACGGCCCGAAAACTGGCCGAGCCCCCCTGAACCCGTGTGACCTCCGGCCCGGGCGGAGCCCCCGCCGTAGGAACCGTCGCAACATCGCAGGCCGCCATAACCACAAGTGCAAAGACTGCAAGAAACCGCATGCAAACCCTCCAAACCGTGCGCCTTACAATAGCCCCGCACCCACACCGGTCCAGCACGGTTGCAGGCCCCTTGCCACCACGCTACGCCGTGGTGTGCCATCAGCCACACGAGGGGCCCCATGTTCACCATCGAGCACGACTTCGACGCAACCGTCATCACCCTCGTGGACGACCCGGCTTCACACCGCCAGGAAGATGTCATTGTCAACGCCTTCGACGACTGCGTGACGCTCGAACAACTCGAACCCACGACCGACCGCCTGCAACGGATCACCCTATCGCCCGCGCAGCTCCGCGACCTCGCCGCCGCCCTCAACCTTCCCGAAGGCGTCTACCGCCTCCGCCCTGACCAAAAAGCCTAACGGGCCCTGGCCTTTATCTTGGCAGAAATACTCTCGGGGGAGTGTGAGGGGGCAGAAAGCCCCCTCACCCCAAACAAAAAAGTAATGCGCCGAAGGCGCTCAATCAGATCCAACCACCTCCCGCCAGTGCCTCCGGCACAGCGACGTGTACGTCTCATTCCCCCCGATCTGCACCTGCTCCCCGTCCCGCATAACCCGGCCCGTGTCATCCTGCCGGATCACCATCGTCGCCTTCTTCCCGCAATGGCAGATCGTCCGGCACTCCCGCATCTCATCCGCCCAGGCCAGCAGCGCCGCCGACCCCGGAAACAGCTCCCCCCGAAAATCCACCCGCAGTCCATAGCACATCACTGGCACGCCCAGATCATCCACCGCCCTGGCCAACTGCCAAACCTGCGCCTTCTCCAGAAACTGCGCCTCATCGACAAACACGCAGGCCACGGGCCCCTCCGCCAACCGCGCCTCCAGCTTGCCGAACAGATCCTCCCCAGGGGTATAGGTGTCCGCAGGCGCCCCGATCCCGATCCTCGACCCGATCCTCGCGTCCCCCTCGCGATCATCGAACCGCGCAGTCAGCAGATACGGCACCATCCCCATCTCTCGATAGTTATGCGCCGCCTGCAACAGCAGCGTCGACTTGCCAGCATTCATGGTGGAGTAATGGAAATACAGCTTCGCCATGTCCCCGCGCCTAACGCGGCCTCTCTCCGGGAACAAGCGGGGCCCGCCTGCGGTCTGGCATAATACGGCCCCACAGGCGGGCGAAAACGGCGACAATGGGGGTCATCGCCGGCACTCGTTACACACTCACAAACACGGCCGCTGTCAGCACGGGTTCAAAACTGCCAGCGGCCGCACTCGTTACGCACACACACACGCGTCACTAGTAATCACTGCTGGAGCGGTAGCTTGATCCACCCCCGGTCGAGCTCGACGCCCCCGACCCATACGTTCCGTCACACGCCGCCAACACGGTCAGCGCAATCACAGCCAAAATGCTCAGTCTCATCGCTCCGCCCTCCTTTAGCGCCGCACCACATCCCAGACGCCGCCGACACCGTCGCCGGTCGCGTCGCCCGTCCGGCTGTCACCAGCCCAGAAATACAGCGGCTTGCCGTTCAGCGCGTACTGGCGCGTGCCATCCCGGCGCTCGATGATTTTCAGCCCGCCCTCGGCCTGCGCCGAACCGGCGGCGAGGAACGGCGGCCACGCGCTGGCGCAATCGCCATAGCAGTTCGACGTGTTCCGGCTGTCATTGCGGAAGGTGTACAGCGTCAGGCCACTGTCAGCCGAGGCAATCACCTCACCAATGTCCGAGTTCACGGCAATCAAAGCGCCAGCCTGAGCGGCTCCAGCAGTCACAGCCAAAGCGGCCGCAGCAAATAGCATGCGAGTCATAACAAATATCCCTTGTCCTTTATTCGGGTTCATCCGGTGGGTGTCTTCCCCATCCACAAGGCCCTACGCCCCAGCCCCCGGGGTTATTCCCGCCCGTCCGAAAAAAATCGCAGATCGGCGAATTTTTTTGCCGCCCCGTGCGTAAGTCCCAATGAAAACAAAGCAAAGGATCGCGCATGGCCCTCGCCAAGACCGCACCACACGCAAAAGATGTTTGTGCGCCCGCGCGTAAGCCCGCACTATCCGTGATTGAGGGGAGCAAGCGCACCGTGACGGACATCAAGCGAGACATGATCGCCCTGCTGCCGCGCCTGCGGCGGTTCGCGCGCGCGCTCACGCGGTCCGTTCCGGAAGCCGATGACCTGGTGCAAGAGGCCTGCCTGAAGGCCCTCAAAAGCGCCCACCAGTGGGACCCGTCGCAGCCGCTTGACCGCTGGCTGTTCCGCATCGTGCGCAACACCTGGTACAGCGAGCTCCGCAAACGCCAGGTCCGCATGGGCGAAGGCCAGGTTCCCGCCGATGAGGCCGCCGAACTCGTCGAAACCGAAACCGGCGAGGCCCTCGCCATGGCGGGCGACCTCCGCCACCAGATCAACGCCCTGCCGTCCGACCTCGGCGCAGCACTTCTTGCCGTCTCGGTCGAAGGCTACAGCTATGCCGAAGCGGCAGAGCTGTTCGGCGTCCCCGTCGGCACCGTCATGAGCCGCGTCCACCGCGCCCGAAAGGCCCTCGCCGCGCGGATCGCGGAAACAGAGAAGGTAAACGCGTGACAGACCTGCGCGACAAACTCAGCGCCTTTCTGGATGGCGAACTGACCGAAGCGGAATCCCGCGTCGTCGAAGAAGCGCTCGCCGCCGACCCCGAGCTTATGACCGAGCTCGAAGGGCTGATGGTCGCCGACGAATACGCCAAGGCCGAATTCGCCGAAGTCGCCGCCGAACCCGTCCCACTGGCCCTCGCCTCGGCCATCCGCAACGCGCCCGACCCCGAAATGCCAGCCCCCGCCGCGCCCGTGGCACCACCCCGCCGCTCCCCCTGGCTCGCTATCGCGGCCACAGCGGCGTTCCTCGCCATCGGCGGCGCAGGCGGCTACTACCTCGGCCAATCGCAGGTCCCCGTCGCAGCGGCCCCGGGCTGGCTCGCCGATATCGCCGACTACCACGCTGTCTACGCCCGCCAGGGCCGACACCTTGTCGAGGTCGGCGCAGATGAATCCGACCACATCCAGACGTGGCTCACCGCGCAAGTCGGCACCGAAGTGCGCATCCCCGACCTCGCCTCCGACGGCCTCACCTTCGAAGGCGGCCGCCTCCTCGTCGCCGCCGGAAAACCCGTAGCACAACTGATGTACCGAGACGCCGAGGGCACCGTGATCGCCCTCTGCCTCATCCAGACGCCGACCCCCCGTGACGGCTTTGCTCAGCAAACGCTCAACGGCTTCGATATGATCTCGTGGGGCGCAGGCACCGCCAACTACGTCGTCATCGGCCCCGAAGGCCGCCCCGACCTCCGCACCATCGCGGAACAAGCCGCGACGCAGGTCTAGTCCCGCGACCAACGCCGTCCCTTTCGCAACACCAGCGCGAAGAGCCGGTTAGGGCTCGGCTAGCCCGCCGCCCAACCCTAGAGCGGGATGATATTGCGTTGAAACAGAGCCGCGCATTGGCGGGCCCAGGACCGGCGATCCAACCTCAGTTCAACCCACTTTATCGATGGGTCCCGCCGTCGTCACGAGCGGCGCGCTGGTTGGGGCCGTATCGCCGGGCCAGGGATGGGCCCGGCGATGCGCGGCGGCCTGCGGCCTTGATTCCGCGCATTGAGACGTTCGGCAGTCGATTCAGCCTTGGTTCATCCTGCCCTAGGTGTTCACCAACCAACGCCCATACGCATCCGCCACATGCGCAACCACAGCCTCTGGGTCAGGCGCATTAGGCGCCATCAGCGCCCGCATCGCCCCCTCCATCACTCCATGAGCCATCTGCGCTGCAAGTCCCGGATCAATATCCTCACGCAAGGCCCCTCGCGCAACACCATCCCGAATATGCGCCTCGATCTTCGGAAGCATCGCCTGATGCGCCGTCTTCGGCGCATAGGACGCAAGCGCCATCAGCTCCGCCAGATCAGGTGCCTTCGCAGCCTCATCAACAATGGCCAAAGTGATCTTCGTAAACCGCTCGGGAAACGGCGTCGCCCAGATGTCGTCCGTATCCATTGCATTGCAAAAAGACTGCTCGACGTCCCCCAACACGCCAGCCAAAAGCTCTGCCTTCCCGGCATAGCGCAGATAGATCGTCCCGACCGCGACCCCCGCGTCCCTCGCCACCTCTGACAACCGCGTCGCCTCGAACCCTTGCTTCGCAAAATGCGCGCGGGCCGCTGCCAGGATGGCAGAGGACTTCTCTAGCTGCGCCTGACTGAGGTCCTGCGTGTCCATGCAAAATGAATAGAGTTCATTTCTTCGATTGAACAGCGCCCCAAGCACCCTAAAATGAATGACATTCATTCATAATGGAGAAGCAGGTGACAGAAATCGCCCCCGGCACAAACCGTGCCTTCAGCTTCACGGTCCCGACAACCCACCCGGACAACGTCTGGGCCCTCTGGACGACCCCCGACACATGGGAACAATGGGATCGCGGCCTGAAATCCGCCGCGCTCGATGGGCCGATGTCCTTGGGGTCCGTCGGTCGGATCGTGCCGCACTCCGGCCCGACCACGACATTCAAGGTCGTCGCCTACGACCTCGGCCAATCCTACGCCTTCGAAACCAGGCTTCCGGGCGCGATCCTCCGCGTCGAACGCGCCTTCAATGCCGAACGAACAGAATTCACGCACCGGGTCACCTTCTCCGGAGCCACATCGGTCCTGTTCGCTGCCCTCTTCGGACCCGGCTTCCGAAAGGCTCTGCCCCCAACTATGCAACAGCTCAAGGCCATCGCGGAGACCTAAAACCGGGGCGCAACAACAGCGAGAAGAGCCTGTCAGGGCTCTGCGAGCGGGCCGCTAGTACATCCGCCCCCCAATCGGCACATCCCGCGAGGGCTGCAACAGCACCACCTCGCCCTCCTCGTCAGGTACACCCAGCACCAGAACCTCCGACATCACCGGCCCAATCTGCCGCGGCGGGAAGTTCACAACGGCCATGACCAGCCGCCCGGGCAACTCCTCCAGCGTGTAATGCTTGGTGATCTGCGCCGAAGACTTCTTCTCCCCAAGCTCCTCACCAAAATCGACCCACAGCTTGAACGCAGGCTTCCTCGCCTCCGGAAACGCCTCCGCCCTCACAATCCGCCCCACGCGGATATCGACCTTCATGAAATCATCAAATTCAATCACTTCCCCAACTCCCGGCCCCTCTGCGCCGCCGCCGCAATCGCCTCTCGCAGCAACATCGGAAACCCCCGCTCTTCATCCATCAACACCTCCAACGCCGCCTGCGTCGTCCCCCCCGGACTGGTCACATTCACCCGCAACTGCGCCGGATCCTCCTCCGCCTGCTCCGCCAAAGCACCTGCACCGGCCACCGTCGCCAGCGCCAACTCCGCCGCCAGCGCCTCCGGCAACCCCTCCGCGACGCCCCCGGCCGTCATCGCCTCAATCAAATGAAACACATACGCTGGCCCCGACCCAGATACCGCGGTCACCGCATCAATCTGCTCTTCCGCCTCCAGCCGCACCACACGACCGACTGCCGACAACAACTCCTCAGCCAGCGCCATCTGTTCTGGCCGAACGCCAGAGTTCCCAAAGATCGCCGTAATCCCCCGCCCAATCGCAGCCGGCGTGTTCGGCATCGCCCGCACCACCGGGGTCCCCTCGCCAAACGCCGCCTCAAACCGCGCAATCGGAGTCCCTGCCGCCACAGAAACCACCAGCGTCCGCCCCCCACCAAACCGCGCGACATCCCCCAGCGCGTCCATCATTTGGGGCTTCACCGCCACCAGCAGCACCGCAGGCGCCTCCGGCAAATCGCCGTTCACAAGCACCCCAGTCCCCCGCACCCACTCCGACGGCATCGGGTCCACCACATGCACAGCCGACGCAGGCACCCCGCGTTCCAACCACCCGGCGAGCATCGCCGACCCCATCTTTCCGCACCCCAGCAGCACCAGGCCGCGCTCCGCAATCTCGCTCATGTCTTCATCTTGGCCCAAATACTCACGTCACCCCGTCAGACACGCAAAAGCCCGCCGGGGCAAGGCGCTCCGACGGGCTGGGGTAGTCTTGAGACCTCGGACTTATGCCCGCCCGTAAGCCTCCGTGATGGCGACCTGCATCGCCTCGGCCGGAGGCTGATCGCCCCAGGCCACCAACTGAAATGCCGGATAGAACCGCTCCGCCGACATGACCGCCGCCGCGATCATCGTATCAATCTGCTCGGGCGAGGCCTGATTGCCCCCCGCCAGCATCAGGCCATAGCGGAAGACCATCAGCCGCTGCGCCTCCCAATAGGTGAACGCCCCCGACCAGCACAAATCGTTCGCCCGGTTCAGCGTATCGTACACCGCCGGGAGCTTCTCGCGCGGCGGCTCCATCTCAAACGTGCAGATCAGCCGCAACGTCTGATCATAGGCCGACCACGCCAGCGTGATGGAATAGGTCCGCCACTGACCCTCCACCGCCATGGCAATCTGGTCGTCCGCGACCCGGTCGAAATCCCAATCGTTGTGCTCCGCGAGATGTTCGACAATGTCGATAGGGTGAATGTCTTCGGTCAGAAACCGCTCTGAAAGCGACATGCCATGCCTCATGGGTTTATTGCCCTGGACCTGTTCCCGGCCCACTAAGCTTTGGTGCCTGCTCAAGGGGCCGTCGTTTTGAGTGCGCCCCTCACAACATATGGTGGTCCCAACGGCGGAATCTGTAAAGCGCTATTTTGGTAGAATGCGCTCTTATCCACCGCTTTCTTTGGTTTCTGCCACATGATCCGTTAACGCTTCTATGAAACGCCGGGTTTTCAGCGGCAGATACGCCCGCGACGGGAACATCACCCACGCCGCACTGTCGAACCCTGTCGCCGCCACCTCGTGGTCCGGAAACAGGTCCACCAACCGCCCACTCGCCAAGTCCCCCGCAACCAACCATTCCGCCAAAAGCGCGGGCCCCAATCCGTGCCGCGCCGCCTCCGCCAGCGCCAACGCGCCGGTGATCTCCAGCGACCCACGAACCGGCACCTCCATCAACGCCCCGCCCTTGCGAAACTGCCAAACGTCGCGAAACCCGGGATAGGGAAAGACGACGCAGCCCACGTCGCTCAGATCCTCCGGGCGCTCCAATCGGCCCGCCCAGTCAGGCGCGGCCACCACCCGATACCGCACCCTCATCAGCCGCCGAACCACCGTGTCCGCTGGCGCCTCCCGCGACAGCCGCACCGCGACATCCACGCCTTCGCCGACCATGTCGACCAGCCCGTCGCTCAACCGCAATTCCACCGTCAGATCCGGATGCGCCGCCTGAAACGCGGACAGCATCGGCACGATCACCACCTGCCCGAACGCGGTCGACGCCGTCACCCGCAGCCGCCCCTTCGGCATCGCCACCAGATCACGCGCCGCCGCCTCCGCCTCTCCCAGATCCGCCAGCAACGGCCGCACCCGATCCAGATACGCCTGCCCCGCCTCCGTCACCGCAAGCCGCCGCGTCGTTCGCTCGAACAACCGAAAGCCCAGCCGCCGCTCCAACCCGGCAATCTGCCGCGACACCACCGACGGGTCCAACCCCGCCCGCTCCGCCGCCTTGGCAAAGCTTCCCTGCTCCTGTGCCGCCAGCGCGAGCGTGATCTGCTCAATCTCCATTAATGCACTTTATGCACGAATATCTTTCGAAATCCAATCTCGATTGCATCACGCGCATCCGCCAAAACCAAGCGTAGGCCGGGGTTCACCCCGGCACCCCCTCCACAAAGGACCACACGATGCCAACCCTCCTCCGCCTCGACACCAGCGCCCGCACCACCGGCTCCCACTCCCGGGCCCTCGGCGACACCGCCGAAACCCGCTGGCGCGCCGCACATCCCAGTGGCACCGTCACACGCCGCGACCTCGGCACCAACCCCGTCCCCATCCTCACCGAAACCGCCGTCGCGGGGTTCTTCGTCGACACCCCGACCCCGGCCCAGCAAAAGGCCACCGCCCCATCCGACGCGCTCATCGCCGAACTCAAAGCCGCCGACACACTCCTGATCACTGCGCCGATCTACAACTTCGGAGTCCCTGCGACGCTCAAAGCCTGGATCGACCAGATCACCCGCATCGGCCACACCTTCGCCTACGAAGACGGCGCCTTCCGCGGCCTCGTCCCCACACGTTCCGCCATCATCGCTGCCGCCTACGGCGCTCCGGGCTACCGGGACACGATGAAAGAGGCCGACTTCCTCGTCCCCTACCTGACATTCCTGCTGCAATTCCTCGGCATCGAAACCGTGTCGATCCTCGCGGTCGAGGGTACCTCCACCGACCTCGACCTCACCCCCCAACTCGCGCAGGCTGACGCCGACCTCGCCCGCCTGCTCGCCGCCTGAAAGGACATCGCATGACCAAAGTCACCGTACTCGGCCTCGGCGCCACGGGCAGCCGCATGGCCGTCCGCCTTATCGACGCGGGCCACGACGGCACGGTCTGGAACCGCACACCAGACCGCGCCGCACCCCTCGTCACCGAAGGCGCCACTCTGGCCGAAACACCTCAGCACGCCGCCCAAAACGCCGAAATCGTGCTCTCCATGGTCAACGACGACGCCGCGGCTCGCGCCGTCTGGCTTGGCTCCGACGGCGCCCTCTCCGGCCTCGCCCCAACCGCCCTCGCCGTCGAATCCAGCACAACAAGCCCAGACTGGATCGGCGAACTCGCCAAAGCCACCGGCCCCCGCCTCCTCGACGCCCCCGTCGCCGGGTCCCGCCCACAAGCCGAAGCCGGAGATCTCATCTTCCTGACCGGCGGCACCCCCGAAAACGCCGCTCGCTTCGAGCCCGTTGCCCAAGCCATGGGCCGAGCAGTCCTCCACGCCGGACCCCAAGGCAAAGGCATCGCACTCAAACTAATCGTGAACGGCCTCCTCGGCCTGCAAACGGCGGCGCTAGCCGAACTCCTCGCCTACGGGGAAACCATGGGCCTCCCCGCCGCCCAAACGATGGACCTTATCTCGGACACCCCCGTCACCAGCCCCGCCGCCAAAATCGCCGGAGCGCTCATCGCAGCCGGAAACCACGCCCCCCTCTTCACCGTCGACCAGATCATCAAAGACCTCCGCTACCTCACCCAAGGCACCGACATGCCCGTGCTGGAAACCACACGAGCCGCCTTCGAACAGGCCCAACAAAAAGGAAACAGCCAAAAGCACATCACGGCGGTCGCCCTATAGACGCCACCCAGTCCCTTCATCTGGCTGAAAATACCTCGGG
>JBCCXY010000084.1:0-18195 GCA_039190895.1 Pseudomonadota bacterium | reverse complement strand
GATGAAACACGACACCAATGCGCAGCCGCCGGTGATCAGGTCGTCGCGGGTGATCGAGGCCGCTTTCTTGTTGCTGACCAGCTCGCCATATGCGCGGATGCCTTTGAGGATGGCGGCCCAGAAGCCGGATTCGTGCGTGCCGCCTTCGGGGGTCGGCACGGTGTTGCAGTAGGATTGGATGAAGCCGTCGCGGGAGGGCGTCCAGTTGATGGACCATTCGACTTTGCCCGGCTGGTTGAATTTCTCGAAGGACACGGAGCCGGAGAAGGGGGCGTCGGCGTAGGTGATCGCTTCGCCGAGTGTTTCGGCGAGGTAGTCGGACAGGCCACCCGGGAAGTGGAAGCGCGCCTCGGTCGGCGTTTCGCCGTCGTCGACTTCGGAGGACCAGCGGATTTCGACGCCCGAGAAGAGGTAGGCCTTGGAGCGGGCCATTTTGAACAGGCGGGCGGGTTTGAGTTTGAGCGCGCCGAAGATGTCGGCGTCGGGGTGGAAGGTGACGGAGGTGCCGCGGCGGTTGGCGGTCGCGCCTTCGGATTTGACGGGGCCTTGCGGGATGCCGCGGGAGAATTCCTGTGAGAAGAGTTCGCGGTTGCGGGCGACTTCGACGCGGGTGTGGTCGGCGAGCGCGTTGACGACGGAGACGCCGACGCCGTGGAGGCCGCCCGAGGTCTCATAGGCGTCGCCCGAGAATTTGCCGCCGGAGTGGAGTTCGCAGAGGATGACTTCGAGCGCCGAGCGGTCCGGGTAATCGGGGTGCGGGTCGACGGGGATGCCGCGCCCGTTGTCGACGACGGTGACGGAGTGGTCGGCGTGGAGGTGCAGCTCGATCCGTGTGGCGTGGCCCGCGACGGCTTCGTCCATGGCGTTGTCGAGGACTTCGGCGACGAGGTGGTGCAGCGCGCGTTCGTCGGTGCCGCCGATATACATGCCCGGTCGGAGGCGGACGGCTTCGAGGCCTTTGAGGACACGGATGGATCGTGCGTCGTACGGGTCGCCGGGACCGCCGCCTAGAAGGTCATCTGCCATCACTGCTGCTCATTGTTTGTTTGCGCCCATTATCCCAAGCGGGGGCGCCGGGGGCAATGCAGAATGGCGCGGGCGGTGCGAGACACTTTATGTGTCAGGGCCGCAACAATTCGTGCAGAGCGGTGTTGTGGGCAGGTGGTGCTGTGGGGCGTGATAACGGGCTGTAATGGCGCGGGTTTTCTTGGCGCTTGGGGCTCGGTAGTTCGTTCCAAAAGGTGAGCACGATTGGTGAGCGATCTATACGGAAGTGGTACTTCGTTTGAGGAGGCGTGGCTTGTGAGGTGCCAAAAGGGCAGTTGGGGGGCGGTACGGACGAAGGATCGCTTGGGCAGGAGCATTGTGGCTCGGATGCGGTTTTCGGGCGGGTTTGCCTCATTTTTGAGCGATTCAATGGATCGGACGAACTAATCTACAAGATATAGAGCGTTTGATCCGGCGTCCCCAACAGTTGGGTTGCATTCCAGCTACGCCTCATGGTTAATGACGTGGCGGCCACATTAGGGGTGCCGCTTGGTTTGTAACTTGTAAGGGGGATACCTTATGAAACTGAAAGCTGCAGCCCTTTCGGCTGCCGCCCTAATTTGGGCATCCGCTGCTTCGGCAGTGACGATCACCGTGGAGGCCGACGGGACGTTTGCCACTAACGGTGGCGTTTATGAAGTTGAGACGTTTGAAAGTCTTGCGACCGGCGAGGTTGGCCCGCTTCTGGGTACGGGCGTCGGTACATTCCTGTCGCTTGGCGGCACGGGTTCCGGTGGGACCGTTGTTGGGTCTGGTACCGAGCTTGCGATCAAGAACGAAGGCGACGGCAACCTGGGGGGCCGCTTCAACACAACTTTGGGCGGCGAGCAGTTCCTCGACTCGAACGACGCGTTTGGGGTTGGGATTGCATTCGACCTTGGCGGTTCGCTTTTCGATACGATCGCGTTCTCGCTGACGGACGCGACCGACCAAGGCGCGACCCTGACGATCGAAGCGACGGATGGCACGGCTATGTCGACGTCGCTTTCCGGACTAGGCAACGGCAATCTTCAACTCGTGACCATCAAGTTCGACACTCTGGTCAGCTTTGCAATTGTGACGCTTGAAGATGACATCCTGAACGATGGCTTTGGCATCGACGATGTATATGTCGGTACCGTGCCGCTTCCAGCGGCGGCTCTGCTGATGTTGGCAGGTCTCGGCGCAGTTGGCGCGCTGCGGATGAAGCGCCACACGGCTTAAACAGCCTTAAGAGACGGTTAGACGGCCCGGGTCCCCGCCCAGGCCGTGTCCATTTTCCTACACCGAACGGATTAATTCCGGAGATGTAGAGGTTTGTGGAGCTTTCGCATTAACCAAGGTTGATCTTTCGCTACAATGCGGTGATACGCAGACCATCGTCCACGCTTGGGGCGGGTAGCAGTAGAGTAAACCGAGGGGGTTTTACGATGAACAAGCTAGCAGCGCTCGCGCTTGCCGGTGTTTTTGCGACTGTCGCGAGTGTTTCGCAGGCTGTCACGATCACCGTAACTGCAGACGGCACATTCACACCGCCGCCTGGTTCGAGCTTCGTGCTCGAGGATTTCGAGTCTCTTGGGGGCACCCTTGATGACGCCATCCCGACGGCCGTTGGTACCTTCCAGGCTGCCGGCGCGGTTGGGAGCGGCGGTACGGTGATCCCGACGGCGGGTGACCTTGTCGTTCGTAATGACAATGCCGGCGGTCGGTTCGACGTTGTCGGAGGCGCCTTCTACCTTGACACAAACGACAACGAAGCTGTCATTTGGAATGTCGACACGGGCAGCGCGTTCGACACAATCGTCTTCTCGATCACCGACGCGACGGACGTTGGTGCCACGCTGACGATCACCGCTGACGGCGGATCGACCAAGTCGGTTGATCTGAGCGGCCTCGACAACGGCAACCTGCAACTCATTACGGTCAAGTTTGGCGCGGTGATCCCGACCGCGTCCATCGTTCTTGAGAACAGCAAGATCAACGACGGCTTCGGCCTCGACGGTGCTTATGTTGGCGTCGTTCCGCTGCCGGCGTCGGCCCTGCTGATGCTGGGTGGTCTGGGCGCAATCGGCGCGCTGCGCCTGCGCCGCAAGGCCTAAGCTGCTCTGAAATTCGGGAAAGGCCCGGGCCCTTTGCCCGGGCCTTTCCTATTGCGCCGCGCCCTTGCCGGGTCGCGCAAACGGGCGTAGGTCGCCCCCCATGACGACATCGGTGCACCCTGCCGGGGCTGGCGCGCATGCGCGCGCGCTCCTGACGCTTGGACTGCCTCTTGTAGGCAGTCACTTGGCGCAGTTTGCCATCACGATGACGGATACGCTCATGATCGGTTGGTATAGTGTCACCGACCTTGCGGCGCTGACGATTGCCGGATCGATCTATTTCACGCTGTTTCTAGTGGGGGCCGGGTTTGCCTTTGCGGTGATGCCCGTCGTCGCCACGGCGGTCGAGCAGCGGGACAGCCGCCAGGTTCGCAGGGTGACGCGGATGGGCATGTGGCTGTCCATCCTTTATGGCATTGTTATCATTCCGTTTCTTGTCTTCTCCGAAGGGATCTTTCTGGCCTTCGCGCAAGAGCCGGAGGTGGCCGAGCGGGCTGGGCTGTACCTGAAGATCGCGGGGATTGGTTTGATCCCCAATCTGCTGATCATGGTGCTGAAAAGCTATTTCTCGGCGCTGGAGAAGACGCAGGCGGTGCTGTTCGTGACGCTCGCCATGGCCGCGCTAAACGCCGCGGTGAATTATCTGCTGATCTTCGGTCATTTCGGTGCCCCCGAGCTTGGGATTGCCGGGGCGGCGATTGCCTCGATCCTTATCCAGATGGCGGGGCTGGCGTGGCTTGTCGCGTACGCGCAGAGGGCGACACCGGAGTTCGATCTGTTCCGAAACCCCCATCGCCCGGATTGGGACGCGTTTCACCAGGTATTCTCGCTGGGGTGGCCCATTGGGCTGACCAGCCTGGCGGAGGTGGGGCTGTTCACGGCGTCGTCGATCATGATGGGCTGGATTGGCGTGTTGGAGCTTGCCGCGCACGGCATCGCCCTACAGATCGCGTCGGCGACATTCATGGTGCATATCGGCCTGAGCCAGGCTGTTACGGTGCGCGCCGGGCAGGCGTTGGGGCGGAGCGATGTGGGTGCGTTGCGCTTGGGGGCCGGAGTTGGTCTGAGCCTCTCGATGGCGTTTGTTGTCCTAACGGTAGCAGCGTTCCTGTTGGTGCCCGGGTTTCTGATTGAGCTGTTTTTGGCGCCGGACGAGCCCGATCTGGAAGAGATTGTTCGGATCGGTGTCTTGTTTCTGGCGCTGGCGGCTTTGTTTCAGGTGGTGGATGCGGCGCAGGTCATGGCGCTTGGGATGCTGCGCGGGGTGCAGGATACCCGGGTGCCGATGATCATGGCGGCTCTCAGCTATTGGGGCCTAGGTATTCCGTCGAGCTATGTGCTTGCGTTTGTGTTGGGCTGGGGCGGCGTTGGCCTTTGGTTGGGGCTGGTGATCGGGCTGGCGCTGGCGGCGGTCTTGCTGAGCCATCGGTTCTGGCTTGGGGCATCCGTGCGGTAGCCGGTGTCGGTCTGAGGGCCCTTGGCAATCTCGGGCGTGTGACCTATAGCGCGCCGTTCCAGACCGCCGGAAGGATTGACATGCAGGGCTCTGCCAACCTCAACGTGATGATCAAAGCGGCGCGGAAGGCGGCGCGGAGTCTGGTGAAGGATTTCCGCGAGGTCGAGAACCTGCAGGTGTCGTCGAAGGGCGCGGGGGATTTCGTGAGCCGCGCAGATATCGAGGCGGAGCGGGTGATCCGCGAGGTGCTGATGGAGGCGCGGCCGAACTATGGCTGGCTGGGCGAAGAGAGTGACCCGGTCGAGGGGAAGGACCCGACGCGGCGCTGGGTGGTGGACCCGCTGGACGGGACGACGAACTTTCTGCACGGGCTGCCGCATTGGTCGGTGTCGATTGCGCTGGAGCACAAGGGCGAGATCGTGTCGGGCGTCGTCTATGACCCCGCGAAAGACGAGCTGTTCGTGGCCGAGAAGGGGCAGGGCGCGTGGCTGAACGATCGGCGGATGCGGGTTTCGGATCGTAAGTCTCTGATTGAATGCGTTTTTGCGACGGGCTATGGCGGGCGGTCCGAGTTGCCGCGGTTGCTGCAAGAGATCGCACGAGTGGCCCCAGCGACGGCGGGCCCGCGGACGTGGGGGTCGGCGGCGTTGGACCTCGCCTATGTCGCGGCGGGGCGGTTTGACGGGTTTTGGGAGCATCGGTTGAACCTGTGGGACATCGCGGCCGGGCTCTTGTTGGTCCGAGAAGCAGGGGGCTTTGTCGAAGGGCTGACGGCGGGGACGCGGGCCGAGGAGACGGGGCAGATCATCGCGGCGAACGCGGAGGCGTTCGAGGGGTTTGCGAAGGCGGTGCGCGGGTAGGTTTTGCGCCGGCTTGGCGGCCGTCGCGACGCTGGGGGGCCAGCCCCCCAGACCCCCCGGAGTATTTTCAGCCAGAAGAAGGGGCCAGAGAGCGGAGCACGTTGCGGGCGGCTGTTTCGAGGGGGTGTTCGAGGGCGCTTAGGATCTCGATGCGGTCGAAGGTGTTGGGGTTTTCGGTGACGGTTTTGCGCAGTTCCCGGCCGAAGACTTGGCGAAGTTCGGTGCCGATGTGGAAGTTGCAGATGTTGGAGGTTCGGGCGAGGTTTGTGCGCTGAGCCGTGGGGATGCCGGAGCCGCCGTGAATGACGAGGGGGGTGTTGGTGGCGTTCTGGATGGCTTGGAGGCGGGGTTCGTCGATGCCGTCGCCTGGCGTTTGCTGGAGGTGGACGTTGCCGACGGAGATGGCCATGGCGTCGACGTTGGTCTCTGCGGCGAAGCGGGCGGCTTCGGTGGGGTCGGTTCCCTCTGAGGCGGCGCCTTGGGCGTAGCCGACGAAGCCGATCTCGCCTTCGCATGATGCGTCGGCGGCGTGGGCCAGGGCGGCGATTTCTGCTGTTTGTTCAATGTTTTGCGCGAGCGGCAGGCGGGAGCCGTCGAACATGATCGATGTGAAGCCGCAGTCGATGGCCTGTTGGCATTCGTCTTTCGAGGTGCCGTGGTCCAGGTGGGCGACGACGGGGACGTCAACGCCTTCGGCGAGGTGGCGAAACATCGCGCCGAGCACCGGAAGCGGGGTGTGGGCGCGGCAGGAGGGGCCTGCCTGGAGGATCACTGGCAGCCCTTCGGCCTGGGCGGCATTGGTGTAGGCGCGCATGTCTTCCCATCCCAGGCAGACGAGGCCCGCCACTGCGTAGCCGCCTTTCAGCGCGGGTTGCAGGACCTCGGCGAGCGTGGCCAGTGTCATTTGAACTTTGCGACCATGTCCTTGATGCCGGGTATTGTTTCGATCTGGTCGGCATGGGTGGGCTGGAAGTATTGCACCAGCGGGCGTTGCGAGAGGCCGCCGAGGATTGTGAAGTAGTACATCTCGTAGCCCGGAAGCACGCAGCACGGGTGATAGCCCTGGTCGATGCAGATCGTGGAGCCGTCCATGATGTGGTAGGCGTCGCCCGGGCGGTTGTCCTCGCGCTGGAGCATTTGCAGGCCCGAGCCGTGGTTCGGGCGGAAGCGGAAGTTGTAGGTTTCGTCGTGGCGGGTCTCATCCGGCAGGCGGTCAGTGTCGTGCTTGTGCGAGGGGAAGCCGGACCAGCCTCCAGCGCCGACGGTGTAGAGCTCGGACACCAGGAGGCGGCCTACCTTGTCGGCTTGTTTCTGGCCGAGGATGTGCTTGATTTTGCGGTGAGTTTTCGTGTCGTCGGAGCCGTATTGGACGAGGTCCAGCTCGTCGGCGCGGACGACGAATGGGTCGAGGACTTCGTCATATTTGGCACCTGCGATGAAGATTTCGGCGGTGTCGGAGGTGCAGTGGATGTGCGCCTCTTTGCCGGAAGGGACGTAGACGCCCTCGGGCTCGCCATCCCAGACGTCGACGCCGCGACCGCCGACGCTGTTGGCCGTGAAACCGGCGGCGGTGACGTCGACCGTGCCGGTGGCGGGGACGATGCAGGTTTCGTAGCCGGGTACGGCGTATTGGAACGCTTCGCCCGCTTTCAGTTTCACGATGTTGAAGTAGTTCAGCGGCACCACGGGATCGTCCGCATCCACGATGGGTTTGTTCTGATTGTCGTGGGGTGGGATATGCATATTCAGGGCTCCGTTGGGCCAGGGTGTTGTTCAAGAAAATCAGCGAGTTGCGCGTGGTTCGGCATGGCTGGAGCGCATCCTGGCGAAGCGACCACGATAGCCGCACAAGCGGAGCCGCGCAGGATTGCGCTGCGCAGGTCGAGCCCTTCGGCAATGCCGTTGAGGAGGCCCGCCATGAAGCTGTCGCCTGCTCCGTTGGGCTTGAGCGCGGTCACGTGGTAGGTGCCGGTGTGGATTTCCTCACCGCCTGAATAGGTTACGGCGCCCTTTTCACCCATTTTGTAGATCACGATGCTCGCGGAGGAACTGGCGAGGTCTTCGGCCATCTGACGGCCCTTTTCGAGGCCGCCTGCCATGAAACCGAACTCTTCATCGTTGCCGACGATCATGTCGGCGGCGGCTCCGGCACGGCTGAGGACGTCAGAGGCGACCTCGGGTGAGGGCCAGGAGTAGGGGCGGTAGTCGATGTCGAAGATGATCGGCAGGTTTGCGGCCCGTGCTGCGTCGAATGCGCGAAAAGTGCTAGTTCGAGAGGGATCGGCGGCAAAGACAGTGCCCGCTGTCACCAGGGCTCCGTAGGAAGAATAGTCAACAAGATCAACGTCTTCCTCAAGGACCTCGAAGTCGACGGCACCGTTCCTGTAGATCACAAGCTGAAAGTCCTGAATCTTCGATTCGTACACGGCAAGCGATGTGCGGTATTCGCCCCCGACCGACTTGCAGTACTGTGTATCGACCCCGTAACGGCGCAACTCGTTCAGGCAGAAGCGCCCGGCGACATCATCTGACACCGAAGTGACAAGCGCCGCCTGTCCGCCAAGCTTGCAAATTCCTGCGGCGATGTTGGCGGACGATCCGCCAAGGCCCGAGCGGAAAGTCTGTGCCTCATCAGCCGGGGTGCCGGGCGGGTCGGCGAAGAAATCCATCCCCGCGCGTCCGAAGACGACGAAGTTGTTCTGTTTGATGCCCTCCAGTAGGGTCATCCGACTGTCGCGCTAAGTGATGTGAGCATGGCCGCCCTCCGCGATACTCTGCCGTGGCCGCCCTTGGGGAAAATGGTCATTGACCGTCCGGCCATCGACAAGATAGGCGCTTTGCAACCGCTTGCAACGCGATTCCAGCCGGGAGGACAAGATGGCTGACATTGGCATCGGGATTGTCGGCGGCGGCTATATGGGCAAGGCCCATTCTGTGGCGATGTCAGCGGTCGGCGCTGTATTCGACACGGCGTTGCGCCCCCGGCTTGAGATGATTGCAGCGAGCAGCCCCGCTTCGGCAGAGCGGTACGCGGCGGCCTTTGGCATTCACCGTGCGGCGGCGGATTGGCGGGTGCTGGTGGACGACCCAAAGGTCGAAGCGATTGTGATCGCGTCGCCTCAGTCCACGCATCGCGAGATTGCGGAGGCGGCGTTCGCGCTGGGCAAGCCGGTGCTTTGTGAAAAGCCGTTGGGGGCGTCGCTGGAGGATGCAAGGGCCATGGCGCAGGCGGCGGAGGCCGCGGGCGTCGTGAACATGATCGGGTTCAATTACATCCGGACGCCCGCTTCCCAGTTTGCGAGGAAGCTGGTGGCGGACGGTGAAATCGGGCGGGTCGTCTGGTTTCGCGCGGAACATACTGAGGACTTTCATGCCGACGCCGATGCAGGGCCATCACCCTGGCGCTATCAGGGGGAGGCGAACGGCTGCATGGGCGATCTCGCCCCGCATATCGTAAACGCGGCGCTGGCGCTGATGGGGCCGATCCAGAGTGTAGCGGCGGAGATTGAGACGGTGCACGACACGCGCCACGGGCTGCCGGTGACGAACGATGATCATGCCCAGATGATGTGCCGGTTCGCGGGTGGGGCGATGGGGCATATCTATGCCTCGCGGACCGCGCTGGGGCGGAAGATGGGCTATGCCTATGAAATCACGGGAACAACTGGAGCCATTCGGTTTGATCAGGAGGATCAGAATGCGTTGTGGCTGTACCGTGGTGACGATCCGGCGGCGGAGCGGGGGTTTCGGAAAATCCTGACGGGTCCGGCACATCCGGACTATTTGCCGTTCTGTCAGGGGGCCGGGCATGGGACCGGGTATCAGGATCAGATCATCATTGAGGCGAAGGATTTTCTGACGGCGATTGAGCGCGGCGAGAGCGTTTGGCCGACGTTTGCGGACGGGCTCGCTGTGGCGGAGGTCATTGCGGCGGCGCGGCGGGCGGATGAGACCAAAGGTTGGGTTGAGGTGGAGGGCATCTGATGGCCATCGAGATTGGGAATGCGCCCTGTTCCTGGGGCGTAGAGTTCGCAGACGACGACCGGAATCCGCCGTGGCGGCAAGTTCTGAAGGAAAATGCGGCGGCTGGGTACAAGGGCATCGAGTTGGGCCCGGTGGGGTTCATGCCGGAGGATCCGGTGGAGCTTGGCGAGGCGTTGGACGAGCACGGTCAGACGTTGATCGGCGGCGTGGTATTCCGGCCGTTTCATGATGCGGCCGCGTGGGACGATGTGCTGGATGGCGCGACGCGGACCTGCAAGGCGCTGGTAGCGCACGGGGCGACGCATCTGGTTCTGATCGATTCGATCTCACCTCGGCGCGCGCCGACGGCGGGGCGGGCTGACGCGGCAGAGCAGATGGACGCGGCAGAGTGGGCGGCGTTTCGCGGGCGGATTGAGCATGTCGCTATGATGGGGGCGGAGGTCTATGGTTTGACCGTGGGCATTCACGCGCATGCGGCGGGGTTCATGGACTTCGAGCCGGAGCTGGAGCGGTTGCTGGGCGAGGTGTCGGAGGATGTTCTGAAGATCTGCTTTGACACCGGGCATCATTCCTACGCCGGGTTCGATCCAGTGGCGTTCATGGAGCGGCATATCGGACGCATTTCCTATATGCATTTCAAGGACATTGATCCTGTTGTTAAGGCAGATGTGATTGCCAAGGGGACCGGGTTTTACGACGCCTGCGGGCAGGGGATCTTCTGCAACCTGGGCGATGGGGATGTGGAATTCCCGCGGGTGCGGCAGATCCTGTTGGACGCCGGGTTCGATGGGTGGTGCACGGTTGAGCAGGATTGCGACCCGACGCTGCCGGATACGGATGCGTTGCGGGATGCCAAGATCAATCGCGAGTACCTCGCGTCGATAGGGTTCTGAGGACATGCTGAACTGGGGAATGGTGGGCGGCGGTGAAGGCAGTCAGATCGGGCCGGCGCATCGGTTGGGTGCTCGGGCAGATGGCAATTTTGCGTTTGTTGCTGGGGCGTTGGATCACGACTCTGAAGCGGGACGGGCGTACGCCCAGCGGTTGGGGATCGCGGCGGATCGGGCGTATGGCGATTGGCGTGAGATGCTGGACGGCGAGAAGGCGCGAGAGGATCGGATTGATCTGGTGACCGTGGCGACGCCGAACTCGACGCATTTCGAGATTACGAAGGCGTTCCTTGAGGCCGGGTTCAACGTGCTGTGCGAGAAGCCGATGACCATGACGGTTGAGGAGGGGGAAGAGATTGTTCGGGTCGCGGAGGCCTCGGGCAAGGTCTGTGCGGTGAACTATTGCTATTCGGCCTATCCGATGGTGCGGCAGATGCGGGCGATGGTGGCGGCGGGTGAGATCGGGAAGCTCCGGCTGGTGGTGGCGAATTTCTCGCACGGGCACCACGCGGCGGGGGACGATGCGGAGAACCCTCGGGTCCGCTGGCGGTATGACCCGGCGCAGGCGGGGGTCTCGGGCCAGATGGCGGATTGCGGGATACATGCGTTGCATTTGGCGTCGTTCATCTGCGGGGATGAAGTGAAGACGCTGTCGGCGGACTTTGCTTCTTGTGTGAATATCCGGGTGCTGGAGGATGACGCGATGGTCAACTTCCGGACCGAGGGCGGGATTGTCGGGCGGCTTTGGACGTCGACGGTGGCGATAGGGCGGCAGCATGGGCTGGATATTCAGGTGTTTGGCGAGACCGGAGGTGTGCGCTGGGCGTCGGAGCAGCCGAACCAGGTGATGTATACGCCGCTGGGTGGGCGGACGCAGATCATGGAGAAGGGCGAGGCTGGTCTTTCCGATGAGGCGGCGCGCTTGTCGCGGGTGGCGATTGCGCACCCTGAAGGGTTTCCGCTGGCAGTGGCGAATATCTATGTCGATCTGGCGGCGGCGATTCGGGGGGAAATGGTCGGTGCCTTGCCAAGCCCGGCGGATGGGGCGCGGTCGATGGCGGCGGTCTATGCGACGGTAGAATCGGCGGGGAAGGACGGGGCGTGGGTGGACGCGAGGCCGCCGATGTTTCGGTGAGCTTGCGCCGCCTTGCAGGCGTCGCGCTACCGGGGGGCCAGCCCCCCGGACCCCCCGGAGTACTTTCAGCCAGAAGAAGAATCCGTTGGACGGAGCGTGCTGCGTTCGATGATGGTGCAGGGGAACAGGCGGGCTTCGGGGAAGCGGGTGGGGTTTTCGAGCATGTCGGTGACCAGTTCGATGGAGGCGTCGACGATTTGGGGGATTGGCTGGCGGATTGTCGTGAGGGAGATGTTCTCCCACCGTGCCATTTCCATGTCGTTGAGACCGATTAGGCCGATGTCATCCGGCACCCTGAGACCAGCGGACTGGATGGCGCTGAGCGCCCCGATGGAGAGGACGTCGTCGCCGCAGAAGTAGGCCTCGGCGCGATTGGACGTGAGTTGTTTCGCCATCTCGTCACGACCGGCATCGAAGGCATAGTTGCGGGCGAAGACCGTTGTCTGGGTGACTTCCGGGTGTGCCGCGATCACCTGCAGGAAGCCTTCATGGCGGTCTTGTGTGGTGGTGGCGCTCTCTGGTCCGCCAAGAAAGCCGAGGTGCCGGTACCCCCGGTCAATCAGCGTCTGCGCTGCCATCCGCCCGCATTCGACATTGTCGACCCCGACCACATGCACGCTGGGCGATGTGGCGAAGCGACCGAAGGCGTGGACAATCGGAATGCCTGCGTCCTGAAAGGCCTTGGCGAAGTCCGGCGACAGGGTTGAGGACGCGACGATGCACCCGTCCACGTTGTACTGACGGAGCAGCCGGACGGAGGCGTCGGGTTCGGTCTCGTCCGTCAGGTTCACCAGAAGGGGACGGAGGCCGCGATCCTGTAATCCGCGTGTGAAGAGGTCAAAGACTTCTAGAAACAGGGGGTTGCGGAAGTTGTTTGAGATCAAGCCGATGAGCTTGGTGCGCCCTGTGGTGAGGCTCGACGCCAACGCGTTGGGCTGATAGCCGAGTGCCTCTGCCGCCTCCATCACCTTGGCGCGCGTCGTGGGCGAAACGGACGCGCCCTCGGTGAACGTCCGCGACACGGCGGAGCGGGAGACGCCGGCGCGTTCGGCGACGTGGCGGAGTGTGACGGCCATCGGCGGGGTCCTTTCGCCGGTCAGTGTCGGCCAGATCAGTCGGCGGTGTCCATCCAGATCGTGACCGGACCGTCATTCACCAGAGCCACCTGCATGTCGGCGCCGAACCGCCCTTTGGCGACGGGTACGCCTTCGGCCTGTAGGTCGCGGGCGAAGGCTTCGTACAGGCGCTCCCCGTCGTCCGGGGGCGCGGCGGCCGAGAAGCCGGGGCGGTTGCCGCGAGATGTGTCGGCGGCGAGGGTGAATTGGCTGACCACGAGCGCGGAGCACTGTGTGTCGAGGACCGAGCGGTTCATCCGTCCGTCGTCATCCTTGAAGATCCGCAGGGCCGCGATCTTGCGTGCGAGCTTCGCCGGCGCCGCGTCGTCGTCGCCCTGCATGGCGCAGACGAAGATCAAAAGGCCTGGCCCGGTTTCGCCGATCACCGCGCCCGAGACCGTGACGCGGGCCTCGGTGACGCGCTGGATGAGCGCCCTCATAGTTCGTGGGACCAGGGCGGGTTGGCGCCTGCGCGGCTGACCGTGACGGCGGCGGTGCGGGCGCCAAGCGACAGGGCGGCGGCGAGTGCAGCGGCGTCGAGGGACGGCAGGGCGGCTTTCGTCAAAAGGCCCGCGTTGTGCAGCGAGGCGAGGACGCCTGCGTTGAACGTATCGCCTGCGCCGACGGTATCGACGACGGTGACTTCCGACGTGATTTCATGAGTTTGCGCGGTGGCCTTCGTATAGGCGCGGGCGCCCTTCGCCCCCTCGGTGATGAACACAACGGAGGGGCCGCGGGAGAGCATCCCGGCGGCGAGGGTGTCGATGTCGCCCTCTCCCTGCAGCCAGCGCAGATCCTCGTCGGAGAGCTTGAGGATGTCGCTTCGCGCGATCATCCCTTCGATCCGGCGGCGGTAGACGGCTTCGTCGCGGATGAAGCCTGGGCGGACGTTGGGGTCGAGCATTGTGACAGTGTCCGCGCAGACCTGTTCCTGCAGGGCGGCGTAGGCATTGGCGCAGGGCTCCACCGCCAAAGAGATGCCGCCGAAGAAGCAGGCGGATACCGACACGGGCAGGTCGGGCAGGTCTTCGGGCGCCAGCATGCGGCCTGCGGTGTTCTCGTCATAGAAGGCGTATTGCGCCTGACCGTCGGTGAGCGTGACGAAGGCGAGCGTCGTGGGCCGGTCGCTGCGCGCCGCAAGCGAGGCGTCGACGTTGGAGGCTTTCAGCGCATCGTCCAGAACAGTCCCGAAAAGGTCGGTGGACAGACCCGAGAAGAACCCGGTGGGCACGCCCAGGCGCCCCAGGGCGATGGCCGTGTTGAAGACGGCGCCCCCGGCGTGGGGTGCGAAGGCCGTGTCACGGGGCAGCATGTCGATCAGCGCCTCGCCGCAGCATAGGATCATAGGGAAAATTCCCCCCCTTCATTCAGGGCGACGACGTATCCGAAGGCGGCAGCGAGGATCAATGCGAGAATAACGGCGATGGCGATTTTCCCGGCCGACCAGGGGCGTTCCCCACGGACGCGCCCGGTGCGGCCGTTGACGACGAAGCGATAGGATTTGCCGCGGTATTTGTAGGCCGCCATCCAAACCGGCAGCAGGATGTGCTTGAAGGTGACGTCGGAGACGGAGGTGTCGATGTCGTGGATGCGCTGGCGGTCGCCGCCGATGTCGAAGGCCACGTCGCGTCGGATCACGGCGTCCATATGCGCGCGGGCCTCGCCGTAGCCGTCGCGCAGCTCGACCTGATAGCCCTCGGCCCGGAACCCGGCGAGGAACTCGGGCTGGTAGGGCTCCAGATGCGCGAGGTCCCAGGGTGGCAGGGCGTCGGTGAAGCGTTTTGGCAGCGAGTTGGAGGCGAGGACGAGGATGTCGTCGAATGTCCGTGCCACGCGGCCCGAGACGCGGCGCCAGCGGATGGTGCGCTTGCGGTCCTTGCCGCTGCCCTTGTAGTGCACCGTCCCCCGCTCGCCCCGGTAGGACGACCGGGTGTTGGCGTCGAACGTCCAGTAGGGGACGTAGATGCCCGACAGGCGGCGGCCCTTGCGGGCGTATTTCTGCAGCCCATTGGGCGCGAACCAGAGGGAGCCGAGCCAGTCGGTCATCGCCTCGCGCGCCTGCCGTTCGTCGAGCGCGAAGGGGAGGAGGCCCTTGGGTTTGATGTGGCGGTGGGTGCCGGTGCCGGTCACGACGGGCGTGGCGCAGAACGGGCATTCCTTGGAGTGGATCTGTTCGTCGAATTCTACCTGGGCGCCGCAACTGGTGCAGTTGAGGACGCGGGTTTCTTCGATTTCCTGCTCGGGCAGGCGGGCTTCGATGGCGGCGCGAAAGTCGAGTTCGACGATGGCGCTGGTCCACGGGGTAGCGTCGGCGATTTGCTCTTCATGGCCGCAGTGGTCGCAGTGGAGGCGGCCAGAGCCTGGCAGGTACCGCAGGTCGGACCCGCAGGACGGGCAGGGAAAGCGGTGTTCGCTTGGTGAGACTTGGGTTTCCATCATGGTCGGCGCCAAGATGGCGCCGGGGCGGGCGGGCTGCAAGCCAAAGCGGAGCGGGGCCGGGCCCCGGTAGGGTGGGCAATTTGCCCACCGCCCTTGGCAGCGGTGACGGGCGGTGGGCAGGAGGCGGCGTGGTGGAAGGACCGCCTGTCGTTCGGGTCAGAGGAAGAAGACTTCGCCGTCGTCCTCTTCGGGCGGGATGGCGTCGAGGTCGTCATCCTCGGGCATCGGGATCATCGGCAGGAAGTCAGAGCCTTCGGGCGCGTCTTCCGGCGCGGCACTAAGCGCGAGGGCGGCGCCTGATCCGGGATCGATGACGTCGAGCTTCACGTTCTCGCCGCCGATGGTGACGTTGGTCGTGAAGGGCACGTCCATGTCGCCGCCTTCGAAGGTCACCGTGTAGGTGCCGGGCGGCAGCTCCAGCGTGTAGCCACCGGCGTCCCAGGTCGACGTCGCGTAGAGCGTGCCGTCAGAGCCTTCGGCGGTGATGCGCACGTCACCCTGGCCTTCGCCGATGTCGTAGAAGTCGTCGTTGTCGTCGTCTTCGATGACGACGCCGGTGAGGTAGGTCTTGCCTGTGTCGCTGAATTTCTCGGTCACGAAGGTGGTGCCCGCGTAGCCGTTGTAGCTGCCGTAGTCATAGCCGACGCCGATTTCCGACCAGCGGTCGCTCATCATGTTTTGCTGGTGGCCGTCGGACTCCCAGAGGCCCGCGTGGTGAAAGTCAACGCGGGCTTGCTCGTCGAAGTTGGTGTTGGTGGAGCCAACCCAGCCGAGGTTTTCGCCGACGAAGCGTGTGGTGTGGCCGGCATCGACCGCGCGGTCGGCGGGGCTGTCGCCGTTGAGGTTGGTGTGAGCGAAGAAGTCGCGGTTGTCCATGTCCTCGGAGTGGTCGCGAGCGGCGTCGGACAGGGTGGAGACGACGGCGAGCGCTTCTTTCGACGCGCCGTTCACGCCTGCCGCGAAGCCTTCGCCGCCTTGGCGCCCGATCTCACCCGTTGGGTCCATCCGGGCACGGTTCACGAGTTCGACGACGTACTGCTCTTCAGCGGTTAGTCCGCCCCAGTCCAGTGCGTAGGCTGAGTCCGGCAGGTCGGGGTCGGGTGGGTCGGCCACAATCGGCTCGGGTTCAGGTTCAGGCTCGGGCTCAGGTTCCGGCTCAGGTTCTGGTTCTGGTTCAGGCTCGGGCTCAGGCGCCGGGGCTGGTTCGGGCTCCGGCTCCGGTTCAGGCGCAGGAGCGGGCTGCGGTTCTGGTTCGGGCTCAGGCTCAGGTTCTGGTTCGGGTTCAGGCTCCGGTACGGGTTCGGGCTCTGGTTCGGGTTCCGGCTCTGGCTCGGGTGCTGGCTCGGGCTCGGGCTCGGGTTCCGGCACTGGGTCTGGTTCAGGGGCGGGTGCTGGAGCGGGTTCGGGCTCCGGCTCGGGTTCTGATACCGCCGGGGCGGGCGGTGCGTCTGCCATGATGGGGGCTGCGGGGGGATCTTCGACACGTACCGGCGCTGCGGGGGCGTCGTCGACGGGACCGTCCACGATGAGTGCCGCCGGGGCTGGCGCATCGGGGGTGTCAGCGACGGTGGGTGCCGGATCGGGGTCATCGTCCGGATCTGGATCGTCGTCCATGGGCGGCGGCGGGGTTCTAAGCGACGACGGCGACGCGCTCGCGCTGGACGAGCTGCTGTTGCCGCCTCCTCCCGCGGCCATGGCCATAACTCCACCGAAGAGAAGGGCGAACAATCCGAGCATCGCGCACTATCCTTAGCGTCGCAGCCGATAGGCGCACTTGCATGCGCGTCGCGGCCGGTTCCGCCCCCGCCAAGTTGGTTAACAGGATGTGAACAACCTCACAAATGCTCGAATCGGAAACAGACTGATTTCGCTGTTATCCGCTGAGAGATTATCCGCCGACAGGCGGTGGTGGTGGCGGCAGGACGGTGAAGAGCTGCGCAAGTTCGGCCACGTCATCCGCTTTCATCCAGCCGTCCTGGCCCGGCGTCCAGACATAGGTGTCGCGGGTCAGGCTGCCGTCCCCGGCCATGCGGCCCAGGTCGGCTTTAGAGAAGGGCCCCTTGGTCTCGCCGTTCTCGGCAACGTGCCACACGTGCTCGACAGGCGGTGGCGGTGGAGCCACGGGGGCGTTGCCCTGGCCCCAGGGGCCCTGCCGCGCCATCTGCGCGCCCATGGCCATGCCAAGGCCCGCGCCCAGCCCGGCACCCATGCCGGACGACGCGTCCCCCCCGCGCTGCAGCGCTTCGGCGGCGGCATATTGGGTGTAGCGGTCCAGATCGCCCACGACGCCCATTGAAGTGCGCTTGTCGAGCGCCTCTTCCACCGCGGGCGGGAGCGAGATGTTTTCGACATAGAGTTCCGGCAGCGTGAGGCCGTATTCGGCGACGCTGGCCGAGATCGCCTCGGCCACGACGCGGCCCAATTCGCGGGTGTTCCCCGCCATGTCGAGCACCGGGATCCCGGCGGTTGCGATCACGCGGCTGAATTCCTGCACGATGATGTTGCGGATCTGGAAGCTGATCTCATCCATCGTGAATTCGCCGTCGGTGCCGACGATTTCCAGCATGAAGCGGGCGGGGTCGGTGACCTTCACGGTATAGGTCCCGAAGGCGCGAAGGCGGGTTGGACCGAATTCAGCGTCGCGCAGTATGATCGGGTTTTTTGTGCCCCATTTCAGATCGGTAAAGCGCGTCGTGTTGACGAAATAGATCTCGGATTTGAAGGGCGAGCGGAAGCCGTGATCCCAATGCTGGAGCGTTGTGAGGATCGGCATGTTGTTGGTTTCAAGCATATAAAGGCCGGGCGTAAAGACGTCCGCCAGTTGGCCCTCGTGGACGAAAACCGCCGCTTGCCCCTCTCGCACCGTGAGCTTGGCGCCGTACTTGATCTCGTGCCCCTCCCGTTCGAAGCGCCAGACCATCGTGTCGCGTGAGTCGTCGACCCAATGGATGACGTCGATGAATTCGCCGGAGAGAAAGTCGAAGATGCCCATTTTGGTTAGTCTCTTGTTTTGCGGTGCCGGGAGTATACTCCACGACCTGTTCCCGGTTCACAAGCCGTTTACCCCTGTGGTGAGCGGGGGGGGGGGGGGGGGGGGGGGGGGGGGCGGCGCGCCGCGGCGCGGCGGCCGGCGCGAGGGGGGGGGGGGGGGGGGCAGCGGTGGGGCGAGGGGGGGGCGGGCCGGGCAGGCG
>JBCCXY010000083.1:0-18324 GCA_039190895.1 Pseudomonadota bacterium | reverse complement strand
GATCTCGACGCCCCAGGCGGTGAAGCCAGAGCGGGAGGCGAGGATCGGGATGCCCATCAGCGCGGTTTTGATCACCATCTCGGACGTCAGTCGCCCGGTGGTGTAGAGGATCTTGTTACCGCCGCCCTCCCCCTCGCTCAACATCCAACCAGCGATCTTGTCGACGGCGTTGTGGCGGCCGACATCCTCCATGTACACAAGCGGCTGATCCTCAAGGCAAAGGACAGTGCCATGAATCGCGCCCGCTTCGAGGTAGAGACTTGGGGTGCGGTTGATCCGCGACGACAGGTTGTAGAGCCACGAGGTGCGCAGCGGCGCGGGGGGGAGGGTTAGCCCCTCTAACCCCTCCATCATTTCGCCGAACACCGTTCCGACCGCGCAGCCGGAGGTGCGGGTCTTTTTCTTCAGCTTCTCTTCATAGGCGGTTTCGCCATCGGTCCGAACGACGACGGTTTCGAGATCTTCGTCATAGTCGACGCCCTTCACCGTCTCGCCCTCGGACAGCATGCCCTGGTTCTTCAAGAAGCCCAGCGCGAGATATTCGGGGTAATCGCCGATGGTCATCGCGGTGACGATTTCGGCGCCGTTGAGGAAGATCGTCAACGGGCGCTCTTCCACGACCGAGATTTCGGTCGACGCGCCCGTGTGGTCGGTGCCGGTGATGGCCCGGGTCAGACGGGGCGCTGCCGGATCGGGAGCGATCCGATAGCTTGTCGTGTCAGGGTCGCGGGCCATTTGTACACCGGGTCCGGGCGCGATATGCGCGGATCGGACGGCAGCTTAGGGCCCCAAGATGACATCCTCCAGTCCCAAAACGGCATTTTGGCGCGGTGTGCGCAAGGGCGCCCCTTTCTTTGCGGTCGCGTTCTCGTTCGCCGTGGTGTTCAGCGTGATCGCCGTTGAGGCGGGGCTGACGATTGCGCAGACGCTGGGGTTCTCGTTTCTGGTGATCGCGGGCGCGGCGCAGTTCGCGGCGGTGCAGCTTATGACCGAAGGGGCTCCCGCTATCACAGTCGTCGCGGCGGCGCTGGCGGTGAATCTGCGGATGGCGATGTATTCGGCGGCCTTGGTGCCGCATCTAGGGTCGGCGCCGGTGTGGCAGAGGGCGATCCTGTCGTATCTGAACATCGACCACGCCTTCGCGATGTCGATGGCGGAGTATGAGGCGCACCCTCAGACGCCCGTGCCCGAGAAGGTCGCGTATTTCGTGGGGCTGGTCACGCCTGTGGCACCGTTCTGGTACCTTGGCGCCGGTGTCGGTGCAGTGGCGGGGTCTTCTATGCCGGATGATCTGCCGCTGGACGTCGTGGTGCCGGTCGCGTTCATCGCCATCGTGGCGCTGATGCTGCGGACGGCAGCGCATTGGCTGGCGGCGGCGGTGTCGGTGATTGTGGCGCTGGCGCTGCACGGGTTGCCATATGGGATCGGGCTGTTGATCGCAGGGGGCGTGGCAATGGTTGTGGGCGCGATGGCGGACGCGTGGCTGGAGAAGCGGGCATGAATTACGACACGGCCACGATCTGGGGCATCATCGCCGTCATGGGCGTCGGGACGTTCCTGATCCGATTCTCATTCCTTGGGATCATTGGAGACCGGGAGCTACCACCGTGGGTGCTACGGCTGCTACGGTTCACCCCGGTTGCGGTGATCCCCGGGCTGGTGGCGCCTCTGGTGGTCAGACCGGGGGAGCCGTTTGACCTTGCCATTGCGGCGGCGGCAGCGGCGACTCTGATCGGGGGCTATTGGTCAAAGAACCTGCCCGTGGCGATTGTCGCGGGCGTTTTGGGGTATTTTGCTGTGGAGTTTCTTTAGTCAGAAGCCGCGCTGTCGGCGGGCTCTGGACCGGCGCCCCTTACTCAACGCAATTTACGGCTGGAATACCGCACTCGCCCTGAACGATGCGCGACTTAATAGAATTCGCCGGGCCTGGGGAGGGCCCATCGAAATCGCGGCTTGGTGGCGCGTTTAGCTGTTGAAGATCGCGAGGAAAATCAGGATCCCGATGGAGATCGCGACAACGCGGATAGACCAGCGGATAAACCCGTCGAACGTCTTTTCCTGGCTGGAAATGTCCATCGAGCCGTGTTCGTGATTGTCGGCCATGTCTGCCTCGTAAGCTGCGGTCGGATTTTGGGTTAGCGCATAATTGCCCCTGTGTCATGGGGCGGAACGTCGCGAGGGGGCTACTGGTCAAACCCTCAACTGGCTTTGGTCGCGGCGTCACTCGTCGTCTTCGAGGCTTTCGGCGAGGCGGAAGCCGATGCGGCGAGCCTCGGTCTCTCCGGTCGGCTTCGGCATGGCGCGAAGGGCGACGTTGAGCTGGCTCACGTGCTGGATCAACTGGGTCCGCGCCCCGGTCGGATCATAGCCGTAGAAGGTAATCATGTCGGGATCGAAGAAACCGATGCCTTCGATGCGGATCACTCCGGCTTCGGACCCGGTGAGGCCAATGGCCACCTCATGTTCCGGCTTAAGCTGTTTCTCGAAGTTCTGGATGTACAGGACGAGGCGCTGGTACGCCCACTCTGCCGGGCTCTTTTGCTCTGGCGATTTTTTCGTGACGGCAGGCGGCAAAGGCTCTTGCTCGGGCGTTGCGGACGTGTCCGGGTCCGTGTGAACGGCCTTGGCCTTGGGTTTCTTCACGTCTTTGTCTGCCACATCCACACTCCGTCATCGGTGATTGTCCGAGTTGCGCGCCCGTGATGCCACAGGTGGAGGCAATGGGCCATCGCTTCGACCAGGGCGAGGCCGTACTCCCCCGCGCCGATGGTGCGGGAGAACAGCGGTTGGAAGCAGTCGGCGGCGGTGTGCGGCGTGTGCAGATGCTCGGAAAGGCGTGTGAGGGCGCCGTGGTGGTTGTCTTCCAATTGGCGCATCCGGGTGGGGAGGCCGGTGAAGGGCAGCTTGTGGCCCGGCAGGATCAGTTGGTCGTCTGTGGCAAAGTGGGCGAGGCGCTGGCAGCTTTCGATCCACTCCTGCACCGGGTCTGCCAGCGGTTCGGTCGGGTAAACGCCGAGGTTGGGGGAGATCGTGGCCAGCAGTTGGTCGCCGCCGAGCACCACGTCATCGCTCCACAACGTCGCATGTTCCGGGGCGTGGCCGTGGCCGATGCGGACGGTCCAATCGCGCCCGCCCATTCGCAGGGTTGAGCCTTCGGCGATCCGCGTGAAGCCCAGCGGCAGCGGCGCCACCACGTCGAAGAAGTTGAACGGGCGTTCGGCCATGCGCTGGTTCAGGATCGTCGCGTCCATCCCGGCAGCGCGCCAGAAGGCGATCGTCTCGGGCACCGGCGCCTCTTGCGCGTCGAGTTGCAGCATACGGGCATAGAGCCAGGCCGTCCGGGTTGTGATCAGCTCGCACCCGTACTCGGTCTGGAACCACCCGGCGAGGCCGATGTGGTCAGGGTGATGATGCGTGACGAGGACGCGTTTGACCGGTTTGCCTGCGAGGGGGCCGGAAAGGATCCCCTCCCAGATCACGCGGGATTTGCGGCTGGCGACGCCCGTGTCAACCACGGTCCACCCGTCGCCGTCATCCAGCGCGTAGACGTTCACATGATCCAGCGCCATGGGCAGAGGGAGGCGGAGCCAAAGGATGCCCTCGGCGACTTCGGTGGCTTCCCCGGTCGCTGGCGCGTCGGGGAAGGGAAAGCGGATGGTCATGCGACGCCAAGCGCCTCGGGCGTGATGGCGAACAGGTCGTCGCCGCCGAGCGTGGCTTCGGCCAACAACGCCGTATGCTCGGGCAGTTGGCGCAGGATGAACGTGCGGGCGAGCGCGGTGCGCGGGCCGGGCGAGGCCTCCGTCGCGGCGGCGAGCAGGTGGTAATGCGCGCCCAGCGTCAGGCCGAAAGCCATGAGGTAGGAGAGGCTGCCTGCAAAGCGGTCATCCGGGTTGGGCTGGGACACCATCCACTCGGTCGCCTCGCGCAGGTCTTCGGAGGCCGACCAGAGCTTTTCCGATAGGTCGGGGAAGCGGGTGCGCGCGGCCTCTGCGTTCTGGGCCATCTCGTCGATAAGGGCGAACGCCACCTCGCCCCCATCGCGGAGCTTACGGCCCACAAGGTCCATCGACTGGATGCCATTGGTGCCTTCGTAGATCGAGGTGATGCGCACATCTCGCAGAAACTGCGCGGCGCCGGTTTCTTCGATGAAGCCCATCCCACCGTGCACTTGCACGCCCAGATCAGACACAGCGATACCCGTCTGGGTCCCGAACGCCTTTGCGATAGGGGTGATGAAGGCGCCGCGCGCCTCCCACGCGGCGTCTCTGGTGGCCTTGGCCATGTCGAACGCCGAGGCACAGGCGAGTGAGACCGCGCGAGCCGCCGTAATGCGAGCCTTCATCCACGCAAGCATACGGCGGACGTCAGGATGTTCGATGATGGTGCCGGTGTCGCCGCCGGTTGCGCCCTGCTTCCGCTCTGCCGCGTAAGCGGTGGCGTGCTGGAACGCCGCTTCTGCGACGCCGATCCCCTGCATGGCCACACCGAGGCGGGCGTCGTTCATCATCGTGAACATTGCCGCCATGCCGCCGTTCTCGGGCCCGACGAGCCAGCCCTTGGCGCCGGAGTACTCCATCACCGCAGTGGGGGAGCCGTGGATGCCTAGCTTGTGCTCCAGGCTCACAACGCGCAGGTCGTTGCGTTCGCCCGGGGTGCCATCGTCCTTGGGCAGCAACTTGGGGACTAGGAACAGGCTGATGCCCTTGGTGCCTGGCGCCGCGTCGGGCAGGCGGGCGAGGACGAGGTGGATCACGTTCTCGGTCACGTCGCTGTCGCCCCAAGTGATATAGATCTTCTGCCCGGTGATCGCATATGTACCATCGCCGTTAGGCTCGGCCTTCGTGCGGACAGCGCCCACGTCGGATCCGGCTTGCGGCTCGGTCAGATTCATCGTGCCGGACCATTTGCCCGAGATGAGCTTGGGTAGGTAGGTGTCCTTCAGCGTGTCCGACGCATGCGCCTGAAGCGCCACGATCTGGCCCTGCGTCAGCATCGGGTTGAGCTGAAGCGACAGGCAGGCGCCCGACATCATCTCGTGTACCGCCATGCCAAGCGCTGTGGGTAGCCCCATGCCGCCATAGTCCGGCGAGGCGATCATGCCGACCCAGCCGCCGTCCGCGATCTGCTTGTACGCCTCCGCGAAGCCGGGGCTGGTGCGAACGACGCCGTTCTCCAGCCGCGCCGGCTCCATGTCGCCGATCCGTTGCAGGGGCGCGAGGGCGCCGTCGCAAAGAGCCCCGGCCTCGGACAGGATGGCCTGCACGGTCTCGTTGTCCGTCGCGTCGAATGTGTCGCTGTTGCGGAGGGCCGTGAAGCCCGAGACATGCTCAAGCAGGAACCGGATTTCGTCAGCGGGGGCGATGAAGGGCATTCCAGGCTCCGTCTTTGCTTGGCAACGTGTGTGGTGTGGTCTAGGGGAGTCGCCCCAGCGTCAAGATGCGACGCGCTGGCGCCATCATCAACCGGGACGCTACGTGACAAAGCGACTGACATCGGTTTCCGAAGCCGCCGCGCTTTTGCGGGCCGGGGGGCTTGTCGCATTCGCGACCGAGACTGTCTATGGGCTGGGCGCCAATGCCCGCGATGGGCAGGCGGTGGCGCGGGTGTATGAGGCGAAGGGGCGGCCGAGTTTCAACCCGCTGATCGTGCATGTGCCGACGGTCGATGCGGCGCGGTCGATTGCTGTGTTCGATGACGCGGCCGAGCGGTTGGCCGAGGCGTTCTGGCCGGGGCCACTGACGCTTGTGCTGCCGTTGGCGCGTCAGGCGGGACTGTCCGGGTTGGTGACAGCGGGGCTCGACACGGTGGCGGTGCGGGTGCCGGAGCACCCTGTGGCACGGGAGCTGCTGGCTGAGGCAGGTGTGCCGGTGGCGGCGCCTTCGGCGAATGTGTCGGGGCAGGTCAGCCCGACGACTGCGGATCATGTTTTCGACGGCTTGAGTGGTCGGATAGATGCAGTTCTGGATGCGGGGCCTTGTGAGGTTGGACTGGAGTCGACCATTGTCGCGACGGGTTCGGCTCCGACATTGCTGCGGTCGGGTGGGCTGCCGGTGGAGGCCATTGAGGCCGGTGTTGGTCCTTTGGCTGAGCATGGCGGCGGTGTTGTGGCACCGGGCCAACTTGCGTCGCATTACGCGCCCGGGGCAGCAGTTCGGCTGGAGGCGAGTGCTGCGGAGGCAGGAGAGGTGATGCTGGGCTTCGGACCGGTGGATGGGGCGCGGAACCTGTCGCGGTCTGGTGACCTGAGGGAGGCAGCGGCGAACCTCTTTGGGTTCCTGCGGGTGCTGGATGGCATGGCGGACCGGATTGCGGTGGCTCCTGTGCCAGATCATGGGCTCGGTCGGGCGATCAATGACCGGCTGCGGCGGGCTGCAGCGCCACGCGGTTGATCGAGAAGCCGCGCTATCGACGGGCCCTGGACCGGCGATCCTGAGGCGTATTCAACCCGGTTTATGACAGCCGTACCGCACGCGATCCGAGCTTCGCGCAGACGGAAACCAATCGCCGGGCCTGGGGAGGGCCCGTCGATGGCGCGGCGGCCTGAAGGCCTTGATTCCGCGCTGGGGCCCGTTTGACCGTTGGTCCTGAAGCGCTGACACTCGCGAGAAGAGTAGGGTGGGCAATCTGCCCACCGCCCCCTGCCCGATCAGGCGTGCCCGGCTGCCGACGACAGTGCGATGGCGTCGACGCCGAGGCTCTTGAGGGCCAGGGACCATTTGAAGCTATCGTCGTCGTGGAACACGATGTCGCTGTCCGCGTCAGTGGTGAGCCAGCCATTGGCCTGGATCTCATCCTCCAACTGCCCCGGTCCCCAGCCCGCGCAGCCCAACGCAAGGATGGCCTGCGACGGCCCGCGGTCTTCGGCGATGTCCTGCAGGATGTCGAGCGTGGCCGTCATGCCCACCGCTTCGGTGACCGGCAGGGTCGAGGTGTTCCGCGAGTAGTCGCGGGAGTGCAGCACAAAGCCGCGCCCGGATTCGACCGGGCCGCCGTAGTGGATGCTCAGGGCATCGGCGCTTGCGCTGCGCTCGATGCCGAGTTGGTCGAACAGCTCTTCCGGACGAACCTCGGGCGCCGGTTTGTTCACTATGACGCCGAGGGTGCGCTGTGGCGAATGCTCCCAAAGAAACACAACGCTGTTGCAGAAGTGCGGATCCTGCATCCCGGGCATTGCTATGAGGAGTTTTCCCGTGAGGTTTTGCATCAGCGCGACTCGATACCTCTGGAGAGTGTCTGGCATCGGTCGCCTTGATGCAATGACGCAAATGTCGCCTTATTGTGACTTCCCATCGCAGGCACGCCGCGTAATGTCCGACGCAATGAAGACCGCCGCTATCACAGGCGCATTGTGCGCAATGTTGACCGCTTGGCCCGCCGCCTCTCAGGATCTGAGCGATCTGGTAGATGCCGAAGTGCTGCCCGGTTGGCGCGAAGATGGCGGTCGCCACATGGCGGCGGTGCGGCTGTCGCTGGCACCGGGATGGAAGACCTATTGGCGGTCGCCGGGCGATGCTGGGATCCCGCCGCGGTTTGATTGGAGCGGCACGCAGAACGTGTCGGGCGTTGCAGTGCACTGGCCGGTGCCCATCGTCTTCTACGAGAACGGTTATCGCAGTGTCGGCTACAGCGGCGAGGTGACGATCCCGCTGGAGTTCGTGACGCCGGATACTCAGGCGCCGATTGCGCTGGATGCGCGTTTGGATATCGGCGTGTGCGAAGAGGTCTGCGTTCCGGTTTCCCTGCATTTGCAGGGGCTGCTGGAGGCAGCTTCCGGTGTGGGTGCGGCCCAGATCAGGGGCGCGCTCGACAGTGGCCCGATGTCCGCGCGCGAGGCCGGTGTCGGCGACGTCGTGTGCCGGACCGAGCCGATCAGTGATGGCCTGCGTCTGACCCTGTCCATCGACATGCCTCGCCTCGGCGGCGACGAGGCGGTCGTCGTGGAGCTTGCGGACCCGGCGATCTGGGTCTCCGAGCCGACGACTGAACGGTCGGCGCAGCAGATGACCGCCGTTGCCGAGCTCGTGCCGCCCGAGGCCAAGCCCTTCGCCATGGCGCGGCAGGATGTGCGCATCACCGTGCTGGGCGACGGCCGCGCGGTGGATATCCGGGGGTGCACGGGCGGTTAGGGGCCGCTTGTCGAGCCCTTGCAGGCTCGCCTCGCCTATGTCGCGCCCGGCATCGACTGTGCGCAATCTGCGGTCCGGCTGCGCCTTGCGTTGTGCTTGGGGCTTCTCTAGTTCGCTGGGATGGCTCCAATTGTCTCTGTCCGCGACCTCGTCAAAACCTACGACACCGGTTTCACCGCGCTGAACGGCGTCTCGCTTGACATTCAAAAGGGCGAAATCCTCGCTCTGCTCGGCCCGAACGGGGCCGGGAAGACGACGCTGATTTCCACGATTTGCGGGATCACGCGGGCGACTTCCGGCTCCGTCACCGTGGGCGGTCATGACATCGTTGACGATTATCGTGCCGCGCGGAGCCTGATCGGCCTCGTCCCGCAGGAAATCAACCTGGAGCCCTTCGAAAAGGTCATCAGCACCGTCCGCTTCTCACGCGGAGTGTTCGGGATGCCGAGGGACGACGCGTTTCTTGACGGGGTGCTGCAGCAGCTTTCGCTGCATGACAAGCGCGAGTCGAAGACGATGGAACTGTCGGGCGGCATGAAGCGCCGGGTGCTTATCGCGAAGGCGTTAAGCCATGCGCCACGCGTGCTGTTCCTCGACGAGCCCACGGCGGGCGTCGATGTCGAGCTGCGCCGAGACATGTGGGAAACCGTGGCCCGTCTGAAAGCGGATGGCGTGACCATCATCCTGACCACCCACTACATCGAAGAGGCCGAGGCGATTGCCGACCGGGTCGGCGTGATCTCCAAGGGACAGATTCTGCTGGTAGAAGAAAAAGACACGCTGATGCGGCGTATGGGGCAGAAGCAGCTTGTCATTGAGCTGGCCGAGCCGGTGTCCGAGGTGCCGAGCGCACTGAGCGACTATGGCCTGGTCATCGACGCGGGCGCGCTGGTCTATACCTATGACCGGCAGGCGGAGCGGACGGGCATCCGGCGCCTATTGAACGACCTGGACGCCGCAGGCATCGGGTTTCGCGATGTGGCGACGAAACAATCGTCGCTGGAGCAGATTTTTGTCGATCTCGTGAAGGAGGACGCGGCATGAACCTGATTGCCGTCGGCGCGATCTATAAGTTCGAAATGGCGCGCACCTTCCGCACCATCGCGCAGTCCATCCTGTCCCCGGTCCTGTCCACGTCGCTGTATTTCGTCGTGTTCGGCGCCGCCATCGGCAGCCGCATCGATCAGGTCGAGGGCGTGAGCTATGGCGCGTTCATTGTGCCGGGTCTGATCATGCTGTCCGTAATGGTGCAATCAGTGTCAAACGCGGCCTTCGGGATCTACTTTCCCAAATTCATCGGCACGATTTACGAGCTTCTTTCGGCCCCCGCCTCATTCCTGGAGATCACGGCGGGGTACGTGCTGGCAGCGGCGACGAAATCGCTGATGATCGGGGTTATCATCCTGATTACAGCGTTTTTCTTCGTGGATTTGCAGATTCTGCACCCGATCTGGATGCTGACCTTCCTAGTACTCACCTGCCTGTCCTTCAGCCTGTTCGGCTTCATCATCGGCATCTGGGCCAACAACTTTGAGCAATTGCAGTTGATCCCGCTGATCGTGATCACGCCGCTGGTATTTCTTGGGGGCTCGTTCTATTCGATTTCGATGCTGCCGCCCGTATGGCAGACGATCAGCCTGTTCAATCCGGTGGTCTACCTCGTCTCCGGCTTCCGCTGGTCGTTCTTCGGTCAGGCGGACGTGGCCCTGGGGTGGAGCCTTCTGGCCATCCTCGGCTTTACCGCGACCTGCATCATCGTGATCTGGTGGATTTTTCGCACCGGCTGGCGCATTCGGCAGTGAGGCCGGGCTGCCTTTTTTAGTGAAGCGGGCCACTAAACTATCGGTGAACGGCCCCAAAAACACCCATCTCGATCCTGAAGCAGGCCGCAAACCGGGGGCACGAAGAGGCTGTAAACCCATTCGGGAGTGAACAGATGACTACTTTGATCGCGAAACTGACAGCCCTCTTTGCCCGCAAGCCCGAGCTGTCCGAGGCTCTGCAGGCCCGTCTTGACGCATTGGAAGTTCAGCGCCGCCGCGCCGACCTAATGATCGAAAAGCGCGCTGCCGCTGCCGGCTAAGCCTATGGCGGGTGCGTGCACCCGCTGCGACGTGGGACGTTAGCGTTCGTCCTCGTCCTCCTCCTCGTCACTACTGGCGGGAAGATTAAAGAAACTGTCGGCGTCCGGCATGTCTTCGGTCATATCGTTCTGGGGCTCCGAATCTCCGTCCTCGCTGTCGGTGAGCGAGAACGTCTCAAGCCCCGAGATCGCGGTGGGCATCTTCGGCTCATCGGGCATCCCGAGCGACTGCTCGGTCGACACGAGCTTCCGCCGCTCGTCATCCGACATCACCTCACCCTCTTTCGCCTTCTTGGCCGCAGCCTTCTGAACGGCGGCGTCCAGCTCGGTCTGTTTGGTGAGGCCCAGGGCCACCGGATCAACCGGCTGGATGTTCGAGATGTTCCAGTGCGTCCGGTCGCGGATCGACTGGATTGTCGGCTTTGTCGTGCCCACAAGCTTTGAAATCTGCGCGTCTGTCAGTTCCGGGTGGAACTTCACGAGCCACAGGATGGCCGCCGGGCGGTCCTGCCGCTTTGACAGCGGCGTATAGCGCGGGCCGCGGCGTTTCTCTTCGCCGACGGCGGCGGAGTAGAACTTGAGCTTCAGCTTGTGCAGCGGATCGTTCTCGGCCCTGTCGATCTCTTCCTGCGTGAGCTGGTTGTTCTGGATCGGGTCAAACCCCCGCACACCGGCGGCGACGTCGCCATCGGCGATGCCCTGAACCTCTAGCTCGTGAAGCCCGCAGAAGTCAGCGATCTGCTTGAAGCTGAGCGTCGTGTTGTCGACGAGCCAGACGGCGGTGGCTTTTGCCATGATCGGTTTGTTCATCTGCCCACTCCTAAGGCCAAATCTTTCCCGTTCGGTGAAACCGGTGTTCCGGGGATGGAATCATTCCGCGATTTCGGGGAAGTTGACAGGGATATAGACGCGCGCTCCGGCAGAGGAAAGAGGCAATGCGGTACTTAGTGGTTCTCCTGTTGCTCCCGCTCATGGCACGGGCTGAGGGGGAGCGTGCGGGGGACTTCGATTATTACGTGCTGGCGCTGTCATGGTCGCCGACCTGGTGCGCGTTGGAGGGAGACCAGCGGGGCTCGCCCCAGTGTGATGCGGCGTTTGGGTGGGTACTGCACGGGTTGTGGCCGCAGTACGAGCAGGGTTGGCCGAGCTATTGCCGGGGGTCCGAGGCCAATCCGTCGCGGCGGATGACCGCTGATATGGCGGACATAACCGGGACATCGGGGCTCGCGTGGCATGCGTGGAACAAGCACGGACGGTGTTCGGGCCTGTCGGCGGCGGGGTATTTTGAGCAGTCGCGGGAGGCGTTCGAAGCCGTCACGCGCCCGGACATTCTGCGGAAGCTGGACAAGCCGGTGACCGTGCCCGCCTCGGTGATCGAGGCGGCGTTTTTGGAGGAGAACCCGGGGCTGTCGGCGGACGCGGTCACGATCACTTGCAAGGCGGGGCGCATTCAGGAGGCCCGCATTTGCCTGACGAAGGATCTGGAGCCGAGGACTTGCGGGGCCGATACGATCCGCGATTGCACAATGTCCGACGCGCTGCTCGATCCGGTCCGTTAGCCGCTCATCGAGCCCTTGCAGGCTCGCCTTGCTCTTGCGGGCGTCGTGTCAGGGGTCCAGGGCGATCCGGGCCAGCAGGCCCCTATGGTCCGACCCGAGCGTCGGGCGCGCCTCGACCGAGCCGGTGCCGGACGCCAGCACGTGGTCAATCGACAGCCGCATCCCGTAGGCCTTTTCGGCGAGCGTGATATGGGTGCGCCCGATGGCGGAGGCGCGGGCGGAGCGTCCGATATCACGCAAGGCCCAGGACCAGCGCACCATGTTGAAGTCGCCGCCCATGATCACCGGCTCATCCCAGGTGGACATCTCGGACGCCATCGCCTTGACCTGCGATCGCTGCCGATACGGCCACGGCCAGTGCAGGTGCACTGATGCGACTCGCACCGGGCCTTGGGTGGTTTCGAAAACCGCCGAGGCGAGGCCGCTGCCCGCCGCGCAGGCGAAGCTTCCCGAAACCTCTGGCGTGCGCGACAGCACCGCTGTGCCGCCAACCCTGGCGAAGGGGCAGTGGAGTTGCACCGGATAAGTGGGGGCGAGCGCCCGAAGAAGCGGGTCGGATGGGCCCTGCGACCTCTTGCAGGGTGACGAAGTCTGCCTGAGACGCGATGATGTCTTGCGCCAACGGCCCCGGATCGCGCAGCGCGACCCAGCGGTTCTTTTTGTAGACGACAATATCCTCAGAAACAGGCAGATTGTTTCCAAATTGGAGATAAACGGACACAAGCGCCCCGCAGGCAAGGGCGAGCCCAGCCAGTCCTACACGTCGCGCCCCAAGCGCCAGCACTGCCAGCGCCGTGGCCGCACTCATCAGGGCAAGCGGCACGCGAAACACCGACAGGCTGTCGCCAATACCATGGATTCGACCCAAATACCCGAAAGCAATGGTAAAAAGCGCGCCAGCCAGGACTACCGTCAGCCCGATTCTGGTGAAATTCCGCACCCGTAATCCCAACTCTTGCGCCTCCTTCACACATGTAACAGCGCGTCACCATGCCGTGACGCTTGTGCAAGGATTGTTGTGAAGTTGTGCAGGGCTGCCCACTCTGAAATGCACAACACTAATGATTCCGCCCTGAAGGTAGACCATGCCAACCGAACGTATCGAATTCCCCGGCCATGACGGCCAAATGCTGGCAGCCCGGTTTGACCTGCCCGACGGGCCCCTTCTGGCCACCGCGCTGTTCGCGCACTGCTTCACCTGTTCGAAGGACATTCCCGCCGCGCGGCGGATTGCGGCGCGGCTGGCCGGCATGGGGATTGCCGTTCTGCGGTTCGATTTCACCGGGCTTGGCCATTCGGAGGGGGAGTTCGAGAACACCACCTTTTCGTCCAACGTGGCTGACCTGAAGGCCGCGGCGGCGTGGCTGACCGAGCAGGGGCGCGCGCCGAAGATGCTGATCGGACACTCCCTTGGCGGTGCGGCGGTGCTTCGCGCGGCGCCTGATCTTCCATCGGTGCGGGCCGTGGCAACCATTGGCGCGCCGTTCGACCCAGAGCATGTGACCCACAACTTCGGCACCTCGCTGGACACCATCCACTCCGAAGGCGTGGCAGAGGTCGACCTCGGCGGGCGCATGTTCCGCATCAAGCGAGAGTTCGTGGCCGATGTCGCCGCTGAAAAGCTGGGGCCGTCGCTGGCTGGACTCAAGCGGGCGTTGCTGGTGCTGCATGCGCCCACGGACAACGTGGTGGGGATCGAGAACGCGACCAACATCTTCATGGCCGCCAAGCACCCGAAAAGCTTCGTCACGCTGGACAATGCCGACCACCTCGTCACCCGCGCCGAGGATGCCGAATACGTCGCCGACGTGATTGCCGCATGGTCGGATCGCTACCTCGACCTTGCGCCGCCTGCCCCGCCCATCGGCGCGCCAGAAGGCGTCGTGCGCGTCAGTGAGGCGGACCCGGAGGGTTTCCTGCAGGACATAGACAACGGCCCGCATCACCACGCCGTCGCAGATGAGCCGCTCGCCTACGGCGGCACGAACAAGGGCATGTCGCCCTATGGCTTCGTGTCGGCGGGGCTGGGTGCGTGCACGTCGATGACGATCCGGATGTACGCCCGGCGGAAGGGCTGGCCGCTGGACGGCGTGTCGGTCGATATCACCCACGACAAGGTCCACGCGCAGGATGTCGAGGCACACGGTCAGAAGATTGACCGCTTCCGCCGCCGGATCCGGCTGGAGGGCGACCTCGACGACGAGATGCGAGCCAAGCTGATGGAGATCGCCGACAAGTGCCCCGTCCACCGCACATTGGAGCGTGTGTCCGAGATCGAAACCGTCCTCGCATTCGAGTAGCCTACCGCCGACGTATCCGCCTCGACGCGGCGCTTTGGGTGGCTTAGCGTGACCCAGTGCAACGCACGGGGGGACACGTGAATTCAGAACTACGGATGCAATTGCAGATCGCACGGACGGGCCAATACGGCGACATCATGCGAACTGCGTTTTACGCCTTGGCGGCGACGCTTGCGATCATCGGATTTGGCGCCCAGGGCGTCGATATTCCGCTGACGATCCTGATCGTCGCGATCACCTTGTTCGGGGCCATCGGCGGCGCGACAGCCTTGGACGATGTTTCTGCCCTTCGCGACGACATGGATGAGGCGACGGGATCGTCGACCTACGGTCAACACGCGAAGAGCCGGAACCTCGGGCTGTTGAAGGCGCTGAGCATGCTGCTCATTGGCGCCACCGGGCTAACCGAAATCGCGATCATCTGGATGACGTAAAGGCTTTCCGGGCCGAAATCGGCCCGGTTGCTTGTCGACCCTTTAGGCGGTTGCGGCGGCCAGCCCCGCGTCCATCAGGCCCTTGATCTGCGCCTGAGACGTTCCGGCTACGATCCGCCCAAGCTCTTGATCGCCTTTCAGCACCACCAGCGTTGACCGGCGCGGGATGCGCAGTGACTTGGCGAAATCTGACGACTTATGCTTGTCCCAGTTGAGCGAATAGAACGAGATCGACTGCTCATAGGCCGGATTTTCCGACTTCAGCGCTTGCAACGCCCGCTGCTGCGCACGGCAGGTTGTGCACCAGTCGGTGTAGAAATCGACAAACACCGTCTCGCCATTGTCCAGCGCCTTCAGCACCGTGGCGGGGTCAACGTCGTTCGCCCCTGCATTGGCCAGTGCTGGGGTGCCGAGGGCGGCAGCGGAGGCTACGAGGAAAGTTCTGCGGTCCATGAAAAGTTCTCCTTCGATCAGAACGAAACGGATAGGTCGGTGAACCAGGCGGGCAAGGTGTCCAGCGCCCAGATTTCGACCATGTGGTGGAATTTCAGAAGGATGGCGACGCCGACAGCGACGAACACCGCGCCCATAATCGGCCGCGCCTTGGACGCGAGCACGCGCATCGCCGCCTGCCGCTTTTGGATCGCCGCCCTGGCGCCATAGCCCAGCGCGAGGATGATCGTCGACACGCCCGCCGCGAAGCCGACCATGATGAGCGTCGCCCAACCGAGGCTTTCCCCCTGGCTGGCCAGTGAGATGGCGCCTCCAAGCGTCGGCCCGATGCACGGGCTCCAGACGGCGCCAAGCAGCGCGCCGCCTGCCAGTAAGCCGAGGGGGCCGGAGCGGTCGAGGCTCTCAAACCCCGTATCCGCCCGCGCCGAGAAGCCGGCGGTGGCGGTGGCAAAGCCTTCCGAGAAACGGGGTACCAGCAGAACAAGCCCGAAGCCGATCATTAGGACGGCACCTGCGTTCGCGATGGTTTCTTCCGTAATCCCAAGGCTGTACCCCAGCACCGTAACTCCCATGCCGAGGATCACGAAACTCACACTCATCCCCAGCGCGAGGAAGGCCGGTGCGTGGCGGTGCGACTGTAAAGCGCTGGCCAGCACCAGCGGCAGAACTGGCAGGACGCACGGGTTGATCAGAGTCAGCAGCCCGGCAACGTATGAGAACACGATCTCCATACTCGCCGATATACGGCCCTGAACGCGCGTGTCAGTTCACATGCGTGTCAGAATGAGGTGAGACCCAGAACTAACCCGCAGAGGGCAGCCATGTTGCCAGCGGAGGGATCAGGATCAGGAGGGCGACCAGGAGTAGGGAACATAGTATGAAGGGGATCGCTGAAAGGTAGATCTCGCGCATGGACGTGTCGGCGGGGGCCACGCCTTTCATCACAAACAGCAACAGGCCGAAAGGCGGTGTGGTGAAGCTGATCTCCAGTGCCAGAAGCATGATGATGCCGAACCAGATCGGGTCGAAGCCGAGGCTCGTGGCCAGCGGGAAAAAGATCGGGACGGTGAGGAGCATCATGGAGATTTGCTCCATAAACATTCCGAGGATCAGCAGGACGGCAAACATCACCAGCAGCATGGCGATTGGCGCGATCTCAAACCCGGTGGCCCAGGCAATGAGGCCGCGGGAGGCACCCGAGAAGGCCAGAAGCTGGCTGAAGGTCGCGGAGCCGAAGACGATCAGGTAGGCCATCAGAGTCACGCGAAGAGCGCCGCGGACGGAGTTCTTGATCGCCTCCCATGTCAGGCAGCGGTATGCCACGGCCAGAAGCAGCACGCCGAGGGCCCCGAAGGCCGCCGCCTCTGATGGGGTGACGATGCCGTTTATCATCATCACGACGATCAGGACCATGAGGCCGATCATGGGGACCACGTCGCGCAAGAGCAGGCCGAGCTTCTGGCCCGCACTTTGCGGGGTCACGTCGTAGGGCGGCGCGGCGTTGGGGTCGAGGCGGGTCTGGAGGTAGATCGTGGCGATATACAGCGCCGCGAGGATGAGGCCCGGTATGATCCCGGCAATCAGCAGGCCGCCCACGTCGATCTGGGCCAGCGTGGCCAGCAGCACCGCCAGCGCGGAGGGCGGGATGATGATGGCGAGCCCGCCGGTGCCGAGGATCGGCCCGATGGACATGTGCTTCTTGTACCCGCGTTTGCTCATCTCAGGAACCATCAGCGACCCGAGCAGCGCGGTGGAGCCCATTGAAGACCCCGACAGCGTCGAGAATCCTGTGCCACCGAGCACAGTGACATAGCTGAGGCGCCCAGGCAGGCGGCCCAGCAGCCGGTCGATGGCCGAGAACATTCGTCCGCCAAGACCGGTGTGGAAAAAGATCTCTCCCATCAACAAGAACAAGGGGATCGGGACGAGGGCGAATTTCGTGAGCGACCCCCAGCCGTTGTTTAGGAGCGCGACAACGCCGCGCTCGCCGCCCATGAAAACCCAGGCGCCAAGGATGTTGGCGGCAAGGAAGGCCAGCGCGACGGGCATCCCCAGCGCCATCAAGAGCATGATTGAGCCGACAAGCAGGGCCAGCGCCCAATACCATTCCATTACTCGTGGATCCCCGCTTCGCCGGAGTGCATCAGATCGGGGCCGAAGACGAAGCGGGCGAATTCGATGGCCATGACGGTGAACGCGATGGGAAAGGTGATGGTCAGCAGCCAGCGCGGGTAGAAATACGCGCGAACGTCGTAGTCGTTGCGTTCGACGTTGGTCAGAAACAGCTCCAGCCCATACCAGGCGAGGATCAGAGAGACCACGACGCAGGCGGCGGCGACCCCACGGCTGACGATGCGGCGGAGGCCGTCTGGCAGAGCGGCGGTGACCAGTTCGATGTGGACGTGCCCTTTCTCGCGGACAAGCCAGGGCGCGCCGAGCATCGTCATGTAGAGCAGGCCGTATTCGGCCGAGGTGAAGAGCCACGCGAACGGCTGGACGCCCAGGTTGCGCATGACGACGGACGTGACGACCGAGACCATGAGCCAGATCAGCGTCGCCGCCGCGATCAGCGCCATGCCGTAGAGCAGCAGGTCATACAGGCGGACAATCAGGCGCATGGAATCCTCGTTGAGTGGCCCGGACGTTCGCGCCGTCCGGGCCGGGCCGCAAGGGCTTACTGGTCGGCTTCCGGGTCGTAGAACAGCTCGATCAGGCGGTCATAGTTGGCGGTGCCCGAAGGATGTTCGGCCATCAATTCCTGCATCCGCTCCCAGTTCTTTTCGCGCGCAGCGAGGAGGTAGTTGGCCTTGGCCTCACCCTCCAGCGACACGATGTTCATCCCCTGCTCATCCAGCGCGGCGAAGTCTTCGTCCCGCTTGGCACGGAGGGCGTTGACGCTGTCGATCTCGTGCTGGATCGCGACGTCCTGCACGATCTGCTGCGCTTCGGGGCTGAGGGAGTTCCACTTGTCGAGGTTCACGATCACGCCAAGGTCGGTCGAAAAGAAGCAGGGCTCGATCCGGTAGTTCAGGAACTCGTTCCACTTCAGGTCGATCAAGCCGATCTGCGTCCAGCCGGTCGCGTCCACCACGCCACGCTGTAGGGCGGCGTAGACCTCGCCCGTCGGCAGGTCGATCACCTGCGCGCCGAGGTAGTTCGTGAAGAACGCGTTGTACACGGCGTTGCCGCGCAGCTTCAGCCCCTCGACCTCGAGGTTGCCGTCGGCGTCGAACGTCGGCTCATCCCGCGTCCAGAGGTTGTAGCAGACGCCGCTGTCGAACCAGCCGAGGTACTTCAGGCCCATCTTCTCCTGATGGATCTGGTCCATCAGCGCCGTGCCGCCGTTTGCGCGGGTCTCGACCGCCG
>JBCCXY010000082.1:0-18444 GCA_039190895.1 Pseudomonadota bacterium | reverse complement strand
GCCACGACGGCGAGGTCATGGGTGATGTAGATGGCGGCCGTGTTGAACTGATCGACGATGTCTCGAATGGCGGCCAGCACTTCGATCTGGGTTGTCACGTCGAGGGCGGTGGTCGGCTCGTCGAAGATGATCAGGTCGGGGCGGCAGGACATGGCCATGGCCGTCATGGCCCGCTGCAACTGCCCGCCCGAGACCTGGTGCGGGTAGCGGAAGCCGATTTCATCGGGGTTGGGGAGGCGGAGGCGCTCGTACAGCTCCATCGCGTCTTCTTGGGCCTCGACGCGCTTTTTAATGCGGTAGTGGACTGGCGCTTCGGTGTGCTGGTCGATCAGCTTGTGCGCCGGGTTGAAGGACGCGGCGGCTGACTGCGCGACGTAGGCGATCCGGGCACCGCGAAGCGCGCGGCGTTCGCCTTCGGAGGCGGTGGTGAGCTCCATCCCGTCGAACTCGATTGACGAGCCCTCCGAGATGCGCGTGCCGTCGCGGGCATAACCCATGGCGGCGGCGCCGATGGTGGATTTGCCCGCGCCGGATTCGCCGATGAGGCCCATGACCTCCCCCCTGTGCAGGGTGAGGTCGACGCCCTTGATGATCGGGACCCATGTTTCGTCGGAATAGCCCTCGATCCGCAGGTCGCGGATCTTCAGGAGGACGTCTTTTTCCTGGAACTTGGACATTTATTGCTCCTTCAGGCCGGAGGACCGGAACAGCATCCAGTCGACAACGAAGTTGACCGCCACCGTCAGCAGCGCAATGGCCGCCGCCGGGATCAGTGGAGTGATATCGCCGAATGAGATCAGCGTCGCGTTCTCGCGCACCATGGAGCCCCAGTCCGCCGTGGGCGGCTGGATGCCGAGACCCAGGAAGCTGAGGCCCGCGATCAGGAGGAAGACGAAGCAGAACTCCAGCCCGAACTCGGCGACGAGCGGGGCGGTGGAGTTCGGCAGGATCTCTCGCCGGATCAGGTACCAGTCGCCTTCGCCGCGTAGTCGGGCGGCTTCGACATAGTCCATGACGACCACGTTGCCCGCGACCGCCCGGGTGAGGCGGAAGACGCGGGGGGAGTAGATCACGGCCACCACGACGACGATCACCCAAAGCTCGGTGCCGAGGATCGACAGGATGAGCAGGGCGAAAATCAGCGAGGGCACCGACATGATAACGTCGGCAAGACGCCCCATGAACTGGTCGAACCAGCCACCCTTCACCGCCGCGAACAGCCCGGCAAGCGCACCCATGATGAACGCCATCGTTGTCGCCACGAGGGCGAGGCCGACGGTGTTTCGCGCGCCGTAGATGATCCGGCTGAACATGTCGCGGCCCAACTGGTCGGCGCCGAGAAGCATGGATTCATCCGGGGGGGCGAAGGCCGAGGAGATGACCTCGGACTCGCCGTGCGGTGCGATCCACGGGGCAAAGATGCCCGCGATGGCGTAGGTGAAGATGACGAACATACCGAAGGAGGCCGTCAGTGGCGCGGTGCGCAATTCCTTCGCGAGGCCGGGTTTGGCGATCTGGACCAGGAACTCTTTGAACGCGTAGGACGTGCCCGCTGCGAGGGCGAGGACGCCCGCGAAGATGGTGATCGCCCGAAGCGCCCCCGGTCCGCCGACGATGCCTGCCACGAAGGAGACCAGCGTCAGTGAGAACAGGAGCATGAAGACCTTGCGCTTCTCGAAGTACGCGGCAAGGCAAGAGGCCGCGATAAGGGCGGCGTAGTATCCGATGACAAACATTACCCGGCCCTCACTTCGGATGCCGCAGGCGTGGGTTGGTCAGGATGGCGCCAACGTCCGCTGCGAGGTTGAGAAGGATGAAGGTGGCCGCGAAGATCAGGCAGCAGGCCTGAACAATCGGGAAGTCCCGTTTGGCCACCGCGTCGACCAGTAGCTGGCCGATGCCGGGATAGACGAACACCACCTCGACCAGAACGACCCCGGTGATGAGGTACGCGAGGTTCAAGGCGATCACGTTGATGATGGGCGCCCAGGCGTTGGGCAGCGCGTGCTTGACGATCACCTTCCAGGGCGGGGTGCCCTTGAGCCGCGCCATTTCGATATAGGGTGAGGCGAGCAGGTTGATGATCGCGGCCCGCGTCATCCGCATCATGTGCGCCATGACGACGAGGACGAGCGTCAGGGCGGGCAGGAATGTGCGGTTCAGAAGCTCCCCAAACGTCATGTCGGTTGAGAGGCTGGCGATGGCCGGGAACCACTGGAGCTTCACCGCGAGGTAGAGGATCAGGATGTAGCCGAGGAAGAATTCGGGCGATGAAATCGACGTGAGCGTCGCGACGTTGGCGACCCGGTCGAAGATCGAGTTCCGGAGAAGTGCCACGAGCACACCCAGGATGATCGAGATCGGCACCGCGATGACCGCCGCGTAGGCTGCGAGGAACAGGGTGTTCACGAAGCGCTCGCCGATGGCTTCGCCGACGCTGGCACCCGAGACAAGCGAGGTTCCGAAATCAAAGGTCAGCGCACCGCCGAGCCAATCGAAATATCGCACGAAGACGCTGCGTTCGAGGCCAAGCTGATCGCGCAGTGCCTGCAGGGTCTCTTCGGTTGCGGCCTGGCCGAGCACCGCCTGGGCAACATCCCCTGGCAGAAGCTCGACGGCGAAGAAGATCAGGATCGACACGACGAGTAGTGTGATTGCCCCGAGGCCCAGTCGTTTTGCGACAAGGCCGAGAATGTCCCCCATGGGTCCCTCCAGCTGTTGGTTCCCGGTCTCATTTCGGACCGGATTTTATTGTCTGCCCGCGGTCAGGGAGGTGGCCACAGGCTTAAACGGCGCGCAGGCCCCGGGGGGCCTGCGCAGGTCTTTCAGATCAGGTGAACCACCACCGGCTGGCGTGGCGGTATCCGTCCATCTGCCACGCCGGTGAGACATCCTCACCCCGCGCCACGTTCGCGCGGCGCGCGTAGACGAAGTTCGGGAAGTACGGGATGATCGTGCCACCGTCGTCACGGGCAAGCTGGCCCATCTCGGTGTACATCTCCTGCCGCTTGGCATCGTCGAGCTCTGCCTTGGCCTGGACGAGCAACTCGTTGAACCGGGGGTTCTTCCAGCGTGACTCGTTCCACGCAGCATTCTGCTCGTAGGCGAGGGTGTACATGACGTCGGGCGTCGGGCGTGCGCCCCACGTCACCATCACGAACGGCTTCACCAGCCATACGTCCGACCAGTAGCCATCGTTCGGCTCCCGCACGACGTTGACGGTGATCCCGGCGGCCTTCGCATGTTCCGCGAACAGAACGGCAGCGTCGACCGCACCGGTCGTGATCGAGTCGGCGGTCGAGAAGTTGACCGTCAGGTTGTCGATCCCGGCATTCGCGAGGATCGAGCGGGCCTGGTCCGGATCATACTGCCGCTGTTCGATCGATTCCGGGAAGTACGGCATCGCCGGCGAATGGTGGAAGTCGTTGCCGATCGTGGCGGCGCCGAACGTGATCTTTTCGATCAGCTCTTCGCGGTTGATTGCCAGCTTCAGCGCCATCCGCACGTCCGGGTTGTCGAACGGTGCGGTGTCCACGTGCATCGGCATCGTGATGGCCTGAGCGGACGCGACGTTTTCGACCACGATGTTCGGGTCACGGGCTAGCAGCCCCAACGTCTTGTTTTCCAGCAAGCTTGCCGCGTCGACATCGCCTGTCACCAGGGCGGTCTGGCGGGCGTTCGGGTCGTTGATGACAAGGTACTGCACCTCGTCGAAATACGCGCCCTCGCCGTGCCAGCCTTCGTGCCGCGACAGGCGGCAGCCGACGCCGAATTCCAGCTCTTCGATCTTGTAGGGGCCCGAGCCGTCGCCGCCCTGCCAGTTGGCCGTGCCGTCGTCATTCGCGGGCACGATGCAGAGGTGATAGTCCGTCAGCAGCCACGGCAGGTCGGCGTTGGGCGACGACATCTTGAACGTCACGCTGTCGCCGTTGTCCGTGATGTCTTCGACACCTGCGAGCAGCGACTTCGCTGCGGACGTCGATGCGTCTCCCCGGTGATAGTTCATCGACGCGATCACATCGGCGGACGTCACCTTTTTGCCCGAGTGGAACTCGGCACCCGGGTTAAGCACGAACGTCCATTCCATAGCGTCCGGGGTAGCCGACCATTCTGTCGCGAGGTCGGGGCCCAGCGATCCGTCCGGGTTGATCATGGTCAGGAACGACCGGATCGTGTGGACAAGCGAGATGTCGAAGTTCGACTGATAGACGCCCGGATCGTGGGTGTCCGAAGTGTTTCCGTCGTGCTGCGCGACGCGGTAGAGACCACCCTGCTGAGGTGTCTGCGCGGCAACCCTTGTCGTCCACAGGCCCGTCGCCGCGCTGGCGGTCAGGCCGGTGGCCATGGTGTAGTGCATGAAGTCGCGCCGTGAGAGTTTGCCCTTTCGGGCGCTCTCGGCGATCCGTTCAATCAATTCCTGGTTGCGATTGTTCATTGTAGCTCCCTGATCTACGTTTCGGATACATACACTATCCGATCAGCATTCTTGATTGTTGGCGCCCGAACGCCGGGTCCGAACGCGACATATCCTTAACAAAACACGAACTTTGCCGGGTATCTACCCCGTTCGGCTTTGGGTTTTTTAACAGAATGGTCGCAATCCGGCGATTTGCTTCGGAAATTGTCAGGTTTTGCAGGTGTGCACCGGTCAGGATACGCGGGACATCAGCGGGAGAATGACATGGCGGAAGGTGCAGCGATGACACGGGCGCGGGCGGGCGGACGGTCGGCCCGCAGGGCGTTGCGGCGCCAGCCGGATGTCCAGATGCTGCCCGCGCTGCGCCGCAACCTTCCGATCTGCGAGCCGATGGATGCCGGTCAGGTGGAGCGGATCGATGCGGCGTCGATGGCGATCCTTGAGGACGTGGGCGTGATCTTCCGCGACGAGATCGCGTTGGAGGACTGGCGCCGTGCCGGGGCCGATGTGCGCGGCGAGCGGGTGCATCTGGATCGGGGTCTGGTGCGGGAGCTGATCGCGACAATCCCGTCGGATTTCACGTATTACGCGCGGAACCCGAACAATAACGTGCCGCTTGGCGGGCCGCATTCGATCTTTGTCCCGATGACGGGGGCGCCGTATCTGCGCGACCTGGAGGATGTCCGGCGGAACCCGACGCTGGATGATCTGGCGATGTTCCACAAGCTGGCGCAGATGTCCCCGGCCCTGCATTCCTCGGCGCATCACATTGTCGAGCCCTACGATCACCCGATCAGCCAGCGGCATTTGCGGATCACGTATTCATCGATGAAGTACTCGGACAAGACGTTCATGGGGATGACGACGAGCCCGAAGAACGCCGAGGACGTGCTGGACATGTGCGCGATCCTGTTTTGCGCGGATTTTCTTGAGGATCACGCGGTTGTGACGGGCAACTGCAACGGGAACTCGCCGCTCGTCTGGGACGAGGTGATGTTGGGCGCGATGCGGGCGTTCAACCGGCGGAATCAGCCTGTGCTGTGCTCGCCCTTCGTGCTGGGGGGCGCGAATACGCCTGCCTCGGTGGCGCCGACGGTGGCGCAGTTGAACGCCGAGGCGCTGTCGGCGCTGGCGTATACGCAGGTGGTGCGGAAGGGGTGCCCGGCGATTTATGGGCACTACCTCGCGACGGTTTCGATGAAGTCGGGCGCGCCGATGGCGGGGACGCCCGAGATCAGCCTTATGAACTTCATGATCGGCCAGATGGCGCGCTACTATGACGTGCCGTGGCGGACGTCGAACACGCTGGGCGGGGCGAAGACGTTCGACGCGCAGGCGGGGTATGAAAGCGCGGCGACGGGGTCGGCGGTGATCCATTCGGGGGCGCATTACATCTGGCACAGTGCGGGGTGGAATGAGGCGGGCATGCATTGCTCGGTCGCGAAGTTCGTCGTGGATGCCGAGCAGTGCGCGATGCTGCACCGGATGGGTGAGGGCATTCGGTGGGACGATTTCGAAGAGGGCCTTGCGGCGGTGACGGATATTGGTCCCGGTGGGCATTATCTGGGGCACGAGCACACGCAGGAGAACTTTCAGCGCGCGTTCTTCATGCCGGAGCTGTTCGACAATAACTCGATTGAGCAGTGGCAGGCCGAGGGGTCGGTGGAGATCACGGAGCGGGCGCTAGCGAAGGCGCAGCAGATGCTAAAGGACTATGAGGAGCCCGCGCTGGATGAGGCGGTGGACGAGGCGCTGCTCGACTACATCGCGCGGCGCGAGCGGGAGATTCCGGCGGCGGATGCGCTGAACCAGACGCATTGATGCGGTTCAAGGGCCAGAGGGTGCTGGTCACCGGCGCCGCCGGGGGCATCGGCGCGGCGGTGGTGGCCGGATTTCTGGCGGAGGGCGCGCGTGTCGTGGCGACGGATCGCGAGACCTCGGGGATCGATGGCGTCATCGGTATCGACGGGGATTTGCTGGAAGCGGGGTTCTGCGACGGCCTTCCGAGGCGCGCGGCGGAGGCTTTGGGTGGGCTGGATGTCGTGGTGAACAATGCGGGCGTGATCACGCGGGGGGCGATTACGGAGGCGACGGATGCGGACTATGCTTTGAGTATGGGGGTGAACGTCGAGGCGCCGTTTCGGATTTGCCGCGCGGCGATCCCGCTGATGGCTGGCACGGGTGGGGCGATTGTGAACACGGCTTCGTGTTGGGGGCTGAGACCCGGGCCGAACCATCCCTTGTATGTGATGTCGAAGGCGGCGGTGGCCTCGCTGACGGAATGTCTGGGCCGGGATCACGCGCATCAGGGGATCCGGGTGAACGCGGTGTGCCCAAACGAGGTGGACACGCCGATGCTGCGCAGTGGCTTCGCAGCGCGGGGGTTCGATCCGGACGATGCGATTGAGGAGCTGGATGCTTCGGTGCCTTTGGGGCGGATTGCGACGCCCGAGGATATTGCGGACGTGATCCTGTTCCTCGCCTCGGATGCGGCGCGATACATGTGCGGGGCGCTGGTTGAGGTGAATGGCGGGAAGCCCGTGGGATGAGATATGAGGGCAAAGTTGCGCTGGTCACCGGCGCGTCGAGCGGGATCGGGGCGGCGGTGGCGGCTCGGCTGGCGGGCGAGGGCGCCCGGGTCTTCACGGCGCAGCGTGGGGCAGCGGGGTTTGAGGACATCGCGGCGGATTTCGCGGACCGGGCGGCGCCGGACGCGGTGGTCGCCGAGGTTGCGGAGCGGGCCGGGCGGCTGGATGTGCTGGTGAACAACGCCGGTCTGATGCGGGAGGGGACGGTGGAGGAGACGTCGCTGGAGGATTGGGACCTGCATCTGGCGGTGAACTTGACGGCGCCGTTTCTGCTGATCCGGCACGCGATGCCGCTGTTGCGGGCCTCGGGCGGGGCGATTGTGAACACCGGGTCGATTGAGGGGCTTGGGAACAACCCCAGGCACCCGGCCTATGGGGCGGCGAAGGCTGGGGTGCACGGGCTGACGCGGGCGGTTGCGGTGGATCATGGGCCGGATGGGGTGCGGTGCAACGCGGTGGCTCCCGGATGGATTGATACGCTGCTGAATGAGGATTTCATTGCCTCGATGCCGGATCCGGCGGGATTTCGGGAGGAGATCGGTCGGCTGCATCCTTTGCGGAGGACGGGCCGACCCGAGGACGTGGCGGCGCTGATTTGCTGGCTGGCGTCGGAGGACGCGGGGTTCGTCACGGGGCAGGTGTGGACGATTGATGGGGGGCGGATGACCCAGTTGAGTTTGCCGTGATGCTGGGCTGAAGGCCGGCTCACGATTGGTGGCTGATGGGTGGGGTTGGGCGCTTTGGCGGGCCGGGCGGTGCGCTGGAAGCACACCCTACTTTGTGGCGGGGGCGGTGCGTTGTTCGTCCGATGGCGTTGGCTTGGCAGGTCTGGAGTGCCGGGCTGAAGCCCGGCCTACGATCTTGGCTGGTAGGCAGGGTTTGGTTCTTTGGCGGGCCGGGGACGGTGCGCTGGAAGCACACCTTACTTTGCGGCGGGGGCGGCGTGTTGTTCGACCGATGGCGTTGCCTTGGCAGGTCCGGCGTGCCGGGCTGAAGCCCGGCCTACGAAATCATCCACGGACGGGGCTGCTAGGGGTAGGGTGGGCAATTTGCCCACCGCCCGTTGGGGAATAGGGGTGGGCATTTCGGGGGAATTCTTACTAGAGTTGTGGGGTCCGGGCCTCGCATGGGCCCGTAAACCTGCGGCAAACGCAGGGTCACGACACCAACGGGAGAGAAACTCAGATGAAAAAATGGTATTCAAGCAGCGGGCTGACACGTCGGTCGTTCCTGCAAACAACGGCGGCGGGCGCCGCCGTCACGGCGGGCGGGTTGATCGTGCCGAAGCGGGCCAGCGCTCAAACCGGAGCGTTTCGGGCTGCGATCGGTCACGGGCAGACGACGGATTCGTTGAACCCGGGGACGTGGGAGAACGACTTCACGATCACGCTGGCGTATGGCTATTGCGGGTATCTGACAGGCGTGGCCCGCGATGGCTCGTTGGAGCCGCAGATTGCCGAGAGCTGGGAGGCGTCGGCCGACGCGGCGACTTGGCGGTTCAAGATCCGCCCGGGCGCGACGTTCCATTCGGGCAAGGCGATCACGCCAGAGGATGTGATCGCGTCGGTCAACTTTCACCGGGGCGAGGAGTCGACCTCTGCCGCGAAACCGCTGGTCGAAGGGATCGAGGATATCACCGCGGATGGCGATGATACGGTCGTCTTCAGCCTGTCGGGCGGCAACGCGGACTTCCCGTTCACGTTCACCGACTACCACATTCCGGTCCTCAAGGCGACGGATGACGGCGGGATCGACTGGCAGTCGCGCGACGGCTGCGGGCCCTACAAGCTGGTCGAGTTTGAGCCCGGCGTGCGGGCTGTTTTCGAGAAGAACGAGAATGACTGGGATTCCAACAGGGGCTTCCTGAGCACGGTTGAGGTGCTGGCCGTGGTCGATACGAACGCGCGGACGACGGCGCTGGTATCGGGTGACGTGAACATGATCGACAAGATCGACCTCAAGACGGTCGGTTTGATGTCGCGCAACCCGAACATCAAGATCCACTCGGTCGCGGGGAACCAGCATTATACGTTCCCGATGTATTCGTCCCAGGCGCCGTTTGACGACAACAACGTGCGGCTTGCGCTGAAATATGCGGTGAACCGACAGGAGCTCGTCGACAAGATCCTGTTCGGCTATGGCTCGCTGGGGAACGATCATCCCATCGGGCAGGGGCAGCGGTTCTATCATTCGGAGCTGCCGCAGACGGAGTACGATCCGGACAAAGCGAAGTTCCACCTGAAGGAGGCGGGGCTCGATAGCCTGAACGTGCGTCTGTCAGTGGCGGATGCGGCGTTTGCGGGCGCGATCGATGCGGGCGTGTTGTACCAGAACTCGGCCTCGGCGGCGGGGATCACGATCGAGGTGAACCGCGTGCCGAATGACGGCTACTGGTCGGATGTGTGGATGCAGCATGAGTGGTCGGCGTCCTATTGGGGCGGTCGCCCGACGGAAGACGCGATGTTTGCGACGGCCTATTCCAAGGGTGCGGCATGGAACGAGTCGTTCTGGGACAACGATCGGTTCAACGAGCTGTTGGTGCAGGCGCGCTCGGAGTTGGACGAAGACAAGCGGCGCGAGATGTATTGGGAGATGCAGGAGATCCTCCAGACAGATGGCGGTTCGGTTGTGCCGATGTTCGCGAACTACAACTTCGCGACGGGTCCGGGTGTGGACACGCAGGGCGACAGCTTCTCGTCGCACTGGGACAAGGACGGCCATCGCTGGATGGAACGCTGGACGATGTCGTAGCATCGCGGTGTTGGCGGGGGGCCGGTCTGGCCCCCCGGTTCTCTAAGAGACTTGCCGAAGATCGAGCGTGACGCCTGTACCGTGGGTGCGCGTGATTTCGACGTGGCCGGGCGTGTGGCCTGCGGCGTCAAAGCGGCTTTCGACGCGGGATTGCGCCTCCAGCGCGTTCACCGGGCGGGTTTCGAAGGCGCGGCCGCCGGGGTGGGTGGCCCAGTAGGTGGCGCCTCCGAGGGAGCGGTTTTGGCGGGGGGAGACGAGGTCGAATGTCAGCTTGGGCGTTGCCGGGATGGTGGGATGCAGGCAACTTACGGGGAGCCAGGTGCGGAAGCGGACGCCGCCGACGTGGGATTGGCCGAGGCGCATGAGGGAGACTTCATGCGTGTTGCAGGTGAGGACAAGGTCGTCGCGGGCGCCGGTCATCTTGAGTTGCAGGCGGTTGAGGGAACTGTCGACGAAGCGGGTGGTGCCGCCGGTGGTGCCTTCTTCGCCGAGGACGTGCCAGGGTTCGAGGGCGGAGCGGAGCTCGACGTGGACACCTTCGGCTTCGAAGGCGCCGAGGAGGGGGAAGCGGAATTCGAACTGGGCGCGGAACCATTCGGGGTCGAAGGATAGCTTAAGGCCGTCGCTCAAGCGGTTGAGAAGATTGCAGAAGTCGTCCCAGAGGACATCGCCCAGCAGGTACTTGTCCTTCAGGTCCGCGCCGTGATCCACGAGGGGATCGGTGACGGGGGATGTCCAGACCCAAGCGACGAGAGCCCGCACCAGCAACGTCTGGGCGAGGGCCATGCGGGCGTGGGGCGGCATTTCGAAGGCGCGGAATTCGACGAGGCCGAGGCGGCCTGTGGGGCCGTCGGGGGAGTAGAGTTTGTCGATGCAAATCTCGGCGCGGTGGGTGTTGCCGGTGACGTCCACCAGCAGGTGCCGCAGGACGCGGTCGACGAGCCAAGGCGGGAAATCGGATTGGTCGGGGCCTGGGAGTTGGCCGAGGGCGAGTTCGATCTCGTAGAGCTGGTCGCTGCGGGCCTCGTCAATGCGGGGGGCCTGGCTGGTGGGGCCGATGAACTGGCCGGAGAACAGGTAGCTGAGCGATGGGTGGCGTTGCCACAGGCGGACCAGCGAGGCCAGCACGTCGGGGCGGCGCAGGAAGGGGCTGTCGGCGGGCGTTTCGCCGCCGAGAACGACATGCGCGCCGCCGCCGGAGCCGCAGGGGCGGCCGTCCATCTGGAAGCCTGCCGCCGCAAGGCCGGAAGCGCGGGCCTCTTCGTAGAGAGCGGTGGTGATGTCGCGCTGGTCGGCCCAGGAGGCGGCGGGGTGGACGTTGACCTCGATCACGCCGGGGTCTGGGGTGACCTTGATCTCGTTCAGGCGGTGGTCCTTCGGGGGGCCGTAGCCTTCGATGCGGACGGGGGTTTGCAGCGCGGTGGCGGTCGCCTCGACGGCGGCGATGAGGTCGACAAAGGCCTCGGTCGTCTCGACCGGCGGGAGGAAGACGTAGAGGATTCCGTCGCGGGGTTCGATCACCAGAGCGGTGCGGACAGAGCCGATGATGTCGGGGTTTTCCGGGACCGCTTCTGTCGCGATGGGGGCGACGGAGGCCGTCGGCGATTGGCGGCGGATCGTGACTTCGGGCAGGGGCGGCAGGGGCTGCAACGGGTCGGGCGCGCCGGGGTGCGGGTAAAAGCCTTCGGCGAGGTGGGGCAGGCCGCCGAGGGGGAGGCGGAAGCCGGCGGGGCTGTCTCCCGGTAGGGCGAAGATTTGGCCGCGTCGTGTCTCCCAGATTTCGGACTGCCAGCGGACGGATCGGTCGAGCGCGGCGCTTTGGGCTTGCTGCAGGGGCAGGACCATGCCGGTGGGTGCGCTGAGGCCCTTGTCGAAGACACGCGCAAGGCGGGCGCGGTCTATGGGGTTGTCGAGGTTGTTGGTCGCGGGGTCGAGGTTGACCGGGAGGTTGGCCTCTTTCAGCAGGAACTCCGCGGGGTCTTCGTAGATCGGTTGGGCGTGGTTGGCGTCGAGGCCGAGGGTTTCGGCGAGGGTTGCGCCGAATTTTTGCGTGTCGGGGGTTCCGGTGTGGTCTTCCACGGCGAGGAGCGCCGGGTCTTGCCAGAGCGGCACGCCGTCCTGCCGCCAGAGGAGGGCGAAGGCCCAGCGGGGCAGGGGTTCGCCCGGGTACCATTTGCCTTGCCCGTGGGTCAGCAGGCCGCCGGGGGCGAAACGCTGTTGCAGGCGGCGGACGAAGGTGTCGGCGTATTGGCGCTTGGTGGGGCCGACGGCGGCGATCGTCCATTCGTCGGCGTCCCAGTCGGTGGCGGAGACGAAGGTGGGTTCGCCACCGACGGTGAGCCGGACGTCCCCTGCCTTCAGCTTGTCGTCCACGGCGGCGCCGGTGGCGTCGAGCGCGGCCCATTGCTCGTCCGACATGGGCTTGGCGGCGCGGGGCGGGTCATTCAGACGCTTCAGCTGCATGTCGAAGTCGAAGGTGACCTCGCAGGGCTCCAGCGCTCCGGTTATGGGCGCGGCGGAGCTTGGCATGGGCGTCGCGGCGAGCGGGATATGCCCCTCGCCCGCGAACAGGCCCGAGGTGGCGTCCATGCCGACCCAGCCCGCGCCGGGGAGGTAGACCTCGGCCCAGGCGTGGAGGTCGGTGAAGTCGGCGGTGGGACCTTCGGGGCCTTCCAGCGGCTTTTCGTCGGCGACGAGTTGGACGAGGTAGCCCGAGACGAAGCGGGCGGCGAGGCCGAGTTGGCGTAGGACCTCTACCAGCAGCCACGCGCTGTCGCGGCAGGAGCCTTTGGCAAGCGTCAGGGTTTGCTCGGGCGTCTGGACGCCCGGTTCCATGCGAACGACGTAGCCGACACGGGACTGGATGATCTGGTTGAGTTGGACGAGGAAGTCGATGGTGCGGGTTTCGCCCTCTGCCGTCCATAGCGCGTGCGCCTCGCGCACAAGGTCGGCGGTGAGGCCGTCGATGGGGGCTTTGACGAGGTAGGGTTTCAGGTCGGCTTCGTCGTCAGCGTCGTAGCTGAAGGGCGTGTGGAACACGGACTCTTCGAGGAAGAAGTCGAAGGGATTCACCGCGATCATTTCGAGGACGAGGTCAATGGTGACCTGAAAATGATCAACTCTCTCTGGGAAGACCGCGCGGGCCAGATAGTTCCCGAACGGGTCTTGCTGCCAGTTCAGGAAATGGTCCCCAGGTTCGATAGTTTGACTGTATGACAAGACCTTAGCGCGGCAATGGGGGGCCGGGCGCAGGCGGATGACTTGCGGGTCCACGCGGACGGCCCGGTCATACCGGTATGACGTTTTGTGCGTCAGGGCGACTTTGATGCTCATTTTTTCGGCTTAATGATGTCGCGCCGTCCCGGCAACGCAAACCATTGGCGTTGATGCGAAATCCCGCTAGCGTCTAAGGAATGGGCATCGGTGGACCTTTTTTCGACGAAATGCGGCAAGGCGCCGATGTGCGGGACTGTTACCAGGCGGTGGCGGAGTGGTTGGGCCGCGTCGGTCTGTCGGAACTCCATATCAAACGGTCCGAGGCCGAGAACCTGTTTCGCCGGATTGGCATCACATTCGCCGTCTATGGCGAGGGCGGCGATCCGGAGCGGCTGATCCCCTTTGACCTTGTCCCCCGCGTCTTCGCGGCGGCAGAGTGGGAGTGGATCGAGCGCGGCGTTCTGCAGCGCACGCAGGCGCTGAATGCATTTATCGGGGATGTCTATGGCGCTCGGGAGGCGATCAAGGCGGGGATCGTGCCTGCCGATCTGATCCTGAAGAACTCCGCCTATCTGCCGCAGATGGCGGGAGTTGTGCCGCCTGGCGGCGTGTTCACGCATATCGTTGGGACGGATCTTGTCCGCACGGGTGAGGATGAGTTCTTTGTCCTCGAAGACAACTGCCGGACGCCGTCAGGTGTGTCGTACATGCTGGAGAACCGGCAGATCATGCAGCGACTTTTCCCGGAGTTGTTCTCAACCGGGCGGGTTCGGCCCGTCGGGGATTACCCCGATCTGTTGCGTCAGACGCTGGCGGAACTTGCGCCGCCCAAGTGCAGTGGGACACCGACGATTGTCGTCCTGACGCCGGGGCATTTCAACTCGGCCTATTATGAGCACAGCTTCATTGCCGATGAGATGGGTGTGCAGTTGGTCGTGGGGTCGGATCTGTATGTCGAGGATAACCTCGTCTACATGCGCACGACGCTTGGGCCGCAGCGGGTGGATGTGATCTATCGCCGGATCGACGATGATTTCCTTGATCCGTTGGCGTTTCGCCCGGACAGCGCGCTTGGCGTGCCGGGGATTTTTGAGGCGTACAAGACGGGTGGCGTGACGCTCGCCAATGCGCCGGGGACGGGGATCGCGGATGACAAGGCGATCTATCATTTCATTCCAGAGTTGATCCGGTTCTACCTTGGCGAGGACGCGATCCTTCCGAACGTGCCCACGCTGCGCTGCGCGCTGGAAGAGGAGCGGGCCGAGGCGTTGTCGAAGATGGAGGAGCTTGTGTTCAAGGAGGTTCACGGCTCTGGCGGGTACGGGATGCTGATCGGGCCGAAGGCGACGGCGGACGAGATCGCCGCGTATCGTGCGCGGATTGAGGCGGATCCTGCGGATTTCATCGCTCAGCCGACGCTGGCGCTGTCGACCTCTCCGACGCTGGCGGAGGAGGGCGTGGTGCCTCGGCACATCGATTTCCGGCCATTCGCGTTGCTTGGGTCGAAGCCGCGACTGGTGCCCGGTGGGCTGACGCGGGTGGCGCTGCGGGAGGGGTCGCTGGTGGTGAATTCGAGCCAGGGAGGCGGGGTGAAGGACACGTGGGTTCTGAGATAGTCATCATCCCCGGCATGCTGAGCCGTGTCGCGGACAGCCTGTTTTGGATCGGTCGCCTGATCGACCGTGCCGAGAACATCGCTCGCCTCGCGGACGCCGCGCGCCGGATTGAGGCATTGCCGGGCGAGGGGCCGGAGCCGAATACGGAGTGGCGGTCGACCCTGATCTCGGCGGGGCTGCGGGACAGCGATCTGGTGGATCTGGACGAGGTGTCGCGCGATTTCGCCGTTCACACGCTGTTCTTTGAGCGGCAGAACCCGTCGTCGATCTATAATTGCATCACCAACGCGCGGGAGAACGCGCGGGCCGTCCGGTCTGACCTGACGCAGGATGTGTGGGAGACGCTGAACCATGGCTGGCGGACCTACCGCGACATGGAGGAGTGGGAGCACGATCGCAGCGCGCTTGCCAAGCTGATCGACTGGATGAAGGGGTTCTCGGCGCAGTTTCGCGGGGCTTTGAACGGCACGATGCTGCGTAATGACGGGTACTATTTCATGCGGCTGGGGCAGGCTGTTGAGCGGATCGACAGCATGGCCCGCCTGATTGACGTGAAGTACCATGTGCTGCTGCCGCGGGCGGATGATGTCGGCTCTCCGTCGGACCGGACGCAGTGGCAGGCGCTGCTGTACGCGGCGTCGGCGCAGAAGGCGTATAACTTCGCCACGAAGTCGGATCTGTCGGCGCAGGGGGTCGCGGATTTTCTGGTGCTGTCGCACCAGTTTCCACGGTCGATCCGGTTCAACGTGAACTTCCTGTACCAGACGCTGCGGCAGTTGGAGCAGCATTACGATCAGCGGTCGGATTGCCATGACCTTGTTGCTGACTTCGCGTGGCGGATCAACGGACAGAGCATTGAGCAGGTGATTGCGGGCGGTCTGCACGAGTTCTTAACCGAGACTGTGGAACAGAATTATGCTGTGGCCGATGCGCTATCGGTCAGCTACGGCTTTGGGGCGCCGGCCGTGTCTTCCGTGGACAAGGATGATCACGGGCAGTAAGCACCGACTCCCGCGATGCCATGACACGAGGACCCATCGATGACGTATTGCATCGCACTGAACCTGCGCGACGGTATGGTGTTTTTGTCGGACACCCGGACGAACGCAGGGATGGACAACTTCAGCCGCGCGAAGAAGCTGCACACCTGGCAGGTGCAGGGAGAGCGCTGCATCGTGCTGCAAAGCGCGGGGAACCTCGGGATCACGCAGGCAGTGGTGTCTGAGCTGAACGAGGCAATCGATCGCGGCGAAAATGGCGAGACGATGATGAATACGCCGACGATCTTCTCGGCCGCGCAGCTGGTCGGGCGGACGATGCAGCAGGTACAGCAGACCTATGGGCCGGGCCTTTCCGCGCGGGGCGAGGACAGCGGTGCGTCGCTGATCATGGGCGGGCGGCGGAAGGACGGGCGACCGCGGCTGTTCCAGATTTATGCGGCGGGGAACTTTATCGAGGCTCACGACGACGCGCCGTTCTTCCAGATCGGAGAGCACAAGTACGGCAAGCCGATCCTTGACCGGGTCATCACGCCCGAGACGAGCCTGCAGGACGGGGTGATCTGCGCGCTGCTGTCCATGGATAGTACGCTGCGGTCGAACCTGTCGGTGGGGATGCCTTTGGATCTGGCGGTGCTGCCGAACAACCAGTTCGCGTTCAGCGAGTTTCGACGGATCGACGAGGATGACGCGGCGTTCCGTGAGTTCTCGGAGTTGTGGTCGCAGCAATTGCGGGATGCGTTCTCGGTGATGCGCGAGACGCCGTTTTACTGAAGCGCTCACGTTCTGCCGGGCCGATTTCTGGAAGAAATCGTCTCGGAAAATTCCATTTTCCGGTTCCCGCTCAGACGCCTTCGTGCTGGGTCGTCACGGTGAACCCCGCCGTGCGCAGGGTGGCGACGATGTCTTTGACGTGGGCGAGGTCGCGGGCTTCGATGACGACGTCGAGCTCTGCCTGTTTCAGGGCGAGGCTTTGGAACATGCGCTGGTGGATGACTTCGATGACGTTGGCCCCGGATTCTCCGATAATGCGGGAGATTTCAGAGAGCTGGCCCGGTGTGTCGGCGATCTCGAACGTCAGGCGGGTGACGCGGCCGTCGCGGACGAGGCCGCGCAGGATCAGGGTGGACATGAGGCGGCTGTCGATATTGCCGCCGCAGATGACGAGGCCGACCTTGCGGCCCTGAAGCTCAGGCGCCAGCGCCTTGATGACGGCAAGCCCGGCCCCGGGGGCGCCTTCGGCGACGATTTTCTCGTTGGACAGAAGGTCGAAGACGGCGTCCTCGATGGCCTCTTCGTCGGCGGTTTCGATGCGGTCCACGTGGGTGCGGATGATGTCGATGTTGGTCGCGCTCGGCGCCTTCACCGAGATGCCCTCGGCGAGGCTGGCCCCGGCGAAATTGGGTACGAAGCCGTCGATGGCGGCTTTTACGGCGTCGAAAAGGAGGGCTTGCGCCCCGATGACCTCGATCCCCGGCTTGATGGCTTTGGCGGCGACCGCCATCCCGGAGATCAGGCCGCCGCCGCCGATGGGGACGACGATGGTGTCGAGGTCTGGCTGCTGGTCGAGCATCTCGATGGCGACGCTTCCCTGACCTGCGGCGACGACGGGGTCGTCGAAGGGGTGGATGAGGGTCAGGCCCTCCGCCTCGGCGAGTTTCAGGGTGAAGTCGACGCTTTCGTCGAAGCCCTTTCCGTGGATCTCGACCCGTGCACCGAAGTCCACGGTGCGTTGGATTTTGTTGAAGGGGGTGCCCTCGGGCATCACGATCACAGCAGGGATGCCGAGGAGCGAGGCGTGGTAGGCCACGCCCTGCGCGTGGTTTCCGGCGCTGCAGGCGATGACCCCGGCTTTGCGCTGCTCTTCGGTGAGGGTCAGCAGTTTCGCGAGCGCGCCGCGGGCCTTGAACGCGTTGGTGTGCTGGAGGTTTTCGAGCTTCAGGAACAGGTCGAAGCCGAGGTGCAGCGACAGGCGCGTTGCCCGCACGGTTGGGGTGCGGACGGTGGCGGGGCGGATCGCCTCATAGGTCGACTGGATAAGGTCGGGCGTCAGGGTCACGGGCGGTCTTTCACTGGTCAGGCTAGGGTGTTGCCTGGGGTGTCCCTTGGTGCCGTGGGTCGTGACGGATATTGGTGGTCTTGGCAAGGGTTGCGCCGCCTTGCAGGCGTCGCGACAGTGGGGGTGACGAGGATCAGAAATTCGTCCAGTGGACGAATTTCCCGAGGAACGCCCCCCACACCCCCCGGAGTATTGCAGCCAAGATGAAGGCCAGGGCCCGTTTAGCCGCCGAAGTCGTCGAGCATGATGTCTTCGCGGTCGACGCCCAGTTCGACCAGCATGTTGATGCAGGACGAGTTCATGATCGGCGGGCCGCACATGTAATATTCGCAGTCTTCGGGCGCCGGGTGATCCTTCAGGTATTCGTCGTGGAGGACGTTGTGGATGAAGCCGGTGTAGCCCGTCCATTCGTCCTCGGGCAGCGCGTCGGAGAGGGCGACGTGCCATGTGAAGTTCGGGAACTCCTTGGCCAATTCGTCGAAGTCCTCGACGAAGAACATCTCTTTCTTCGAGCGGGCGCCGTACCAGAAGGTGATCTTCCGATCGCGGTTTTTCAGGCGTTTCAGCTGGTCGAAGATGTGGCTGCGCATGGGCGCCATGCCCGCGCCGCCGCCGATGAACACCATCTCTTTCTGCGTGTCGCGGGCGAAGAATTCACCGAACGGGCCCGAGATCGTGACCTTGTCGCCAGGTTTCAGATTGAAAATGTAGCTCGACATCTGGCCGGGTGGGATACCGTCGGACCCAGGTGGCGGGCTGGCAACCCGCACATTGAGCATGATCAACCCTTTTTCCTCGG
>JBCCXY010000081.1:0-18687 GCA_039190895.1 Pseudomonadota bacterium | reverse complement strand
GCGGCGCTGTCGGGCGCGGCGCGGTGGCGTTCAACGTTTCAGGGTTGCGCAGCCAGATATCGCGTTGGGCAAAGGGAATCTCGATCCCCTCTTCCGTGAACCGTTCCGCGATACGGTGGTTGAGTTCGGTCTGAACGGTTACAAGCTTGTTCACGTCCAAAAGGATCGCTCGGATCCGGAAGTCGAGGCTGTCCGCGCCAAACCCGAGGAAATCCACACCCGGCTCAGGGAAGCGAGCAACGTTGGGGTTTTCGCTGGCAATCTCCATCAGGATATCCTGCACGCGCCGCGTATCGGTGCCGTAGGCCACCCCGACCGTCACGATTGCACGACCTAACTGGCTGCCGCGCGTCCAGTTCGTCACCGTGCCAGAGATGAAATCCGCGTTCGGCACGATGACCTGCGTCTTGTCGAAGGTCTCAATGGTGGTGGAGCGGACCGAGATGTCCTTCACAATCCCCATCTGACCGCCGACCTCGATCCAATCGCCCTCGCCGATGGGACGCTCAATGAGCAGGATGATCCCGGCCACGAAATTCTGCACAACGTTTTGCAGACCAAAGCCGATGCCAACTGACAGCGCGCCGAACACCACGGCAAGTGCCGTCAGGTCGATGCCCCCGGCCGTGATGGCCAGCAGCACGGCCAGCCCGATCCCGGTGTAGCCCGCAAACGAAACAACGGCGTTGCGCGCGCCCGCGTCCAGCTTCGTGCGCGGCAGGACGGTGCTCTTGAGCGCACCTTGCAGCAGCCGGGTGACCAGGAAGCCGATGCCAAAGACGATCAGTACAGTCAGGATCGTGCCTGGCGTCAGCCGACTATCACCTACGGCGATGCCCTGGTTGATGCGGGTGTAAAGCTCCCCCAATTCTGCCGGTCGCGTGCCCCAGATCAGCGCCAGCAGCGGGAGCGCGGCGATCACCACGGCGAAATTGACAAGAACCGGGATCAACGCGTCGCGCGCGTCCTCCAGACTCTTACCGCTGATCCAGGCGTACAGGTCCCGGATCGGGGCCTGCAGCGCGATGAACACACCGACCAACCCGACCGTCAACGCAGTTGGGCGCATGATGGCATCGGCCAAGTTATGGTATCCGGCGGCCGAGATCAGCGGCCCCGCAATCGATACTGCCGTAAGGGCAAGCGACAGGATGCGCAGGAAGCGGGCGCGGAAGTTGGAGGTCTCGCCGTCCTCATCCGCCGCTGCAGCGGCCTTGCGAAGTACCCGCGCAAGCCAGATGAACGCCAGCCCCAACGTCACGAAGACTGGCAGACCCAGCACCGCCTCCGCCTCGGGGGAGATCTCGTCTGCCGACGACAACGCGTTCAGCAGATATCCCACGCCGAACAGTGCCCCGATCAGGATCCCGGCAAGCCGGGCGCGGGCCTGAAGGCCGGGCTCGACCTCCATCGCGGCGGGCAGTGCGCTGTCGACCGGGAACACCCGGCGCAACAGCCAGGCCGCGCCGTAGCATGAGAAGACGAGGACCAGTACGCTGGACAACAAGGTTTGCCCAAGCGGACCGATGATCGACGAAGACGCCAACGCTCCGGCGAGCAACGACATGCCCGCGACCGGCAAGGCTACCTGTCCGAGGGACACCAGAAACCCGAGCGTGATTCGCCCGCGTCGTGCACCGCGCGATTGAACACTGTCGGTCAGACGCGCCATCCAACGGCGTCCCCGGAACAAAAGCAGCAGGGCAATCAGCGACAGAACGACGGTCACCGGTGCGGTCCGCGCAAGCTCTTGCCGCTTCCAGTCTGTGCCGAGGTTGTCGGTCACTTCTCCAACCGCGCGCCCCGTCACCTCAGTGACGGCAGTCAACGCGTCGGGCCAGTTCGCCGGATTGACCGGCAACGGCCGCGCTTCAAGCAACAGCTCATTCCGGCGGGTGCGGACTTCTTCGTCGATCTCGGTGATCAGACCGTTGGCGCGTTGGAATGCGGCGGTCGCTTCCAGGCCGGGCGCGCGGGCCTCCTCCAGTTGCGTCTGCAGTTCTGCCCGGCGCGCGGCGAGGTCGAGCGACTCAGTCTCCCCCGCCTCAGTGTTTGGGGCGGGCCCCAGCGCTTCGATTTGAGAGCGGATGTTTTCGACCCGGGGGGCGTTGGCCGTCTCGGCCTCAGTCAGTTGGGATCGATAGGTGACAAGTTCCGCCCGCAGCGATTCCAACGCGCTTGTCGGCGCATCCCCTGCGCTGAGCGTGTCTTCAACCGAGTCCGCAAGTCGTTCAAACGCGGCATAGTTGACGGTGCTCTCGGTTTGAGAAATCGCTGCGCCCGCAGCGAAAAAGGTAAGGAGGACAATGCGGTAGACCAGACGTTTCATGCGTCCTCAAAAACGCTCGGCAGATCGCGCCCGGCACCTGAAAGCCACGCCGGAACCGGCAGACCTTTCTCCGTCAGAAAGGCGGGATTATAGAGCTTCGACTGATACCGCGTGCCGTAGTCACATAGGATCGTCACGATGGTCTTCCTGGGCCCGATATCGCGGGCCAACCGCATCGCCCCGGCGATGTTAATCCCGGACGAACCACCAAGGCAGAGGCCTTCGTCCTGCAGGAGGTCGAAGACGATGGGGAGCGCCTCGCTATCTGGGATCTTGTATGAATAATCAGGCTTAAACCCCTGAAGATTCTCGGTTTCTCGGCCCTGACCAATCCCCTCGGTAATCGAGCTGCCCTCGGCTTTGAACTCACCCGTCGTGTAGAAAGAGTGGATTGCCGACCCCTCCGGATCTGCAAGAGCGATCTTCACGCCCTTGGGTTGCAGCGCCATGCCAACGCCGGCCAGGGTACCGCCAGTTCCCACTGCGCTGACAAAGCCCGCCACCTGTCCGCCAGTTTGTTCCCAGACCTCGGGGCCTGTCCCCTCGATATGCGCTCGTCGGTTGGCGACGTTGTCGAACTGGTTCGCCCAGATCGCGCCATTAGGTTCGCTTTGTGCAAGCCTCTCGGCCAATCGCCTTGAATAGTGCACGTAATTGTTCGGATTCTTATAGGGCACGGCGGGAACCTGAACCAACTCTGCCCCCGCGATCCGCAGCATGTCCTTCTTTTCTTCGCTCTGCGTCTCGGGGATCACGATGACCGTGCGATATCCCATCGACGCTCCGACCAGCGCGAGGCCGATGCCGGTGTTCCCGGCCGTTCCCTCGACAATCGTGCCGCCAGGGCGCAGGCGGCCGTTTTCGACGGCATCGCGGATGATGAACAGAGCCGCGCGGTCCTTGACGGACTGGCCGGGATTCATGAACTCCGCCTTGCCGAGGATCTCGCATCCGGTGGCCTCGGACACCGCGTTCAGTCGGATCAGTGGTGTGTTCCCGACGGACTCAGCCAGATCCTTGCGAACGGTCATACGGCCTCCCTTTCCCTGCTTCGCCAATCTCTAGGCACCGCAGCGGGAAACCTCAAGCGAGGGAGGCGCGGCGCCCTTCAAGCCAGTAGGCCGTCAGCAAAAGAGGGGCGTTGGCCGCCTCGCCACTTTCCACAAGTTCCATCAGGTGATCGAAGGGGATCACGTGGCTGACGATATCCTCATGCTCATCCTCGCACCCACCCACACCGGCAATCCCGTCCGGCAGATCGGCGATCCCGACATAGCTGGCGAGCCATTCGCTGACGCCGGCCGGCGACGGGTAATAGCGGCCCACCTGATGCACCTTCCGAATGTCGAGGCCTGCTTCTTCCTTCGCCTCTCGCCGCGCGGCGACTTCCGGAGACTCGCCGGGATCGATGCGCCCGGCGATAGGTTCCAGCGACCAAGGGTACGGATCGCCCCGAAGAAAGACGCCAAAGCGGAACTGGTCGATCACGAGCACACGATCCCGCACCGGGTCATAGGGCAAGATCGTCACGGCATCGCCCATCAAGAACGCGGAGCGGTGCAGCAAATCGCTTTGCCCACCTACGACTGGGTGCGTCAGCTCAGCTTCTCCGACTGCAAAAAACCCAGCGTAGGGCTGGCGTTGCATCGCGACCTTCACCTCGTCCGACCGATGCGCTCGGCGCAGGGTGGTCGGCGCGGGCTCTGTTCGTGCACGAACCTTCGAGTGGGCGCGGACTAGGATTGAGGTGTAATTCTCCCAAGCGGCTTTATCGCCAAGCGCCGCCCGGGCGTGCATCATCTCGTCCGCAGCGATCACCGCTGCACCGGCCCCACTCTCACGCCACGCGTCGTAATCCCAGCGGACCCCACCATTCTGCAGGACGTCAGTGGGCACAAAGACCCGCGCCATCACGGGGCCGGCGTCAGTTTGCACCTCAAGCTGGTCCACTCGAAACTCATCGCCCTCGTAGAAGGCAACCCGCTCCTCTTCGGCCTCGCTTAGCCCCCTTGCCAGGACGCCATCAGCAGCGTCTCCGGGCGCGGGGCGCAGCGCGGGGTACGCCTCACCCAGAACGGTGAAAGGCGCGTAATCCGGAAGATGGGCAGGCCGCAGCATTGGGCCACGCCCGGCCACGGCTTCGAACAGCGGCGCGTGGCGAAGCGTGCCGTACAGAAACAGCGGGATGTCCGACATCAAGACCAGCGGCGGGCGAAGTACTCAACGATCATGGCGCAGATGAAACTGCCGATCACAGCCGCACCCACGATGTTCGGGGTCACGACGAGGATCGCGTAGTCCAGCAAAAGCTGTCCCAATGCCTCTATCGCGTCAATCGGATCGCGATAGCGGCGGCTAAGCGCGCGTTGCAGCGTCTCATACCCGGCCCACAGAAGCAGGCTCCAGAAAAACGTCGCAAAGACCGTGGTCAGCCCGAACCCAACAGCAGGGGTAAAGCCATCGCCTGCCCGCAGGCCCATGATGCGCCAACCCATCAGCCCGCCAAGCACGGCATTCGCCTGCGACAGCCACGTCGCTCCGCGCCCTTCGCCGGGTAGGACGACTTTGACCTGTTCAGAAACGAACCACGCGAGCGCCGCAAACAAAATGAGGGCGATCATTTTCGCAGCCGTGGGCATGGGGTTAAATCGGCCTTCTCACCGTGATCTGCGTCACGTCGCAGTTTCCGCGCAGGAACTCGCTCGCGCAAGAGGTCAGGTATAAATTCCACATCCGGCGGAACCGGTCATCGAATCCAAGCGCCTGAATTTCCTCCCATCGGGTGTTGAAGTTTTCATGCCAGCGCCGCAGCGTCTGGCTGTAGCTCTCGGCGAATTCCAGCGACCGCGCCAATTCCAGCCCCGCCCGATCTACCTGCTGCCGCAACACCGTCGGTGCTGGAAGCATGCCGCCCGGGAAGATGAATTTCTGAATGAAATCAACGCCCTTTCGGTAAGCCTCCCATCGTGAGTCATCAACCGTGATAATCTGCAGCGTGGCTGCTTTGCCGGGGCGCAAACGCTCTTTCAGCGTCTCGAAGAAGACGGGCCAGTATTTCTCGCCGACCGCTTCGAACATCTCGATCGAGGCGACCCCGTCATACGTGCCCTTTTCGTCACGGTAATCCTGCAATTTAATGTCGACGCGGTCTGATAACCCGGCATTAGCAATTCGTTCGACCGCAAATGCATGCTGCTCCCGGCTGATTGTCAGCCCGGTCACCTTCAGGCCCCGCTGGCCCGCCGCGTATTCTGCGAAGCCGCCCCAGCCGCATCCGATTTCCAACACGTGATCGCCGGGCTCGGCGCCCATCTGATCGATCAGCGTCGCGTATTTCTGCTGCTGCGCGGCTTCGAGGCTTTCCTGCCCCGTCTGAAAGAACGCCGATGAGTAGGTCATCGTATCGTCCAGCCAAAGGCTGTAAAAATCGTTCCCCAAATCATAGTGATGCGAGATATTCTTGGGCGCCTGACGTCGCGAATTCGACCGCAGCCAAAACCGCAGCCGCTCCAACAGGCGCACCACACCCTGTCCGGGAAAGCCGTTGTAAACGCTGTCCGCGGTCGTCAAAAAATCCATCAGCGCTTGCAAATCGGGCGTCGACCACCAGCCGTCCATATAGGCTTCCGAAAAGCCAAGGTCGCCTTCGCGGATCAGCCGGGCGAAAACATCGTCGTTGTGAATGCGCACTTCGGCCACCGGACCGGGCTTTGTGCCCTCAACGCGAAACCGGCGCCCATCAGCCAGAACCACGTCCAGCCGCCCCTGATCGACGCGCCGCGCCATGCCGAAAACGGACTTGAAGTACCGCGGAAGACCCGCTTGCCCATCCGTCGATGTCAGAAAGTCCATTCCGTTCCCCACCTTAACTCGTCGAGGCTAGGCACCGTAAGCGCCGACCGCAACTCAGAAATTTCGATTCCCATATGCGTCGAGTGCGCGCTGTCGCCCCGCCTCGGGGGTCACGACGGGGTCGGGATAAGCATCTGATGGCGACAGGCCCCAACGCGCAGGCACCGCGTCGAAGTAACTAAGCGCTGTCTCTGACGGCCGCGCCGCCCCCTCGGCAATCCACCGATCCGCATAGGCGCGGTCCTTGTCGAACTTGTCGAGCTGCGTCACCGGGTTGAACACCCGAAAGTACGGGGTCGCATCCGGCCCCGACCCCGCCGACCACTGCCACCCCATCGCATTCGACGCCGGATCCCAGTCGATCAGGGTATGCTCGAACCACTTCAGCCCGATTTTCCAATGTGACATCAGATGCTTGGTCAGATAACTCGCGACAATCATGCGCGCACGATTGTGCATGTAGCCGGTGACGTACAACTCCCGCATGGCCGCATCGACAAAGGGGACGCCCGTGCGCCCCTGCGTCCAGGCAACCACCTCGCGATGCGCCGCGTCGTCGTTCCAGGGGAACGCATCCCACTCTGGCCGCCAGTTGCCCGAGGTGATGTGCGGCGTGTGATAGACCAGATGATACGCGAACTCGCGCCAGACCAGCTCTTTCAGAAACGTTTACGCCCCAGAAGCCCCGCCTTGCAGCGCCCGCATCCCCGCATGCCAACAGGTGCGCGGCGAAATTTCGCCGTAGGTCAGGTTCTCAGACAAGCGCGAGGTGCCCTGAACGCCCGGGATGTCCCGAGCCTCCGCGTAATCCGAAATCGGCCCCTCGATGAATGCCTCCAGACGATCCGCCGCGGCTTCTTCACCGACCACAAGGTGAGGACGAACAACCTCGGCCCCACGCCGCATCGCATCAGTGAGGCCCCAGTCGGCCGGGTCCTCACTCGCAGGCCACGCATCGGGGGCCGAAAGCGTCGGCGCCGGAAGCGGCGCGGCCACCTCGCGATCCTTCACCGCCTTCCAGAACGGCGTATAGACCTTGTAGAACCCGCCGGTCTTGGTCTCCGCCTCCCACGGCTCGAACATCAGGTGGCCCGCGTGGCTATGCGCGTCGACTCCGTCGTCCTTAAGCCCGGCCTTGACCGCCTTATCCCTCGCGATGCTGTCCGGGTCATACGCCCGCGTCCACCAAACGCTGCCCGCCCCGGTCTCCGCCACAAGCGCGCGCAACGTCTCCAGCGCCTTGCCACGCCGAAAGATCAGCCGCGACCCGGCGCCAGCCAGGGCCGCACCGAACGCCTCGGCGCCGAGGCCCATTCGCCACTTTGGGCAAGCGCCGTGGCTTTCGACAACCTCATCAAGGATAAACACCGGGATCACCGGGCGCCCCGTCGAAACAGCAGCCGAAAGCGTTGGGTTGTCCCCCAAACGCATGTCCCGCCTCACCCACCACAGGATGGGTCCGTCTGCCCGTTGATCCCCGCTCACAAAACCCGATCTAGGGCGTCCATCAGCCGGTCAACCTCTTGCCGCGTGGTATAGTGCACGAAACTCACACGAAGCACCCCGTTACGCATGTCGACGCCTGAGCCCTCCAGCGCCCGCACCGCATAGAAATCCCCGCCATCGGCCATGATCCCGTGCGCGCACAACTCTTCCGCCGCCTCCCGCGCGTCCCGGATCAGTTCCAACGCGACAGTCGGGGCGCGGAGCCGCGCTTCCACCGGGCCAAGCAGGCGCACATCGTGCCGGTCCTTCACCATGTCAAGCAGCGGCTGCAACAGCTTCGTCTCATGCCGCCGCATCAGGCGGTGGACGACGGCGGCCCGTTCCGCCGGGCTGGCGGGGGCGTCGAAGTGGTGCGCGTATAGCGCGTCGAAATAGTCCGCCGTCCCCGCACACGCCGCGACCTGCGCGTGATCCGGCCCAGCGGGCGTGAACTTCTTCGTCAGCGTACTCGCGTTGAAATAGTGTCCCTCCGCTGGCAAAGCCTCCGCCAGATCGCGGCGGATGACCATCAGGCCCTGATGCGGGCCATAGGTTTTGTAGGCGGAAAACAGATAGATATCCGTTCCCAGAGCCGCGACATCCGGCAGACCGTGCGGCGCATAGCTCACCCCATCGACGCAGGTCACCGCACCCGCGTCATGGGCCATGGTCACGATGCGGGGCACGTCATTCACCTCACCAATGACGTTGGAGCAATGCGGAAAGCACACCAGTCGAACCTTGTCGTCCAGCAGCCGCGCCAGCAACGACACGTCGAGGTGCCCCGTCTCAGGCTGCAGGCGCCACTCGCGCACCTCCACCCCCCGCTCCGCCAACCGCCGCCACGGGCCAGAGTTCGCCTCGTGATCCTGGTTCGTCACGACAATCGCGTCACCCGGGCCCAGCGCCCGCCCGAACGCATTCGCGAGCGTATACGTGTTCGCCGTCGTCGACGGCCCGAAATGCAGCTCGTCCTCACCGACGCCCAGCATCGCCGACAGACGCCGGCGCGCCTCATCCATCTCGGCCCCGCCCTTGGCTGAGGGCCGCGCCGGGCCGTATGGTTGCATCTTGCGCTTGTGGTAGAACCGCGTGAGCCGGTCGATCACCTGCCCGCACGTGTAAGAGCCACCTGCATTCTCAAAATGCGCGCGGCCTTGCAAAGACTTCTCGGCGAAGGCCGGAAACTGGGCACGAGCAAACCGAGTGTCCAGCTTGCGCCCCGCCTTGTCTTTCGACTTCTTATCCGGCGCCTCCGGGTCAATGACCTCAAGCATTGACGTCCACCACGACGCGACCCTTTACCTGACCCTTCAGGATATCAGCGCCAAGTCGTGGCAGATCCGCGAGCGTGGCCGTCTCGACCATTGCGTTGAGCTTGTCCATCGGCAGGTCGCTCTCGATCCGCTCCCACGCGCGGACGCGCGCCTCGTAGGGCTTCATTACGCTGTCGATCCCCAGCAGGTTCACGCCGCGCAAAAGGAACGGGATCACGGTCGCGCCTTCCATCACGGCGCCTCCAGCAAGCCCAATCGCCGCAACCGAGCCTCCGTATTTCATCTGCTTCAGCACCCGACTCAGCATGGCGCCACCTACGGCATCGATGCAGCCTGCCCACTCCTCACCTTCGAGAGGCTTCTTGGTGACCTCAGACAGGTCGTCACGCGCCACGATCCGCGCCGCGCCGAGACTTTTGAGATACTCCTCCTGCTCCGGTCGCCCCGTAACCGCAGCCACTTCATAGCCGAGATTGGCCAACGTCGCCGTCGCCACCGACCCGACGCCCCCGGCCGCGCCGGTGACCAGTACAGGGCCTGCATCAGGCGTAAGCCCATGATCTTCCAACGCAAGTATCGCCAGCATCGCGGTAAATCCGGCTGTCCCCACAGCCATTGCAGCCCGTGTGTCCAACCCATCGGGAAGCGGCACAAGCATGCCGGATTTGACCCGTGCCTTCTGCGCGTACCCGCCCCAGCGGTTCTCTCCGACACGCCATCCGGTCAGAACCACCTTGTCTCCGGCCTTGTAGCTGTCGCTCTCAGACGCCTCGACCGTGCCCGCGAAATCGATCCCCGGCACATGCGGGTACGCCCTGACGATGCCCCCGCCCGGGCCGATACACAGCCCGTCCTTGTAGTTCACTGTCGAATACTCAACCGCGACCGTGACGTCGCCCTCCGGCAGTTGCTCTTCCGTGATTTCGCTGACAGCCGCGTGGGTCTTCCCCTCGTCGTTCTTGTCGACAACCAGTGCCCTGATCATCCTGCTCTCCCCATTTCCCAGACCCCTCAAGTAATGAAGCGCCGGGGCGCGAGAGACAAGCCGCTAGGCGTCCGTTGGCATGACGAAAAGATCGGTGTCCGCGGGGCTTGCCCCGGCAGCCGTCAGCATAGCGTGCACCTGACCGCGATGATGCGTCTGATGGTTGAAGAAATGCGTCACGCACAGCGCCAGCGGACGCTCTACATCCGCGCCCAGCGCGCCCGAATACCACCTCAACTGACCCTCGACTTCGGCATCCGTCAGCGGCCCAGACCAATCCAGAATGCGGGCATCCATCTCTTCCCTCGCCTCCGAAAGCTCCGCCCAGTCATCATACAACGCGGCGCTGTCCGGAATTCCCCCGGGCGGCTTCCCGCCCCCGTCAAACCGGCTCATCCACATCCCGTCGCCCCACAACAGGTGCGACAGAGTCCCGTGGATCGATCCAAAGAACGCGCCCCGATCCGCCCGCCGGGCAGCGTCGCCCAGACCGCCAGCCGCTGCGTAAATGCTCTGGTTCTGCCAGCGGTTGTAGCGGGCCATCGTCCGACAGAAATCGGCTGTAATCATGTCGGGCCTCCAGTCATCCAACTGTCGCCCTCCACATAACCCAACGTCAACCAACTGCCCGATTTTCGTGCACCCCGAAATGCGCCGTTAACCGGGCCTTGCAGGCGGCCTCAAACGCTTTTAGCGTCGTGCGGATTTTCGTTTTGGGAGGGTGCGATGACACTCAAGAACACACTTCTGGGCAGTGCCGCGCTGACGCTTGTGGCCGCCGCAGCCGGGGCGCAAGATTCCGAGCTTTTGATCTTTGACTGGTCCGGATTCGAGGAAGAAGGGTACTGGCAGGAGTACGCCGCCGAGTTCGGCGAGGGCCCGTCCTACACGTTCTTCGGCGAGGAAGAAGAGGCGTTCCAGAAGCTTCGCTCGGGCTTCAAAGCCGACGTCGCGCATCCCTGCTCTCAGTCTGTCGACAAGTGGCGCCAGGCGGGCCTCATCGAGCCATGGGACATCTCCAAGATCCCCAACTACGCAACGGTCGCAGAGCGGTTCAAGACCGACCCGATCTTCACCGATGGGGACAACGTTTACTTCATCCCCGCCGACAATGGCGCCACGGCCATCGCCTACAACGCGGACGAAATTACCGAAGATCAGGTGCAGTCACTCGCGGTCTTCAAAGACCCCGCACTCGCCGGGCGCATCGCGCTGCCCGACAACGTCGACGATATCTACGCGCTCGCGTACCTCGCAACGGGCCTCACCGACTGGACCAAGGCCACTGAAGAAGATTTCGAGGCCGCCAACGCCTGGCTGCGCGAGGTGCACCCCAACGTCCGTGCCTACTGGACCGATGGCTCGGCGCTCGCCCAATTGATGGGCACGGGTGAAGTACTCGTCGCCTGGGCCTGGAACGAAACACCCGCGACCATGAACGCCGACGGCTTCAACATCGGGTTTGAGCGTGAGGCCGTCGAAGGTTCATCCGCCTGGTTCTGCGGGTACGTAAACGTCGTCGACGGACCCGGATCGGAAGACAAAGCCCACTTTTTCATGAACCAGTGGCTCGGCAAACCCGTGGCGGATTACATCGTCGGCGAATGGGGCTACGGCCACTCCAACGTCGAGGCGATGGGCCAGTACACGCTAGAAGACCTGACCGCCGCCGGCCTGCAACCGGTCGACGTTCCCGTGTTGTATCAGCTCCCCATGGACAATGCCCTGCGCGAACGCATGATTGCAGAGTTCGAGAAGATCAAAGCGGGCTTCTGAAACCGCAGCGACCGGGGCCCTGCGCCCTGGTTACCCCTTTTATGACCGAAACAGACCGTTTGTGGCAGCCACCACCGCAATTTCGACGCATTTCAACCTAGGATGAGGCGTCATTAACGAGGGCCCCGCGGCGGGGCCTCCTGCGGAGGTCTGTAATGAAACTAGTACGTAAGTTCAAAAATGATGAGGACGGGGCCGTAACGGTAGACTGGGTTGTCTTGACAGCGGCGGTCGTCGCCCTGGGGCTCGCAGTGCTTCTGGCGATCACCAACGCATCCACGTCACTAGCGGATCGCATTTCCACAACAATTGTCGACGTCCTGCCATAGGGCACGCCAGTTGATTTGGCGTAGCTGAACCTTTATCTCTCTGATGTCCCGTCAGGGACTATGGACATAAACGCGCTCGTAATAAGCGGATCGGACCCGGGGGCGGTACCCGGCGGCTCCACCAAAAAACCCTTCGTTTGAGGGCACTTGGGGCCGAAATAGGATCGACGGACGTCTAAAGGGGTTAGCTTTGTCTCGGTGAGGTACCACCGATATCGGTCCAAATCGCATAGTTGCAAACGACAACGATGCTCAGGTTGCACTCGCTGCCTAATGGCAGTCGGTAAGACCGAACTTTAAGCCCTTGCCTCTAGCAAGGTAAGGCGGGGTTCGCAGGCACCTGGCAACAGAAGCCTGCATCTCCACCCTCCGGCTAGTTTTCTCCCAAGATGAAGAGGCTGGGTGCGTCCCGTGCTTCTTCTGGCTGAAAATACTCAAATGGCGTAACGCTCACCCTGGCGGAACAGGGATATCATGGTCAGCCTCTCGGAACTCACCCGCGTGTTTGCACGCATCGGGGTCCTGTCCTTCGGCGGGCCCGCCGCGCAGATCGCGCTGATGCACCGCGAGTTGGTCGAGGAACGCGCATGGCTGGAAGAAGAGACGTTCCTCCGCGCCCTCTCCTTCGCCATGCTGCTGCCGGGGCCCGAGGCAATGCAACTCGCAACCTACGCCGGATGGCGACTGCACGGCACAGTTGGCGGCCTGATCGCCGGGGCACTGTTCGTTGTGCCCGGGGCGGTGGTCGTGCTCGCGCTTGCGGCGCTCTACGCCTCGTTCGGGGCCGTGCCGTTCGTGCAAGCGGCATTTCTCGGCGTCAAAGCCGCCGTCCTCGCCATTGTCATCGGGGCCCTGATCAAGGTCGCGCAAAAGGCACTGAAGCGGACCGACTACTGGGTACTCGCCGGCCTGTCGTTCCTCGCGATATTCGCATTCTCTCTACCCTTCCCACTGATCATTGCCCTCGCCGCCCTCTATGGCGCCGTCCGCTCGGGCGACTATCCAACGCGGGATGTGCCCCTGCCCCGCGCCGCGGGCACCGGGCAAACGGTGGTGATCTGGCTTACGCTCTGGGCCGCCCCCGTCGCGATCCTGTGGGCCTCGGGAGCAAAATTCTTGACCGAAGTCGCGGTGTTCTTCTCAAAACTCGCCGTGGTCACCTTCGGTGGCGCCTATGCCGTGCTTGCCTACATGACGCAAGAAGTCGTCCAGGATCGCCAATGGCTTACGACCGAACAAATGATTGACGCCCTCGGTCTCGCCGAAACGACGCCGGGCCCACTGATCCTCGTGACCGAATTCGTCGGCTTCCTCGCCGGGTTTTCGGCCGGCGGCGTCGGCCTCGCCCTCGCAGCCGCCGCCCTGACCCTGTGGGTCACGTTCATCCCATGCTTCCTCTGGATCTTCGCAGGCGCCCCATATCTGGAGTGGATATCGGCCCGCCCCCGCCTGACCGGCGCCCTCGCAGCCATCACGGCGGCCGTCGTGGGTGTGATCCTGAACCTATCGCTCTGGTTCGCCGCACACGTGATCTTCGCTCGGGTCGAGACTGTGACCTTCGGCCCCCTCCACCTGATCGCCCCGGACACGGCCTCACTTGACCCCATTGCCCTCGTCCTTGCCGTCCTCGCGGCCATCGCGCTGCTCATTCTGAGATGGCCCCTGCTGCGAGTGCTCGGCATTGCGGCGGTTCTTGGCCTTCTCGCCGGATGGGCTGTGTAAATCCCGCGGCGCCCTTTTCTTTCGCCCCGAATCCACCGTAGACTCCCGCATAGAGAGCAGAGGTTCCCCATGACGGGAGAGATCGACTACGGCAACCTGATGCACCGCGCGTTGTGCGGCCTGATCCAGACTGTCCTGGGCGATGTCGCGCGCGATGGCCTCCCCGGTGACCATCATTTCTTTATTACATTCAATACGATGCACCCGGATGTTGAGATTGCCGATTGGCTGTCCGACCGCTTCCCGGACGAGATGACGATGGTCCTGCAAAACAAGTACAAGGACCTCGACGTTTCACAAGACGGGTTCTCGGTCACGCTCTTCTTCGGCGGCAAGCCAGAACCGATCTACGTCCCCTTCGACGCAATTCGCACGTTCGCCGACCCGTCGGTGGAGTTCGGCCTCGTCTTCAAGTCGCAGGACGGGGAAAGCGCCGTCGATGCACCCATCGACCCCGCCAACCTGGCGCCCGTAGCAGCGGACCCGGCGGAGGACACCCCACGCAAAGACGCCGATATCGTCAGCCTGGACAACTTCCGAAAGTAGCCGCGAATCAACCGCAATTCCGCGTTAACTACCCGGGGTAGCGCCACGGGTGATGTGTATGATTTTGAGTGGAATTAGCCGCCTCATGTCTGGGCGGCACGAAGCAGGGCACACCGTCACTGTGCGGATGCCGACGAAAACCGACCGGGACGCCGCCGAAGCCATCTTCGCCGGCCCCATGACCCGCAACCTCAGCGATGCGGGCCTCGGCAGCGTCGAGCGCATGGAGATTCAACAGGACGACAGAGGCGAACCCGAGGACGTGATCCTCACTCTGAGGCTTGTCACTCGTGCCGAGCGAGCCCTCACCCGGGTCGAGACGATGCTCCAGGACATGGATGCGCCCGTCGGATCGACTCTTTGCGTAGACGGCTCAAAAGAGGATCGGTCATTCGGCAAAAGCCACGGCCTGGGGATTTACCTGCTCACAGCGGGGATAACCGAAGATGATCGCCTTGATATCGTTGAGCTTTGCACCGACGCGATGGAGGGTACGGGTCTCTATCAGGGCTCCGCGCAGATTGGCGACCGCACGGCGCTGTACTTCTACGGCGACAGCTTCAACCGCATGCGAGCTGCCCTGACGTTCGTGATTACCCACGACCCTCGCTGCAAATACGCCATCACCCGCCGCCTGACATAGGATGGGCAATCTGCCCACCGCCCCGCGTCATTTCGGCGTCAGATGCCAAATCGTCTCCGTCGCCTCGACTTTCCCTTTAAGCTTGCCCGCCACGTCCTTCACCTCAAGCATCTCGATGTCGAACGCATCGGCATAGTGCGCCCCGACTTCCTCCGTTGAGATTGAATGCGGCGGCCCGGGCATCACGGACTGATCATACTCAAATGTGATCAACAACTGCGGAACCCCCGGGGCCAACGCCTTCAGGCTCGCGCTGTATCTCTGCCGCATCTTCGACGGCAGCGCCACAAACGCTGCCCGATCATAGATCGCATCCACCGTCCCCAGCACATCGGCTGTCAGAGTAAAGTGATCGCCCACGAACACCTCGATCGACGGTCCCGCATACCGGTTCAACTCGCCCACTTCCGATTTCTCAGGCGACAGGCCAAGATCCTTGAAGAGATCACGAACCGCAATCTCACTAAGCTCCGTCCCCACGACGCGACATCCTTGTGCCAAAAGCCAGCCGATGTCGCGCGTCTTCCCGCATAGCGGCACAAATACCCGCGCGCCCTCCGGCTTCCCCAGCGTCCCAAAGTGGCTGGCGAGTAACGCATTGCCATCCGCCTCATGAAAGCCGAGCTCATTCGCTTTCCACCGGTCATGCCAAAATGAGTGCTCCACGCATCCCTCCAGGTTATCAGCCGGGCATCTGTTGCGTTGCGCAGTGAATGCCGCCGCCTAGCTCACCCAACGGGTCTACGTTCAATGCCACAACCTTGCGCTCCGGATAGTGCCGCGCCAACGCCTCCGCCGCAATCGCATCGGTGTCTCGATCCCCGAACTGGGCCGCGATGACGGCGCCATTGCAAACGTAGTAGTTCACGTAAGAGCCGACGAAATCGGCACAGCGGATGCGCGGACTATTTGGCTCCGGGATCACCTCAATCTCCAGCACATCCGCCTTCAGCCGGTCATGCGTTTCCAGCGCCGCGACATGAAACGGGTCATCCATGTCTGGCTCGTCCGGCAGATTCATCAGAACCCGACCCGGGCCAGTAAAGCGCGCGAGGCTGTCGATGTGATAATCCGTTATGTCCTCGCCCCAAACTCCACTGGACCAGATCATCCGATCTGCCCCGTATGCAGCCAACAGACGCTGTTCCACCTGGTCACGTGTCATGCCGGGATTGCGATCCTCGGTCACCCAACTGCTTTCATGCGCCATCAACAGACCATGGCCATCGTGCTCAACACCGCCGCCTTCGCCCGTCAGGCCGCTGGGGATCAGAGGTACTCCCAGCCTCTCGGCCACGCGTCGCGCCACCTCAGCGTCCGCCCCGTGAGACTGCTTCTGACCCCACCCGTTGAACTGGATATGCGTGACCGCCAACTCCCCCGCCTCGTCGACTGCGAAGATCGGGCCGGAATCTCGGCACCAAAGGTCGTCTGTCGGGATGTCCCAAAGCTCAACCGTATCAGCCAACTTGGCCCGCGCCGCGCGGTGCTCGCTTTCCGCTGCCAGCATGACCACCGGTTCGAAGTCTGCAATGGTATTGGCAATGTCCGCGATGGTCTGCTGCACCATCTCGCGAAAGACCCCGTCGCGATAAACAACGGGATGAACAGGCCACTGCATGAAGGTCAACTCATGCGGGCCTTCCTCTGGCGGCACCATGAAGCGTGCGCCCGCATGTGATAATCCAAACAGCGCCAATGTCCCCAAAGCACCGCGCATAACATCGCGGCGACCCGGCAAAGAAAAAGCCCCGCCGAAGCGGGGCTTTTCAAGTGTCACTCGCGGCTTTCTGGCAGATCCACCAGACCGGCGTCGATCTCCTCGGCGCCCTCGAAGTCCTGCACCGGCGCGGCCAATGCAGCGGCCGCGGCGGCTTCCGATTTGGCCTCTTCGATGACCACCTGATCGCGGTCTTGCGCGATGCGACGGACGCGCTGCGTTGCGCCACCGGTCCCGGCCGGAATCAGACGCCCGACGATCACGTTCTCTTTCAGGCCGACCAGCGTGTCACGTTTGCCCTGCACCGACGCCTCGGTAAGGACCCGCGTGGTCTCCTGGAACGACGCTGCCGAGATGAACGACCGGGTCTGAAGCGAGGCCTTGGTGATCCCAAGCAGGATCGGCTCACCCGATGCAGGCCGCGCGCCCTTGGCTTCGGCCTTGGCGTTGGCTGCGTCAAGCTCTGCCTTGTCGACATGCTCGCCCTTCAGAAGCGTCGTCTCCCCGCTGTCGAGGATCTCCCACTTCTGCAGCATCTGCCGGACGATGACCTCGATGTGCTTGTCGTTAATCTTCACGCCCTGAAGGCGATAAACGTCCTGCACCTCGTCAATCATGTAATCCGCCAGCGCCTCGACCCCCATGATCGACAGGATGTCGTGCGGGGCCGGGTTGCCGTCCATGATGTAGTCACCCTTCTGGACGAAGTCGCCTTCGGCCACCGGGATGTGCTTGCCCTTGGGCACCATGTACTCGACCGCTTCCATCGACTCGTCGGCGGGCTCGATGCTGATCCGGCGCGTGTTCTTGTAGTCGCGCCCGAACTTCACCGTGCCGTCGATTTCGGCGATGATCGCGTGATCCTTCGGACGGCGCGCTTCAAAGAGTTCGGCCACACGCGGCAGACCACCGGTGATGTCCTTCGTCTTCGCACCCTCACGCGGGATCCGCGCAACCACGTCACCGGCCTGCACTTCAGACCCGTCTTCGACCGACAGAATGGCGTCGACCGACATCGGGTAGGTGATCGGGTTGCCCTGATCATTGCGCACCGGCTCGCCATCGTTGTCGATCAGGATGATCTCGGGCTTCAGCTCGTTGCCCTTTGGCGCCGACCGCCAGTCCGACACGATCTTCTGCGTCATCCCGGTGGCGTCGTCCGTCTCTTCCCGAACCGCGATGCCCGAAACAAGGTCGACGAACTTCGCAGACCCCTTCTTCTCGGCGATGATCGGCAACGTGTACGGGTCCCACTCGAACAGCTTGTCGCCACGGTCCACCGTCGCGCTATCCGTCACGTGCAGCTTGGAGCCATAGCCCAGCTTGTGGCTCGCCCGCTCCACCCCGTTTTCGTCGATCACGGCGATGGTCATGTTCCGGCCCAGCACGATCGTCTCACCAATGGAGTTCTCGATCGTGTTCGGGTTGCGGAATTCGACCTTGCCCGCTGTCGATGCCTCAAGGAACGACTGCTGACCACCCTGCGCGATGCCGCCGATGTGGAACGTCCGCATCGTAAGCTGTGTGCCGGGTTCACCGATGGACTGTGCCGCGATGATGCCGACAGCTTCGCCAACGTTCACCATCGTCCCGCGTGCAAGGTCGCGGCCATAGCACATGGCGCACACACCCTCTTCCGCCTCACAGGTCAGCGGCGAGCGGATGCGGACGGTCGCAAGACCGCCGCCTTCGATCATGTCGGCCTTCCGTTCGTCGATCAGCTCGTTCTTCGAGACGATCACCTCGTCGGTGCCCGGTTTGATGACGTCTTCCGCCGCCACCCGGCCCAGCACACGCTCGCCCAGCGAGGCCACGACTTCACCGTCGTTGACCGCCGCCTCGGCAGTGATCGCGTTTTCGGTGCCGCAGTCCTTCATGCGCACGATGCAGTCCTGCGCAACGTCCACCAGGCGCCGCGTCAGATAACCCGAGTTCGCCGTCTTCAACGCCGTATCCGCGAGGCCCTTCCGGGCGCCGTGAGTGGAGTTGAAGTACTCCAGCACCGTCAGGCCCTCTTTAAAAT
>JBCCXY010000080.1:0-18755 GCA_039190895.1 Pseudomonadota bacterium | reverse complement strand
GATCAGGATCGGCACCGTCTTGGTGTCGCGATCCGACAGGGCGGAGGCCAGCAGGTACTCGTTCCAGGCGATGCGGAAGGTAAAGATCGCCGCCGCCGCAAGGCCCGGCTTGATCAGCGGCAGGACCACGCGGAAGAACACCTGGAACGGCCCGGCGCCATCGACTCGGGCGGCTTCTTCAAGGCTGCGGGGCACCTGGACGATGAAGCTTTGCAGGATCCAGATAACGAAGGGCAGGTTCATCGCGATGTAGACGAGGATGATCCCCGCATGCGTCCCTGCCAGACAGACGTCGCCCCGCCCGCCGAATTCTTCCCTGATCCAGCCGCCGATAAGCCCGTCGCGGTCGAGGCAGAACTCGTTGTTCCACAGACCGAACACGGGGACAAGCAGCACGGCGGGCGACACCATCCGCACCATCAGCGTGGTCAGCGACACCGTATCCCGACCCATGAACCGGAACCGCACGAGCGCGTAGGCCGCCATGCACCCGATCACCAGCGTCAGTGCGGTAGAGATCAGGGCTATGATCAGCGAATTCACAAACGCCCCGCCGAATTTCAGCGTGCACGGCTGGTAGCCGGTGAAGTCGCAGAGCGCGGCTTCATAGTTCTGGATCGTCGGCAGGAAGATCAGCCCGGTTGAGCCCGAAATGATGTCAACGTCCAGCTTGAAGCTGTTGATCAGCATCAACAAAACTGGACCGATCGACATGAAGATCAGAACCGCCAGCAGCGCGTAGAATGCGGGGTTCTGGCGTTCGTTCGGCTGTGCCATCAGACGTCCTCCTCTGCTGCGGCGCGGACGCGGGCGGCGCGGGCCTCTTGCAGGCGTTGGAAGGCGAACATCCCCAGGGTCAGCGCGAGAAGCAGCAACAGCAAGTAGTTCGACATTGCGGCGGCCACGCCCAGTTCCTGGAATTCCGTCGCTGTGCGCGAGATGCGCAGCGCGAGGATTTCGGTCGACAGGCCCGGCCCGCCCTGGGTCATGACGAGGATGACCTCAAGCACCTTGAACGCGTCGATCAGGCGCAGGAGGCAGGTCACGATCAGCACCGGCATCATCAGCGGTAGCTTGATGAACCAGATCTGCTGCCAGGCGGTCGCCCCGTCGATCCGCGCCGCTTCCAGCGCCGAGCGGGGCAACGATTGCAGCGCGGCGAGCGCGAGGATGAAGATGAACGGTGTCCACTGCCAGATGTCGGCGATGATGACGCTCATCAGCGCGTTCTGACCCAGCCAGTCGACCGTGGGCAGACCGAGGCTGTCGAGCGTTCGGTTAAACGTGCCGACGGTGGGGTGATACATGTAGCGCCACATGAGGCCGACCACGACTGGGGCGATCATCATGGGTAGGATAAACAGCGTGCGCAGGACGGACATGCCACGGATGTTCCTGTCCAGCAGCAGAGCGAGGCCGACGCCGAGCACCATCTCGACCGAGACGACGACGAAGGCGAATGTCAGGGTGACGGTCAGGCTTTCCCAAAAGTTCGGGTCGCCCCAGAGCGTGATGTAGTTCTTGAGCCCGACGAACTCAGCCTCGCCGATGGTCTGGCTGGGCGCCCAGTCGCGGAAGCTGCCCCAGACCATGTAGCCCAGCGGATAGATCAGCGCGATGGCCATGATCACAAAGGCCGGTCCCATGAACATGTAGGGCGTCAGTCGGTTCGCCAGGCGGACGCGCTTTCGCGCGACCCTTGTGGCGGAAGACGCGCCGGGTCCCATTGCCGTCTCGGTCATTGCACTGTCCTCGGAGGGAGCGTTGGCAGGGGGCGGGCGGACCCGCCCCCGGTGGCTCAGGTCAGTTCCAGGTGTAGTACCCGGCCTCTTCCATCACGGCGCGCGTGCGTTCGGCCACGCCATCCAGCGCTTCCTGGATGTCGAGGTCTTCGGTCAGCACCTTCGACAGCGTCGTGCCGAGATCGGCGTTGATCTTGCCCCAGACGGGGATGATTGGACGCCAGTCGGGGTCAGCGTACTTCAGCGCCTCACCAAACGTCGCCATGTGCGGGAACTTCTCGTTCACCTCGGCGTCCGCGTGGGTCGAAAAGCGCGAGGGGTTGCCGCCGGCCATCGCCACCAGCTTGTCGCCCTCTTTCGAGGTTAGCCACTGCATCAGCAGGAACGCGGCTTCCTTGTTCTCGGCGTTCGACGGAATGCCGATGCCGAAGCCACCGGTCTGCGACCCGCGACGCTCACCCATCGGGTGCAGCGCCCAGCCAACGTTGCCGAGCACTTCGGGCGCGGCACGCGAAGGATCCAGCGTCTGTCCGGACACGACTGTCGTGTCGAGGAACATCGCGGTGTCCCCCGCAAGGAACGCACCCAGAGCCTCACCAAAGCCAAAGTTCGTCGACCCCTCAGGCCCGCAATCGACGATGGTCTTCAACGCCTCGGCCGCCTTCACGCCCGCTTCGTTGTTGACGATGGGGTTCCACTCATCATCAAACACGCGGCCACCCAACGGCGCGAGGTGCAGAAGAAACGCGTGGCTCGCGTGGTGACCTGAGGCTGCGCGCGACGCAACGCCACCCATGCCCGGCTCAAGCTCCGGGATCTGGCAGGCGAGTTCCAGCATTTCGTCATAGGTTTCAGGGACTTCGAGGCCGTGCTTCTCAAAGATATCGGTGCGATAGCCAAGGATCGACGTCTCGGACCCGTAGGGAATGCCGAACAGAGAGCCGGTCTTGCCCTCCAGATACCCCTTGTTCCCACCGGCAAACCCAATGTTGTAGACGTACCCGTCAATCAGATCGTCGGCGTCATAGGCCGGATCGGCCAGCTTCGGGTTCATGAAGTACTTTGCCAGGTTCTCCAACTGATCCGCAAAGACGTAATCGGCCTTCGAGAACACGACGTAGGCGATCAGATCATACTCACCCTCGTCCTGCGCAAGCTCCAGCGTCTGACGCTCTCGCATCTTGAGGTAGGGAAGCTGATCCACTTCTACCTCGATGCCGGTCTGCGCCGTGAACTCGGGCAGGATCTGCATGACCGCGTCGTAATGCGGGTGCGCCGGAAAGTTCACGATCAGCGTCGTGCCTGCATACTCCTCATACGGATTGGCGCCAGCCCCCCCGGCAAGCAGCGTTGCCGCCGCAAGCCCTGCAGCGGTTGTCTTAAGGTGTTTCAACATCTGGTAACCTCCCATCGTGTTGATCATATTGCTTTTTCTGTTTCCTTATCGAACAGGTGGACGCCGTTCGGGTTGACCCCAAAACGCAGCGTCTGCCCAAGTGCCACCGGGGTTTCCGACGCAAGCTCCACCATCACATTCGATGGTCCGCAGGTGCACAGCAGGACAGACTGCGCACCCACATATTCCGACACGGTGATTTTCAGCGTCAGCGACTGATCCTCCGGCGCATCCGAGTTAAACCGCAGGTCCGAGGGCCGTACGCCGAGGATGACCGAGCGCTGCGAATGCGCCTGCGCCGCCGCGGCCTTTTCACCTTCAAGACGCAGCGCAAAGCCTTCGCCGACAACAAAGATCCGTCCGTCCCGGTCTTCAATATCGCCATGTAGGAAGTTCATCGGCGGCGAGCCCAGGAATCCCGCGACGAAGCGGTTCACCGGGCGCTTGAACAGCTCTTCCGGGGTGCCCTGCTGCTGGATATGGCCCCCGTTCATGACCACGATGCGATCTGCCAGGGTCATCGCCTCGATCTGGTCATGGGTGACGTAGATCATGTTCTTCTCGACCCGCTGACTCATCAGCGCGAGTTCCGCCCGCATCTGCCCCCGCAGCTTCGCGTCGAGGTTCGACAACGGCTCATCAAACAAGAAAATCGCGCTGTCCTTGGCCAGCGCCCGCGCCATGGCCACCCGCTGCCGCTGACCGCCCGACAGGGCGCCGGGCTTGCGGTGCAGGAACTCCGTCAGGCCGACCATATCGGCGACCTCTTTGACCTTCGTGTTGATCTCGGATTTCGGACGCCGCGCCAGGCGCAGTGCGAACGAGATGTTTTGGGCCACGTTCATGTGCGGGTATAGCGCGTAATCCTGGAAGACCATCGCAAGGTCACGCTCTTTCGGTTCCAGATGGCTGACCGGGGCGCCATCGACAAAAATCTCACCGTCCGACACATCCTCCAGCCCCGCGATCATTCGAAGCGTCGTCGACTTGCCGCAGCCGGATGGCCCGACAAGCACGGTAAATTCATTGTCTTCCATGGCGAGGTCGATGTGGTGCAGCACTTCAACGTCGCCATACCGCTTGACCAGTTTGTCGAGTTCAATCTTCGGCATGCACCCTCCCCAGGCCTCCGATTTTCACGCTAGCTTTGTGTGACCGGTAACACAAGCGAAAAACTCTCCGGAGTTCATTTTGTGCTTCCGCGCAGGCAAACCTCGGTCTCCATCGTCAGATGGTGCGGCAGCGGCGAGTCGTCCTGTAGAAGCGTGGTGATCAGCTTGCCGGTAGAGCGCCCGATGCGCTTGGGGTCCACGATCACGGTCGAGATCATCGGAACCGAAAACCGCGACACCTCAAAGTTCCCGAACCCGGCAATCCCGATATCCTTTGGTACCGACAGCCCCATCGTCTTTAGCGCCGAGATCGCCCCGAACGCCGGGGAGTCGGACACGCAGAAGATGCAGTCCGTGTCAGGATAGGCCTCAAGCAGGCGCGGCACCGCCTCGGCGCCCGCCTCAATCGACAGGGGCGGCTTGCCGTATTGGGTCAGCCGATGCGAGGAGAGGCCCGCCTCGTCCATGGCCAACCGCCACCCCGCGCGCCGCGCCGCGCCACGCGACCAGGCGTCATCCGACTCGCCCAGAAACGCGATGTTGCGATATCCGCGTCCGATCAACGCACGCGTCATATTTGCCGCAGAGTCCTTGTTTGAAAAGCCAATTGTGTGCCCAATCGGGTGTTCGGGCCGCTCCCACAACTGGATTACCGGGATGTTCATCTCGCGCAGCAACCGCTCTGTCCGGTCCGAGTGCCCGTCGTATGACAGCACAATCGCCTCGGGCCGCCGTCGGAGCATCGCCTCGACCAACTTCTCTTCCCGGGCCGCCTGATAATCGGTGTGCCCGACGAGGAGCTGCTGGCCAATCGGCTCTAGCTCTTCGGTCAGCGCCTGCACGGTTTCGGCGAAGTGGAGGTTGTTCAGTGACGGCACCAGCAGCGCCACAAAGCCCGACCGCTTGGTCGTCAGGCTGCCCGCCATCTGATCGGGGACATAGTTCAGATCCCGCACGACTTTGAGGATCTTGGCACGCGTTTCGTCCGAGATCGGACTGTCGTCCTTCAGCGCCCGCGAGACCGTCATCCGCGACACCCCGGCAACGCGGGCCACATCTCGCATCGTGACGGTCGTGGATGGTTTCGACAAGATCGGGCCTTCTCGGGTGTTATCGGTCACAGCATGGCCGAGCAATTCCTCCGGATCAACCCTTTCGACACCCGCGCTACAATGGCCCGGTGAGGTCAGCCGGTCTCGCCCACCACCACGCGGGCGCCGACATCTATCCGTTGCGGGGGCAGATCGCCCTCCAGCAGGTCGCCCAGCAGTCGGGCTGTCTCTTCACCGATCTTCCCCGAATGCACGTCCACCGTGGTGATCCGGGGCGCGCAGACAGACGCGATCTCGAAGTTGCCGAACCCGGCAATCGCGATGTCGTCTGGCACCCGTAGCCCCATCCTCTGGCACGCGCTCAGCGCGCCGAAGGCCACCGGATCGGCCACACCAATCAGCGCGTCGAACTCCGCCACGCGCGCCGCGCCCATCTCGTCCAGCAGCGCCGCGCTGTGCCGCATCGAGATCGGCGCCGGCCCGGCATCGAGGAACGTGATCGGCGGCAGCCCAAGCGCCTTTGCCGCCGCTTCGGCCCCTTTGCGCCGCTCTGCCCCGCGAAAGTCCCGGCCCTCGGACGCGCCGATAAACCCGATCCGCCATCGGCCTGCATGCGCCAGATGCGCCACGAGACCGCCCATGGCGTCGGCATTCGAGAACCCGACGCAGTGGCCCAGTGGCTGTGAGGGCAGGTCCCAGATCTCGATCACCGGCACCCCGCGGCCGGTCACAAGCTCCCGCGTAGTGTCGGTGTGGTGGCCGCCGGTGAGGATCAGCGCCTCGGGGTTGCGGGTCAAAAGCTGGCGTACCGCCTCTTCCTCCTGCGCCATGTCGTAGTTCGTGGCCCCCAGCAAAAGCTGCATGTCCGTCCCTGCGGACAGGGCGCCATAGGTTTCGGCAAAATTGGCGCTGTTGAGCGATGGCAGCGTCACGGCGACAAAGCCCGACTTCTTCGTCCGAAACGCCTGCGCCGTCAGGTCATAGACGTAGCCTAGGTCTCGCGCTGCCGCCTCGACCTTCTGCCGGGTTTCGTCACTGACTGTCGCATCGCCCCGCAACGCCCGCGACACGGTCATCGACGACACGCCTACGGCGCGCGCCAGATCCCGCATGGTCACGCGACGCGCGGGGGAGGTCACAGGTCGATCCCCTTGGCCCCCCGGAAGAACTCCATAACGGCGGCCTGGTCTTCGCCGCCGAGCCCGGCCGCTGTGAGCATCCGGTGGATCTCGGCACATAGAGCGGTCATCGGCATCGACGTTCCGACCTGTCGCGCCAGATCGTTCACCGCGTTCAGGTCCTTGACCATGTTGTCGATCCGCCCTGTGCGCCGGTAGTCCTTGGTGGCCATGCGCGGCAGGTACTCTTGCAGCAGCGCGCTGTCGGCGCGCCCGCCTTTGAGCGCCTGCGGGATTTTCTCGGCATCGACGCCAGCATCGAGCGCCAGTTGGCAGGCCTCGGCCACTGCAAGGAAGCCGAGCCCGCAGAGCACTTGGTTGATAAGCTTTGTTGTCTGACCGGCGCCCGCGGGGCCCATATGCGTGTAGTTCGAGGCCACGTGCCGCAGCACCTGATGCGCCCGCTCGACATTCGCAGCCTCGCCGCCAGCCATCAGCGTCAGTTCTCCGATCGCCGCTTTGGGCGCGCCACCGGAAAGCGGGCTATCCACCCAGGCGAGCCCCTTCTCCGCCGCCCGAGCTGCAAGTTCCCGAGTCGCATCGGGGGCAATCGAGGACATGTCGATGATCGTCGTGCCAGGGGCCGCTCCATCGGCGATTCCGTCTGCCCCAAACGCCGCGATCCCCACGATCTCTGCCGAGTTCAGCGATGTGATCACAAAGTCCGAGTCCCTCGCCGCATCTGCCGCCGAGCTCGCGGCACGTGCGCCCTTGTCGACGAGCGCCTGCACCTTCTCGGCATCGAGGTCGAACACCGCAAGCGTGTTGCCCGTCTCCAGCAGCCGCGCGCCGATGGCGCCGCCCATTGCACCCGCGCCGATGAGGCCCACCCGCTCTGTCATAGCGAGGCCGTGATGCCGCCATCGACGAACAGCGTGTGCCCGTTGACGAAGCTTGACGCAGGCGACGACAGAAACACGCAGGCGCCCACGAGTTCTTCCACCTGCCCCCAGCGCCCCGCCGGTGTGCGCTTCTTAAGCCAGGCCGAGAACTCCGGGTCGGCGACCAGCGCCGCGTTCAGCGGCGTGTCGAAGTACCCGGGCGCAATCGCATTGCACTGAAGCCCATGCTTCGCCCAGTCCGTCGCCATCCCTTTCGTCAGGTTCCCAACCGCGCCCTTGGTCGCCGTGTAGGGAGCGATCCCCGGGCGGGCGAGCGCCGTCTGCACCGACGCAATGTTGATCACCTTGCCAGCCCCGCGCGCGATCATGTGCCGCGCCACGGCCTGACCGACATGAAAGACGCTCGCGATGTTGGTCTGAAGCAGCCGCTCAAACGCGTCCGCCGGGAAATCCTCCAGGGGTGTCCGGTGCTGCATCCCAGCGTTGTTTACGAGGATGTCGATCGCGCCTACATCCGCCTCGAAACCGTCCACCGCGGCCCGCACCGCATCATGGTCCGTCACGTCAAACGCCAGCGTCCGCGCTCCGGTCAGCTTGCCAGCCGCCGCCTCCAGCTTCGCCGCATCGCGCCCGTTCAGGACAATCTCGGCGCCCGCCTCTGCCAGACCTTGCGCCAACGCTAACCCGATCCCCTGCGATGAGCCGGTGATCAGCGCCCGCTTCCCTTCCAGTGAAAAAAGCTTCGACATCTCTCTCCCTCGAACAGCATTGACGCTGGTGTTTTGGTATGTGTTATGCGTAACGTTACCGTTAATGTTACCGATAACTCAGCTTGTCAAGACAAGAGGCACCCCATGAAGACGATCACCGCCCACGCCGCCAAGGACCTGCGGATTGAGGAGCATCCCGACCCGACGCCGGGCGCCGGAGAGGTGCTGGTCGCCATGGAAAACGGTGGGATCTGCGGGTCGGACCTGCACTATTACAACCACGGCGGCTTCGGCACGGTGCGCCTGAAAGAACCGATGATCCTTGGCCACGAAGTCGCCGGCCGCATCGCCGCGCTCGGCGATGGCGTTGCGGGGCTGGAGGTCGGCCAGCTCGTTGCCGTCTCCCCCTCCCGCCCTGGGGGCACGGATCGCTACAGCCTTGAAGGTCTGCACAACCACAGCCTTGGCATGCGCTTCTACGGCTCCGCCATGCCCTTCCCGCACATCCAGGGCGCCTTTCGCGAACTGCTCGTCGCCGAGGCGTCGCAATGCGTTGTGGCCGACGGCCTGACGCCCGCCGAAGCCGCGATGGCAGAGCCGCTCGCCGTCGTCCTTCACGCGGCCAAGCAGGCGGGCGACCTCATGGGCAAGCACGTGCTGGTGACCGGCTGCGGCCCCATCGGTCTGCTTGCCGTCCTCGTCGCCCGCGCGGCGGGCGCGGTCCAGATCGTCGCCACGGACATCACCCCCTTCACCCTCGCAAAAGCACGAGAGTTGGGCGCCGACCACACCGTCAACGTCGTCGATACGCCCGACGGGCTAGACCCCTTCACTGCCGACAAGGGCCATTTCGACGTCCTGTTCGAATGCTCCGGCGTGGCCTCCGCCCTCGCCTCCGCCGTCCCGGCCATGCGTCCCTGCAGCACCATCGTGCAGCTCGGCCTCGGGGGCGACATGACCCTGCCTGTTCAGGCGATGACCGCGAAAGAGCTGGTCTTCAAAGGCTCATTCCGCTTTCACTTCGAATTCGCCACCGCCGTCGAAATGATGCAGGCCGGGCGCATCAACACCGCCCCCCTTGTCACCCAGGTCCTTCCCCTGAACGACGCGATCGCGGCCTTCGACCTCGCCTCTGACCGCACCCAGGCGATCAAGGTGCAACTCGCATTTCAAACCGGCTGAACCGCACCTTCTGGGAAACCGGATCGAACGACAGCTTCGCAGTGGGCGGCCAGCGATTTGCGATCCGCGAAATCCGAGACTGGGACGGGCTCATGATAGATGACGTCGACCCCGCCCTGAGGCGATGCCGCGAGGACCTGTATGGCGTGCTCGCCAAAGCTCATGTCCCCAAACCAGCCGTAGAACCGTGTGTCGGCGTCTTTCGGGGCTGTGTAGTGGACCGTCACTGGCTGGATCCACGCCTGATCTTTGAGGCTGTCTGCAAAGAACGCGGCGAAGATCGTGGATTTGAACGGCAGGACGCGCTGGCCGTCGGACGACGTCCCCTCGGGGAAGAACAGCAGCTTGTGGCGCGCGGCGAGGCGGGCTTCGAACAGCTCCTTCTGGGCGCGGGCCTGGCGGGCTGAGCGCTCAATGAAGATTGTCCCTGTCGCGCGGGCGAGCCAGCCGATGCCGATCCAGCCCGCGACTTCAGCCTTTGAGACGAAGTAGACCCGCTTGCGCGCATTCAGCGCGAAAATATCCAGCCAGGACGAGTGGTTGGCGACCACTGCGCCCGGATGCGCCATGCGTTTGCCTTGCGTCCGATAGCGCATGCCCAGCAGTTTGAAGGCCGTGCGGCATACGCCCTGCGTGATCCACGGGGTCCACGGGCGCTGGAGGCCATGGATGGGACGCTCAACTTGCCGAATGAGCAGCAGAAGGAGCAGCCCGCCTGACAGCAACAGCGCCAGTGGCACCCCGCGCAGCAGGACGAGCGCCCAGCCGAGGGGGCCGATCCGCCGACGCTCTGGGATGTCGCCGTGCCATGTGGGCTGCGTCATGCGGGGGCGCCATAGCGGTTGCGGGCGGCGGCGGTCATGGCGGCGGTGTCCATCACGAGGCACACGTCAATGGTGTTGAAGGCGTGGTCGATGAACGCGCCCTCCCCCACCGAGCCGCCGAGTTTGAGGTAGGATTTGATCAGCGCCGGAACCCGCCGCATGGCGGCCGGGCGGTCGATGGCGTCCGGATGGATCAGGTCCATCCGCTGGAACTCGCGGGCGCGGACGCGCAAGTTGGGCGGCGCTAGGTGGCGATGGTGGAGCAGTGACAGCGGCTCGGCATTTTGCGAGACGTCGGTGCCGTGGAAGCTGGCCACTCCGAACAGCACGTCGATGGCGTGATCGCGAACATAGGCCGCCAGTCCATCCCACAGCGACAGCATCGCCGCCCCGTTGCGATGGGCGGGCCGAACGCACGAGCGCCCAAGCTCCAACAGGCGACGGCCCGACCGGCGCAGAACGCTGAGGTCGTATTCGTCTTCCGAGTAGAATTGTCCCGCTTGTGTCGCCTGATCCTGACGCATGAGGCGATAGACTCCGGCGACGTGATCGCCCGTGTCCGGGTCGACGCGGTCATCCACGAGAATCAACTGATCGAAGTACGGATCGTAGCGGTCCATCTCGAGTCGGTTGTCGTGATCAACGAGGTCCCCCGCCGCGCCGAGTTCGTCAACGAATACCTCATACCTTGTGCGGTAGGCTCCTCGCCGGTCGGCACCGGTCTCGGCCAATCTGAGGGACAGGTGAGGATCGAAGCGGTCCATTTCGCGCACGGTTTGGAAAAGCGTGCGTGTTCATATGCCTAGGGTCGAAAGGGTGCAACATGGGTCGCATCTTGGCGCAGTGTCGATTCTAGTTTACACAACACAGAGTTGTGTATTTGCTTGATTTAAACTTAAAGTTGTACTACTAGTCAGTTAACAAACGGGGCGCAGTCAAGGATCGAAAATGACATCAAGATCGACCATTCGGGCATCCAGCACCTGCTTCCCCATGTTCTCGAAATTCACGGTAATGCGGGCGCCGTCGACGGATTGCACCTGTCCAATTCCCCAATCCCCTTCACGCGGGTGGCGCACGAGCGTTCCTGGGGTCAACAGCGGGTTTACGTCCATGGGCGGGCCCCTCATGAGAAACGGTTCGGTCCTATGAGCGCAGACGGTACGTCCACACGCAGAATGAGCACAGCCCGAGATTTGAACGCCCTTTTGGGATCGCGGATCTGCCATGACCTTATCAGCCCCCTCGGCGCGATCGGCAATGGGGTGGAGCTGTTGTCGATGTCGGGCATCGGCGCGGCGCCCGAGCTGGCGCTGATCTCGGAAAGTGTCGAGGCGGCGAATGCGCGGATCCGGTTCTATCGGATCGCCTTTGGCGCGGCCTCACAGGCGGCGACGCTGTCCCCGGCTGAGGTCAAGGACATCCTGACCGACATGCTGCGCGGCTCGCGCCTGCAGATCAACTGGGAACCGGGGGGTGCGATGCCGCGACCGCGGGTGAAGCTCGCGTTTTTGCTGTTGCAGTGCCTTGAGTCGGCGATGCCCTACGGTGGACAGATCCGCGTGGCGCAGAAAATCGCCGGGTGGGAGATCACCGGCGAAGCGGAGCGGATGAAAATCGACACCCGCCTGTGGGAGCTTCTGGTAAACGACGATGCTGAGACCGAGATGATCCCAGCGGACGTGCACTTTGCCCTCGTCTCGCGCGCGGCCGAAGCAGCGCGGGCGCATCTGGACACCGAGGTGCGCGAAGACCGGGTGCGGATCGCGTTCTAAGCCCTAAACGACAACAAAATGCCCGATTTATCCTGCAATCTGCACGTTCATTGACGTGACGGGAGCGGATGATGCGACGTGGTGCTGGTGGGTCTGACGGCGGGACGGTTACGTTTCTGCTGGGCGTGGTGATGCTGATCATGGGCGCGTACCTGATGCTGCGCGGGATCATCGTGCGGCCCAGCTTCGGCTGGGGCAGCGTGGCGTTCAGCGTCGGCGGGTTTCCGGTCACGACGGGGTTCATCCTGATCCCGTTTCTGCTTGGGATCGGCGGGATCTTTTACGACAGCCGGAAATACTGGGGTTGGATCGTGGCCGCCGCCTCGCTGGTGGCTATGGTCGCGGGGGTCATTGCGAACCTGAACATCCGGTTGGTCTCAATGAGCCTGTTTGACCTGCTCGTCATCCTCGTCCTCATCGTAGGCGGGATCGGGATCATGCTGCGATCCCTGCGGACGACGTCGCTGCCCTAGGCGCGGACGGTTCCGTCGCCGTCGACCAGATACTTGAACGATGTCAGTTGCTTGGCCCCGACGGGGCCGCGCGCGTGCATCTTTCCGGTGGCGATGCCGATCTCGGCGCCCATACCAAACTCGCCCCCGTCGGCGAACTGGGTGGAGGCGTTGCGCATCAGAATGGCCGAGTCGAGCTCGGAAAAGAAACGCGCCGCGGCGGCATCATCTTCGGTCAGGATCGCGTCAGTGTGGTTGGAACCGTGCGTGCGAATATGCTCCATCGCCGCATCAAGGTTGTCCACCGTGCGGGCGGCGATGATCATGTCGAGGTATTCGTGACCCCAATCCTCGTCCGTCGCGGGCGTTGTGCCCTCGATGGACTGAAGCGTTGCGTCGGCGCGAACCTCAACCCCGGCGGTCAGAAGCGCGCGGATGACGCCTTGGCCGATGGTTTCGGCCACGTCCTTGTGGATCAGCAGGCACTCCGCCGCGCCGCAGATACCCGTGCGGCGGGTTTTGGCGTTAAGCACGACCTTTAGCACCTTTTCGGGGTCGGCTGCGGCGTCAATGTAGATGTGCACGATGCCTTCGAGATGCGCGAAGACGGGCACCCGCGCTTCACGCTGGACAAGGCCGACAAGGCCCTTGCCGCCGCGCGGCACGATGACGTCGATGTAGTCGGTCATCTTCAGCATTTCGGAAACCGCCGCGCGGTCCCGGGTGGGCACGCGTTGGATCGCGGCAGTCGGCAGATTGGCAGACTTCAGGCCGTCCTCAAGGCAGCCGTGGATGACGCCGGAGGAGTGGAAGCTCTCTGAGCCGCCGCGCAGGATCACCGCGTTTCCGGCCTTCAGGCAAAGCGCGCCCGCGTCAGCGGTGACATTTGGGCGACTTTCATAGATCACACCGATCACGCCTAGCGGAGTGCGGACGCGGCGGATGCGCAGGCCGGTCGGCTGGGTCCATTCGTCGATCACTTCGCCCACCGGGTCGGGCTGTTCAGCGATGGTGCGCAGGCCGTCGACCATCCCGCGAATGCGGCCTTCATCCAGCATCAGCCGATCCATCATCGCGGTGGTCAGGCCCTTTTCGCGGCCAAACTCCAGGTCCTTCGCGTTGGCCGCAATGATCTCGCCCCGCCGTGCCCATACGGCATCGGAAGCGCCGATCAGGGCGGCATGCTTGCGCTCTGCTGTCGCGAAGGCGAGTTGCGATGCGGCGCGGCGGGCGCGTTCGCCCATCTCGATCATCAGCGCGGGGAGGTTGGTCATCTCGTTCATGGGCCGGTGCCTTTGGCGGGTGTGGGAGTTTTGAGTATTTTTATCAAGATGAAGGGACTAGAGCACCATATCGTCACGGTGGATCAACGCGGCCCGACCGGGATAGCCGAGGATGCCCTCAATGTCACCTGATCGATGGCCCGCGATTGCGCGAGCTTCTGCTGCCGTGTAGCGGGTAAGGCCCGCGCCAAGGCGGCCGTCCGGGCCCAGGATTGCGACAGGGTCGCCGCGTTCGAAGTCTCCATTGATCGAGGCGACGCCTGCAGGAAGTAGTGAGTTCCCCGCCGCGAGCGCGCGGGCGGCGCCTGCGTCGACGGTGATTTCTCCGCGCGGTTTCATGGCGGCGATCCAGCGCTTGCGGGCATCCGCCGGGTTGGATTCGGCGAGGAACCAAGTGGCGGGGGCGCCGTTTTCCAGCGCTTTCAACGGGTTGAGGCCCGAACCTGCAGTGATCGCCATGGCGCAGCCGCCCTGGGTGGCGGTCTTTGCCGCCCAGACCTTGGTCTTCATCCCACCCCTCGACAGGCCAGAGCCCGCGTCGCCTGCCATCGCCTCAATCTCGGCGGTGACGGCATCGACGGTGTCGATGCGGGTGGCGGAGGGGTCGTTGCGCGGGTCGCCGGTGTAGAGGCCGTCGACGTCGGACAGCAGCACCAGGGTGTCAGCGCCCACGGTAACGGCGATTTGCGCGGCGAGGCGGTCGTTGTCGCCGAAGCGGATTTCGCCGGTTGCGATGGTATCGTTCTCGTTCACCACGGGGATGACACCTAAGCCAAGCAGCGTTTCGAACGTCGCCCGGGCGTTGAGGTAGCGGCGGCGGTCGGCGGTGTCTTCCAGAGTTAGGAGGATCTGTGCCACCTTGAGGCCGTGGGGGGCAAGCGCCTCTTCATACGCGCCCGCGAGGCGGCTGGAGCCGACGGCAGCGGCGGCTTGCGACTGTTCGAGGGGGAGTTCACCGCCCTTGAGGCCAAGCGCTGAGCGTCCAAGCGCGATGGAGCCCGAGGATACGATCAGCACCTGCGTGCCACTGCTGGCGAGCCAGGCGATGTCCTGCGCTATAGCCTCCAGCCACGCCGAGCGTAGGGCGCCGTCCTCCACCAGCAGCGCGGAGCCGATCTTGACGACCAGCCGTTTGGATTGGGTCAGGGACGCCACGGCTCAGTGTTCTCGGGCTCGGCGGCGCGGCGGGCGGCGAGGATTTCGCGGCGCAGGGCGCGGAGGACGTCTTCGATCCCCTCGCGCGACACGCCGGACATGAGGTGAACGTTGCCGCCGACGGCCTTTTCCAGCTCCGCCTTGCGGTCGGCGCGGGTGTCTTCGTCGAGCGCGTCCACCTTGTTCAGCGCGGTAATGCGGGGCTTTTCGGCGAGGGGGCCTGCGTAGGCTTTCAGCTCGCCAATGACGGTGCGCCAGTCGGCGGCGACGTCTTCCGACGTGCCGTCCACCAGGTGCAGCAGGACCGAGCAGCGTTCGACATGACCAAGGAACCGGTCGCCAATTCCCCTGCCCTCGTGCGCGCCTTCGATCAGGCCGGGGATGTCGGCCATGACGAACTCTGCATCGTCAATGCCGACCACGCCGAGGTTCGGGTGCAGGGTTGTGAACGGGTAGTCGGCGATTTTTGGGCGGGCGTTCGACACCGACGCGAGCAGCGTCGACTTCCCCGCATTCGGCAGCCCCAGAAGCCCTGCGTCCGCGATCAGCTTGAGCCGCAACCAGATCGTTCGTTCAATCCCCGGCTGCCCCGGGTTGGCGCGGCGGGGTGCCTGGTTGGTTGAGGACTTGAAGTGCAGGTTGCCGAAGCCGCCATTCCCGCCCTGCGCTAGCTTCACCCGGTCGCCCAGTTGGGCGAGGTCGGCGAGGACGGTTTCCTCGTCCTCGTCCAGGATCTCGGTCCCTACCGGTACCTTCAGCACGATGTCGTCGCCCGATGCGCCCGTGCGCTGGCTCCCCTGCCCCGGTCGCCCGTTCTTGGCGAAGAAGTGCTGCTGGTAGCGGAAGTCGATCAGCGTGTTCAGCCCCTCGACCGCCTCGGCCCACACGTCTCCGCCCCGTCCGCCGTCGCCGCCGTCGGGGCCGCCGAATTCGATGTATTTCTCGCGGCGGAACGAGATGCACCCGTTCCCGCCGCTGCCCGAGCGGAGATAGACTTTCGCGAGATCGAGGAATTTCATGGCAGTTGTCCGAACGCGTCCCGGTGGAGGCGATAGAGGACATTGGGCGCCCGCTCAACCCGTGCGCGTGAGACGCCGAGGCCGGTGCCGGTTTGCTCGAACCCGAGTTTGCGCAGGACGACGCCGGAGCCAGGGTTGTCGGTGAAGTGGTCGGCCTCGATCCGGTCAACCTCAGGGAAGCGGGCGAAGATGTCGGCGAGGAAGGCGTGCATCGCCTCGGTCATCAGGCCCCTGCCCCAATGGCGGCGGTCGAGCATGTAGTGCGCCGAGCGATCCGGGCCGATGCCGACCATGCCAATCAGTGCGTCCCCCGGCAGCGTGATGCCGAGGCGATAACCCAGCCGTCCGCGAAACTGAGAGGCGGCGATCCAGCGGCGCACGTCCTCTTCGGGCCAGGGGGCGGTCATCGACAGCATCATCCGCGCGACTTCGGGCGCGCCGCCGATCTGCTGGAGGCGGCGCCAGTCGCTGTCGCGCAGGCCGCGCAGGATCAGGCGGTCGGTGGTGATTTCGAGTCTGCGGCTCGCTTCCCACGCCGCGCGGGTGAGGACTACGGCGTTGCTTTCAACCGTCTGGGACAGCGACAGGGACTTCACGGGCCGCGTCCCGGCCCGCGCAAATCCCAGCTTCCGCAGCACCGCGCCGGAACGGTCGTTGCCGGGGAAGTAGTTCGACTCCAGGTCGCCCGCCGCCGGATCGGCGAAATGTACGTCCACCACCGCTTCGGCGGCTTCGGTTGCATAGCCCTTGCCCCATGCATCCCGCGCCAGCCAGTAGCCAAGCTCGCGATCGATCGAGATACCGCCCACCAGACCTTCAGGGTCGAGGATGAACCAGAAGCGCCCCGCCTGAGCGCGGTTCGCCGTCACGAATGCCTGCGCATCCTCCAGCCGGTAGGGATAGGGCACACGCCCCAGCCAGCGCGCGACGTCATAGTTGCCGATGCCTGCGACCACATCCGCGGGGTCCACGTCAGTCACGGGGACAAGGCGCAGGCGGGCGGTGGTCAGGTAGGCTGGTTTCAGGTCAGTTTCAGGATGTAGGTCCACGTGGGCACATTGGCGTTGCGGGCGACCGAGAAGGTCTCGGCATCGCCAATATACTCAAAACCCGCATTCGTCAGCACCCGGGCCGAGGCCGGGTTGTCCTGGAAGACGGACGCAAAGAAGGCGCTGTCGTTGTGGGGGTTGGCGTTGATCATCGCGCGGACCGCCTCGGACGCTAGGCCTGAGTTCCAGAACGCGGGCGCGACCCAATAGGTTATCTCGGCCTGCGCACGGTCCATGGGCGTCAGCGTCATGGTGCCCATCACCTCACTCCCGCCCGAAACGGATCCGTCGATGACCCAGACATCCTCGGTCCGGGTCTCTGCCATGGCTCGGTCGACATATGCGTCGGTCGCGCCCGGGGGCAGCGGATGGGGAATGGTACGCGTCTGCGTTGCCACGCGCGCGTCGCCGGAATGCATGTTCAACAGGCCCGCGTCCGAGCGCCGAACAGGGCGCAGCGTGAACCGTTCCGCATCGACAATCGGCTGGTTGACGATCTGATCCAATCTCATCGGGCGCCCTCCTCAAGACACCTGACCCCTAGCGCATTCTCCCCCGCGCGCGTCCGGGTCGTCAATCTGTATGCCCGCTGCCATTCAGGTGGGGTTGCATCTGATCTTCAGCAACCCCTGCCGCGCGGGCGGTCCATCAAATTCGAAGGGGGACCGGCTGTTCGCCGATCCCCCTTGTGTTTTTCCATCCTGCCGGGGTCGGCTTACTCTGCGGCCTCCGCCACTGGGAGTACTGAAATAAACGTGCGGCCTTTCAGGCCTTTGTGGAACGTCACGGCACCCTCTGCAGTCGCAAAGATGGTGTGATCCTTGCCAATACCGACGCCTTCGCCCGGCCAGAACTTGGTGCCGCGCTGGCGCACGATGATGTTGCCTGGGATCGCGGCCTGACCGCCGTAGAGCTTCACGCCAAGGCGACGGCCGGCGCTGTCGCGACCGTTGCGGCTGGAACCGCCTGCTTTCTTGTGTGCCATATCCCGTTACTCCTTTTCGGCGTCGAACTGGGCGGCTTGCTCAAGCCAGTTGTCCCGCTCGATGCGACCTTTAAACGACAATTGGTCGTCCATGTAAGCAATTTCTTCCGGCGTCCAAGCGGCGATCTGATCGAAGTGGAAGACGCCGTTCTCGTGCAACAGGCCTTCCAGCTTGGGACCGACACCAGAAATCTTCTTCAGATCGTCGGGCTTGCCGTCGCGGGCCTCAGTCAGAAGGTTCGCAGGCTTCGATGCCGCGACCTCGGCTGCGGGCGCCTCTGCCGGTGCTTCAGCCTTCGCCTCTTTCTTCGGCTTCTCGGCCTTCGGCTTGGCCTCTGCCTTGGGCTTTTCGGCCTTCGGTTTCGCTGCCTTCTTCGCAGGCTTGTCCGAGGGCACAAGCTTGGCCTTTTCCTCTGCCGACAGCGTCCCGGCGCCGACAGCGGCCATAACGCCAGACTTGCCAGCGCCCTTTTCAAGGATCTCGGTCACGCGCAGAAGCGTAAGTTGCTGGCGGTGGCCCTTCGTGCGCTGCGATGAATGCTTCCTGCGGCGCTTCACAAAGTGGATGACCTTGTCACCCTTGATCTGGTCGATCACCTCGGCCTGAACGCCTGCGTCGTCGACAAGCGGAGTCCCAACAGTCGACCCAACCATCAGAATGTCATTGAACTGGACGGTGTCACCCGCCGTGGCAGCCAGCTTTTCGACGCGCAGAACGTCGCCCGATTGAACCCGGTATTGCTTGCCGCCGGTCTTGAGGACCGCAAACATTGTCATCTTCCTTCGTATCCCCGCGCCCTGTGGCCGCCCGTTCGGGCTGTTCCCGGCTGCCGCCGCCTCGGACTGCGCGCCCCTCTCGGGACGTTCGTTTAATGCACCACGGGCGGAGAGTTCCGCCCGAGAGCCGCCGTATGGGACACCGCCGTTTCAAAGTCAAGCACGCGGTTGCCGCCGTGATCCAAGGACGAGCGGTGGGCAGATTGCCCACCCTACCCCTAG
>JBCCXY010000079.1:0-18778 GCA_039190895.1 Pseudomonadota bacterium | reverse complement strand
GCGCCGGATGTCTACATGGACAAGCTCGCCATCGGTCCCGGCTTCCGTAAGGGCGTTGTGACGATGGATATGAGCCCGGCAGAGCGGGTTTCGGCCCTTGCCTCGGCCAAGGGGTGCTCGACGGAAGACATTACCGTCTGCGTGCTGGAGCGTCCGCGGCACGAGACCATGATTGACGAATTGCGCACCACCGGCGCCGCGATCCGCCTGATTTCGGACGGGGACGTGGCGGGGGTGATTCACTGCGCAGAGCCGGACCGGACGGGGATCGACATGTACATGGGCTCAGGCGGGGCGCCAGAAGGCGTGCTCGCGGCGGCGGCGCTGAAGTGCATGGGCGGGCAGATGTTTGGTCAGCTTCTGTTCCGGAACGATGATGAGGCCGGCCGGGCGAAGAAGGCAGGGATCACGAACCTCAACCGGGTCTACACGCGCGATGACATGGTGACGTCAGACGTGATTTTTGCAGCGACAGGCGTTACGGACGGGTCAATTCTGCCGGGGATCAAGCGAGAGCCCGGCTTCCTGACGGCGGAGACGCTGTTGATGCGGTCCAAGACCGGGTCGGTTCGGCGTATGACTTACCGCAATCCCGCTTGATTGACGGAGGAACTGGGGGGCCAGCCCCCCAGGGATATTTAAGAAAAAGAAGAAGGGGCCTGGCGGTATCTTTTCCCATGCTCCAATATCTGGAGTTGAAGCGGGCCCCTGCCCCATGATATTGTGGTGTAAAGGCAGGGAGCAGGCATGCCACGCGATCTCGCGACATTTGGGTTTCTGGGCGTCGAGAAATCGCTGACCGGGCGCCGTTGGGTGGGTCCGGATCCAGAGGATGATCGCCAGACCGAGCGTCTTGTGCAGCAGACCGGCCTGCCCGAAGCGACGGCCCGCGTGCTGGCCAACCGCCGGGTCGGCCCGGATGAGGCTGAGGGGTTTCTGGCCCCGACACTGCGGGATTTGCTCCCTGATCCCCGGACGTTGCACGACATGGAGGCGGCGGCGGGTCGCCTGGTGGCGGCCGTCGAAGGGCGCGAGGCGATTGCGATCTTTGCGGATTATGACGTTGATGGCGGCGCGTCTGCGGCGCTGCTTTTGGCGTGGCTGCGGGAGCTTGGGCATACGGCGACGCTGTATATCCCCGACCGGATTGATGAGGGCTACGGCCCCAACGCCCCGGCAATGGAGCGGTTGGCCCGCGACCACGACCTGATCATCTGTGTGGATTGCGGGACGCTTAGCCATGACGCGCTGGCCGCCGCCGTGGGGGCGGATGTCGTAGTGCTTGACCACCATTTGGGCGGCGAGACGCTGCCCCCGGCGCTCGCCGTTGTGAACCCGAACCGGCAAGATGAGGACGGCTCACTCGCCCATCTCTGTGCGGCGGGTGTGGTGTTCTTGTGCCTTGTGGAGGCGAACCGCCAGCGCCGGGCCAAGGGGCTGGCGGAGCCGAAGCTTCTGCCGCTGCTCGACCTCGTGGCCCTCGCCACGGTTGCGGATGTTGCGCCGCTGGTGGGTGTGAACCGGGCCTTCGTGCTGCAGGGCCTCAAGGTTATGGCGCAGCGCAAGCGGCCCGGACTGGTGGCACTGTCCGACGTCGCCCGGCTGGATGCGCCGCCTTCCGCCTATCACCTCGGCTACGTCCTTGGCCCCCGCGTCAACGCGGGCGGGCGGATCGGCGCGGCGGACCTTGGCGCGCGCTGCCTCGCGGCGACTGACGCGCATGAGGCGGAGGCGATGGCCGAACGGCTGGACCAGCTCAACACCGAGCGGCGGCAGATTGAAGAGGCGGTGCGCGAGGCGGCGCTGAAACAGGCCCAAGAACGGGGCTTTGACGCGCCCCTCGTCTGGGCCGCCGGGGACGGCTGGCATCCGGGCGTTGTGGGCATTGTGGCGGCGCGCCTGAAGGAGGCGACCAATCGGCCCGCCATTGTCATTGGCCTCGACGGCGATGTGGGCAAGGGCTCGGGCCGCTCTGTCGGTGGCATCGACCTTGGTGCCGCTGTGCAGAAGACGGCGCTGGAGGGGCTGCTGCTGAAGGGTGGCGGGCACCGGATGGCGGCAGGGCTCACCGTGGCGCGCGAGGGGCTGGAGGCGGCGATGGATCGGCTGGCGGACCTGCTGGACGCGCAAGGCGCAGGCGGGATCGGCCCGGCGGATGTGCGGATCGATGGTCTCCTCATGCCCGGGGCGGCGACGGTGGACCTTGTCGAGCAACTCGAAGCGGCAGGCCCCTACGGCCAATCCGCCCCGGCCCCGCGCTTTGCCTTCCCCGACATGCGTATCCTGCGGGCCGGGCGCGTGGGGGAAAGCCACCTGAAGTTGACCTTCGGCGACGGGATGGGCGCCAAGCTCGACGCGATTTCCTTCAGCGCTTACGAGGGTCCCCTCGGCCCGGCGCTGGAGGGCCACGGCGGCGCGCCCCATCATCTGGCCGGGAAGCTGGAACTCAACCATTGGAATGGGCGCATTTCCGTACAGCTTCGCCTCACGGATGCCGCTCGGGTAGCGTGACGGCGCTTTACGTCTTCTGCGGGCTGCCGGGGTCAGGGAAGACGACACTGAGCCGTCGCCTCGCCGGGCACCTGGGGGCCACGTACCTTCGGATCGACACGATTGAGAGCGGTCTAATCACGTCGACCCTCGCCCTGACCGACGTCATGGACGCAGGCTATTCCGTGGCTTGGGGATTGGCGACGGACGCCCTCGCCCTTGGGAAACCGGTGGTTGCCGATGCGGTTCACTGGAACGCGGCGCTGCTTGACCCTTGGTCCCGGATCGCCTCCGCCGAGGGCGCACCGTGCCACTTGATTGAGGTTACCTGCGCCCTGCCAGATCGCCAGGCTCGCCTCGCCGCCCGCCACGCGAGCGGATGGAAAGCAGGGGAAGACTGGCAGGCGGTTCTGTCGAAAACCATGGACCCAATCCCGGATCCGGCCATACGGGTCGACACCACAAACACTGAAGAGCACGCCACGTTCGCCACGCTCCTCGCCGAACTGCAGCAGGTCGGGGCAACCTAAAAAATCCCTTGCCTCGCCGAGACCCATTGCCTAATTAGCCGCTCACGACAGCGCGGCCCGTTCGTCTATCGGTTAGGACGCCAGGTTTTCAACCTGGAAAGAGGGGTTCGATTCCCCTACGGGCTGCCACTTCCCCAACAGATGAGTGATGGAAACCGGGTATCGGGCCCGCGTCCAGTCAGCATATTTGCGACCGGTGATGCCTATTTGTTGGGCATATTTTTGAAAAATTGTGCAGAATGTGATAGGAACCGCCCTTGAGCCTGAATTGTGGCTCAACACTGAAGGCAATATTGGGGGCGATTTTATGCATAAACAGTGCTTGTTATCTTCGCTATTTGCAGTCGGTCTGGCGACTGCCGCACCGGCGGCCACCTTGGAATTCGCGGGCGAGATTGACTTGATCCTTGAAGACAGCGGCACCGCTGCGCTGTCTGTTCTGACGGTGGGCACGCCGATCTCGGGCATGATCGACGACCAGACGTTCAACGGGTCCGTCACGGGCCCACCGGGGACGTTGGAGTTCGGCTGCTGTGTTGCAGCGGGTGGGCTGGAGATCGACAATGATCTGGTGCTTTCGGCCGATGACGCCGCCGATCTGAACAGCATTCAGAGCGATCTGACCTTTGTGGCCGGGCAGATCATCGACCTTGTCGATATCGAAGGCGATGACGGGGACGACACCGACCGTGTGGAGGTTGGCGTCTCGCTGCTGTACGGGCCGACCGCGTTCGACAGCGACGACCCAAGCGGCTACCCGCCCGGGGAAGCGCCGATCCTTGGCCTGTTCTTCCTGCTCGAAGAAGAGGCGGATGACGTCGTCTACTCCGCAATCGGCGTCATCGATGAGTTTTCGATCTCGAACGGCGACGATAAGCCGCCCGGGCCGCCACCCGAAGTCGTGCCCCTGCCCGCAAGCGCTTTGCTTCTGCTGACGGGTATCCTCGGGATCGCAGTTCTCAGACGACGGATGCCGTAAACGGGCCAGTCGGGACAACACTCAACGGCGTCAAGAACATCGCGGCTAGGCACGCGGCGGATTCTGCGGCACTCTGCGCGGCGTTCCGATGATCCAGTTTCTTGTGCACCGCCGCAATACGCGCCCGCTTGACCGCCTTTTGGCTGTGGCGGAGCGTATGGGCGTGCGCCTCAAGGTCACGACCTATCAGGACGCGTTCGGGCGACGCGAAATCGAGGCGGCCCCGACGATCTTCACCGATTTCGACCTGCTGCACAGCTATGAGATCGACGCAGCCGCCCAAGCCGCCGCAGCGATCCGGACCGCCGGTGCGCCGGTGGTGAATGACCCGTCGCAGGTTTTGCGTCGGGGGGCGCTGTTGCGGAGGCTTCACGCAAAGGGGCTGAACACCGTCGAGGTCACCAACCTGGAATTCGGCGAAACACCAATGTGTTACCCCGTCTTCTTAAGGTCCGACGCAGGGTGTGCGGGGCCGGAGACGCACCTGCTCTCGAATGAAACCGAGTACCATGCCGCCGTTGAGGCGCTTGTGCCCCGCGGTTTGACCACAGCGGGTCGCTTGGCCCTGACGTTCTGTTCAGAGAAGGACGCGGACGGATTTTACCGTAAATACGGGGCCTTCGTGATCAACGGCCACGTCGTGCCGCAGCACATCCTGCGCAGCCGCGACTGGAACGTCAAAAGCGGCGCCGCCGAGACGGATCCCGCGTTCATCGCGGAAGAACGGCGGTTCGTCGACGAAAACCCCCACGCAGACGCGTTGCTGCGCATCGCGCGGGCGGGGCACATCGACTATGGCCGGGTAGACTACACGATTGTTGAGGGCGACATCGTGGTGTTCGAGATAAACACCAACCCGAAATACCCCAACTTTATTGACGGCGACCCGGCCCGGGATGAGCGGCGGGCAACCATCCTCGCCCAGCTCGCAACGGCGTTTCGCTCCATTGATGGCGAGGGGCGCGGGGCTGTGCCGTTTGGGCTGGGGACCTCCGGCAACACCGGGTTTATCGAGAGCGACCGGTGGTATGCGCACCCGCTGCATGCGCTGTCGCGGCTGAGCCGTTGGCGACAGGCAGCGGCGCGGATACGGCGGCGGCGGGACAAGACGAAGAGGAAGCAGGCCGATGCGCGACTTGGATCCTAGCACCCTGCCCCCGGACGCCGACCTGTTGCCGCAGGTCGCGGTGGCGATGGCGACGCTGGCGCCTCGGCTGTGCAGCGACGCGTGCCGGGATTATCACGCGGCTTGGGGCTTTTTCCGGCTTTACGGCACGCTGCCCGCTGTGGCGCGGGATCACGAGGCGTTGTCGTCGAAGCTGTCGGCCGAGGTTCAGGCGGGGCGAACGCGGATTCTGGTCTCGGGCGCGGCGGATACGGGCATCCCCGCCTATGCGATTGCCGCGCTGGATGCGGCGGGCGTGGAGGGTGCGGTGACGGTGGTGGACCTCTGCCCGACGCCGCTTGCCGTATCGACTTGGTACGCCGGGCAGCGCGGGCGGTCGCTCAGCACCTTTTGCGGGCCGGTCGAGTCGTTTCGCGGGGGGTCGGTGGATATTGTGGTGTCGCACAATTTTCTGAACTCCATCGATCCGGCGGACCGGACCAATGTCGCGCGCGCCTGGCATGACGCGCTGGTTCCGGGGGGCCGGGCGCTGATCTTCGGGCAGGTCCGGCCCGAGGACGCCGCCCGAGAGCGGCGCTTTAACGATGCGCGGACCGTTGAATTCCTCGAGGAATTGCGCGGCGATCACGCCCGCTCCCCCCACGCGCCCCTCATCGACTGGCCCGAACTGGAACAACTGGCCCGCGCCTTTGCCGAAAGCCGCATCAGCAACCGGCTTCAAAGTGAAGCGGCCTTCATCGACCCGATGGAGGCGGGCGGGCTGCGCGTCGTTTCCCTAACGGACCACGCCTTCACCCTGGCCGGGACAAAGGCCCTGCCCCAACGCCGCCGCATCTGCCTGACGGTCGAGCGCCCCGCATGAGCGTCCGCTACCGTTCGACTTCGGGTGCCCCGGCGGGTGTCCGTGAGATCTACGGGCGCATCCATGACATCCTCGCCCCCGAAGACCGCCGCCGCTGGCGAGTCCTCATGGTCCTGAGCGCCATCGTGGGGCTTATCGAGGCCGCAGGCGTCGTGTCGATCCTGCCATTTCTCGCGACGGTGGCGGACCCCGACGTCCTGACGCGCCCCGGACCGTTGGCGACGGTCTATGAGGCCAGCGGCTTTACAGATCCCCAGCGATTTCAATACGCTCTGGGGTTTCTGGTCCTCGGTTTCGTCACCATCGGCATCAGCCTGCGGATGCTGAACATCGTCCTTCGCACGCAATTCTCCCGCCACCAGGGCGCCCGCCTGTCGCTGCGGCTGCTAGAGACATGCCTCCGCGAGCCCTACGCCTGGTTCCTGCAGCAAAACAGCGCTAAGCTGTCGAAATCCGTCCTGTCGGAGGTCGAGCAGATCGCCAAAAGTTCCATCAGTGCAAGCATTGAACTGATCGCCCACGGCACCGTCACGGTGGCCGTGCTAGCCATCCTCGTGACGTCCAACCCCCTCGCCGCGCTGGTCATCGGGGCAGCCCTCGGCCTGTCCTACGGCGCCATCGTCTTCCTCGCCCGCCGCCCCCTTGCCCGCCTCGGCGCCGAACGCCGGGCCGCGAATGAGGGCCGCTTCCGCGCAGCGTCCGAGGCCCTCGGCGCGGCGCGAGAGGTCAAGTTCTACGGCCTAGAAAGCAACTTCCTCGCCCGTTTCCAAACCGCCTCCGACACCGTCGCGCGGTCGCGGGCGTCGATCACTCAGCTCTCTGAACTGCCGCGTAACGCGCTGGAAATCCTTGTCTTTGGCATCCTGCTCGGCTTCGTCCTCTGGATCCTCGCGCAGGCCGACAACAACCTCATGGCCGTGATCCCCACGCTCGGCCTCTTCGCCTTCGCAGGCGTCCGCCTGTTCCCGATCCTGCAGCAACTCTACCGCGCCTACGCCGCGCTCATCGCCGACGGCCCGGCGCTGCAGGCCCTCCACGCCGACCTCTCCGAAGACCCACCCCGCGAAGCGCCCGCCCGCGACCGGCTGGAACTGCGCAACGCCATTCGCCTGCAAAACTTGAGCTTCACCTACGAAGGCACTGAAAAACCGAACCTATCGGTGAACGAACTGTCCATCCCTGCCAACGCCGTCACCGCCATCATCGGACCGACAGGGGCGGGCAAATCCACGCTCGTCGACCTCCTCCTCGGCCTCCTCGAACCCGACACCGGCACCATCCGCGTCGATGACGTCACCCTCACCGCCGACACCCGCGCCTCATGGCGCGTAAGGGTCGGCTATGTCGCGCAGGCGACTTACCTGATGGATGACACCATCGCTGCCAACATCGCATTCGGGCGCCCTGAAAGCGCGCAAGCCCTGCAATCTGCAGTCGACCGCGCCGCCATCGGCGCTTTCATCGCCGAGCTCCCCGACGGTTTTGAGACCCGCGTCGGCGAGCGCGGCATCCGCCTCTCTGGCGGCCAACTCCAACGCATCGCCATCGCCCGGGCGCTCTACGCCGATCCGGCGGTGCTGGTGCTGGACGAACCGACAAGCGCCCTCGACGCCGACACCGAGGCCGAGATTTTGCGAAGCTTGACGGCGGGTTACGGGGAGCGGACACTCATCATCGTTACGCATCGCGAGGCAATCGTCCGCGCAGCCGATCACGTGGTAAGGATCGAAGCGGGCCGTGTGGCTGGGCATAGTTAGGGACTATATATATGTTTTATTTCAGACACTTGTTAGGAGCAGCTCTTGCAATTGCGACAGCAGTCGGCGCCCATGCAGCGGATCTGTCCCGCTTCGACAGGCGCACGATTGAGGTCATCGTCGGCTCAAAACCCGGTGGCGGCTACGACCGGACCGCCCGCCTGATCGCCACGCATCTGGAGACGGTGCTGGAGGGCAGTACCACAGTCGTCAACAATCAGGACCGCGCCGGGGGTGTTGTTGCCCTGAACCGACTTGCGGCGGAGACGCGCGAGGCGCCGACGGTGATGATGTACAACACCGGCTTCCTGATGGGCCAGATCGCCGGGGACCCGATGCTGACCGCCGACCTTGGCGCGATGGAATACATCGGCAAGGTCACCTCCGAAGCCCGCTATCTTGTTGTCTCAACGACGCTGGGCATCACCGATTTCGAGGGCCTCAAAGCCCATAACAGCACGCTGCTGGTGCCAGTAAACGCGATCAACTCATCCGGGTTCATCCAGTCAAAGCTGGTCGGCAAGGCGTTCGGCCTCGACCTGAGCCCCCTGACCGGCTTCTCAGGCTCCGAGGCCCGCGCCGCCCTCGCGAAGGGCGAATTGCACGTGGACCTCGTGTCCGAAAACAACGTGGCGCGGCTGATAAAAGCCGACGCAGCGGTGCCGGTCTTGCGGTTCGGGCCTGCGGGGATTGAGGACTATGCGGGCATCACCGACGCCGAGGCGGTCGCGGAGACGGACGAGCAAAAGCTGGTCGCCCGCCAGATCGCCAACCTAACGCAGCTTGGCCGCATCATCGTCGCGTCCCCCGGCATGCCCGCCGACGACCTCGCGGCCCTGCAGGCCGGGTTCACGGCGGCGCTGGAAACGCCGGAGCTTCTCACCGACGCCGAGGAGCAAGGCGTGGCGCTGGACGCAGCGGATGGGGCGGCCACGAAGGCGCTGATAGCTGACGTGCTGGTGGCCGATCCGACGTTTGTGGACCTCGTGAAAGCCGTGCTGGAATAGCATGCTCGGCGCCCTTGCCGAGCTCTTCGGGTCGCCCACCCTCCTCGGCCTGCTGCTGCTGGCGGTCCCCATCGGGTTGTTCTTCGGCGTGGTCCCGGGCCTCGGCGGCAAGATCGCCATCATCGCGATGCTGCCGCTGGTTTTCGCGATGGACCAGATGGCGGGTTGCGTGTTTCTGATCAGCCTCCACGCCGTCGTCCACACGGGTGGCGCGGTGCCCTCCATCCTCTTCGGCGTCCCCGGCACCGGGCCGTCCACGGCCATCGTCGCCGACGGGCATGCGCTGGCCCGCAAGGGGCAAGCCGTCCGCGCGCTGACCGCATCCAGCGTCGCCTCGGCCCTCGGCGGTGTGTTCGGCGCGCTGGTTCTGGCCCTGCTCGTCCCCTTCTCGCGTGAGATCGTGACGTATCTCAGCTACCCCGAGATCTTCTTCCTAACCCTCTTCGGCATCCTCATGGCGGCGGGGCTGAGCGGTGACTCCGTCCTGCGCGGCCTCGCCACCGGAGTCCTTGGCCTGCTGATCGCAACGATGGGGATCAGCCATAACACCGGCGACCACCGCTTCACCTTCGGCGCGATGTTCCTGTGGGACGGGATCGACCTGATCACCGCGATCCTCGCGATCTATGCGGTGCCCGAGATGATCACCCTCGGCGCCCGGGGGCGCGGCTCCGCAACGGGCGACCTCCGCATGGGCCGACCCGGCCTCGGGCAAGTGGCGCAGGGGGTGCGGGATGTGATCGTCTTCCGCTGGCTGACGTTCCGGACGTCCGTCCTTGGCGCTGTCACCGGGTTCATCCCCGGTCTTGGCGGGGACGTCGCCGCCTGGGTCTGCTACGGCCACGCCGCGCAGACCTCCCCCAAGCCCGAGGAATTCGGGCGCGGCGCGATTGACGGCGTGATCGGGCCAGAAGCCGCGAACAACTCCAAAGAGGGCGGGTCGCTGGCGCCGACCCTGTTCCTCGGCCTGCCGGGAAGCTCTGGCATGGCGATCTTGCTGGTGGCGTTGGTCCCGCTCGGCATCGATCCGGGGCCGGGGTTCCTTGCCACACAGCCCGAGATCCTTTGGATCATGGTCTGGGCCCTCGTCATCTCCAACTGCCTCGCCGCCGCTATCGTCGTCGCGTTCGCCCCGGCGTTCGACCGGGTGTCGCGCCTTGACCCCCACGTCATCGTGCCCTTCGTCTTCCTGCTCGCGCTCTTCAGCATCTACCTCAGCGCCAACGACTGGCGCTTCTTCGGTATCGCGGCGGGGCTGTCGGTGCTGGGGCTATTGTTCAAGCGCCTCGACTGGCCCCGCGCACCTTTCGTCGTCGCCCTGATCCTCGGCCCGGCGGCGGAGGATGCGCTCGTCAAGTCGCTGGCGATCTGGGGGCCGGACTTCTTCCTCCGCCCGGTCTCGCTGCCGCTGATGGTGATCCTCGCCTTCATCGGCTTCCGCGTCAGCGCCCGCCTGCGACGCGTGGCGGCCGCGTCGGAGGCAAGCGAATGACGCGCAAAACTGCGGATCTGTGGCTGACCATCGCCCTCGGCGCCGTCTTCGCCGCCGCCGGGATCCGCGCGGCGTTCCTGTCGTGGCAAGCCGCCGTCCTGCCGATCCTGCTGGCGATCTGCGGCACGATCCTGATGGCAGCCCTCTTGATCGCAGCTGCCCGAGGCCAGCAGCACGTCAAGGATGGCCCCCTCTTCAAAGGGGACGAACCGCTCTACCTCGGCCTTTTCCTCGCTGCGATCCTGTCGGTCCTGCTTCTGGGCTTCGAAATCGGCGGATTCGTCTTCGTCGCGGCCTACCTGCGCTTTGCGGGTGGCTTCGGGGTGATCAAGGCGCTGCTCCTCGCGCCCCTGGCGCCGATCCTGTCTCGCCTCGCTTTCACGCACCTCCTCGGTCAACCGGGCTTCCCGGGCCTGCTGTTCTGATCAAACGCTCGCGCCTGTTTGGTTAACCGACACCTTCAAATTTCAACCATCTTTACAGCACCAGATAATCGCTCATTAGCCCGCTTCGCTTAGCGTGCACCCCCGGAAAATCAAGTCTTGGAGGATGACGTGACACGAATCTTTGGCGCTCTCGCCGCGGCACTGACCCTTGCGACCGCGGCCCCCTCGGTCGCTGAGCAGGGGATCACGGACAGCACCGTTCGCTTCGCCCAGGTGGCGGCCCTTGATGGGCCCGCCTCAGCGCTGGGTCAGGGGATGCGCACGGGCATTCTGGCCGCCTTTGAGGAAGCCAATGCAAACGGCGGCATTCACGGACGGACCGTCTCGCTCGACAGCTTCGACGACGGGTACGAGCCCGACCAGTCGGTGGAACTCGTGCGCCAGGTCATCGGGGACAACGATCACATCGGCTTCATCGGTCCCGTCGGCACGCCGACCTCCCGGGCCACCCAGCCGATTGCCACTGAGGCAGACATGCCGTTCATCGGACCGTTCACAGGGGCCGGGTTCCTCCGCGCGGAAGAACTGGACAACGTGGTGAACATCCGCGCCACCTACGCGGCCGAGACAGAGGCCTGGATTGCGCACCTTGTCGACGAGCTTGGCATGTCGTCCGTCGCGATCCTTTATCAGGACGACGGGTTCGGTCGCGTCGGCCTCGCTGGGGTCACGGCCGCGCTGGAACGCCGTGGCATGACGCTGGTCGGCGAAGGCACCTACACGCGCAACACCGTCGCCGTGAAGACCGCCCTGATCAACATCCGCAAGACAGAGCCAGAGGCCGTCGTCATGGTCGGTGCGAACAAGCCTATCGCCGAATTTATCAAGCTGTCGCAGAAGCTTAAGTTCAATCCGACCTTCGTAAACATCTCGTTCGTCGGCTCCAACGCCCTGCGCCAAGAGTTGGGCGATGCCGGCGATGGCGTGATCATCAGCCAGGTCGTGCCGTTCCCGTGGGACACCTCGCTGCCCATCGTTCAGGAATACCATGACGCGCTCGCTGCAAGCGGTGCGGGAACTGAACCCGACTTCGTGTCCTTTGAAGGCTACCTCGTGGGCCGCATCGCCCTGCGTGCGCTGGAAAACGCCGGGCCAGAGGTCGACCGCTACACCTACCTCGCCGCGCTGCAGAGCCTCGGTGCGTTCTCACTGGGTGGCTTGGCGTTTGACTACGGGCCGGGTGACAATCAGGGGCTCGACGACGTCTTCCTGACCCGGATCAACGCCGCGGGTGACTTCGAATTCGTGGAGAGCAGCAAGCAACACGCCAGCAGCAACTAAACCGACACGGCCCGCCAGACTTCTGGCGGGCCGTCTGACGTGTGGGTCCGAGGATGGTTTGGAAAATGCGCAAGATCAAACTGCGGGCAGTCTTTGGGAGCGTTCTGACAAAGCTCTCCATCCTGTTTGTCGCGATGGGCGCCTGTACGGCGATTGCCGTCGCCATCGGCTTTTGGGCGTTCTCAAGCCTGAAGACGTCGATCCAATCCATGATCGACGACGTCCTGCCCGAGATTCAGACGAACCTTGCGGTCATCCGCGAAACCGCCGCGACGAGTGAAGCCCTGGTCCTTATGGCGCGCAGCCCAGATAGGCAGTCCCTCGACGCCAGGACTGAGGCGTTTCTCAGCGAAACCAACGACCTGGCCGGGTATGTCAGCGTCCTAAAAGCGGACTCCGTCGTGGTGCTTTTACCTCTGCTGCAGCAACTGCAGGAAACGGGGAGCGAGGTCAGCGACTCTCTGCGCGCACAACTCGACGCAGACAACGCTCTGGCCAGCGAGATTGAGCGCTTTACTACGCTCTCACAGGCGCTCAACACGCATATGTTCGAGGTCTCGGACACAGCGGCGTTCGATCTGGTTCTCGGCGGTGAGGAAGCGGTCGATCAGGTGGACGGCACAATTTCGACGCTCACAAATGATGTCTTCCCGAAGATGCAAACTGTCCTGCAAACCCGCGCGGAGTTCAATCTCGCGACCGGGGCGGTCATTGCTTATCTGGAGTCCACTGACCCCGCGTATCAGGCAATCCTGCGGGATTTGGCGACCTCAAGCACCGACCGTCTTGGATCGCTTGTCGAAACGCTTGCAGACAGCGGGACCTCAGGCGAGGTGCTTTCGCCGTTGCAAGAACTGTCGGAAGAGCTCAACACCTTCGTTGCACAGGATTTTCGGAAGGAAAGCGGACTCCGCCAGACGTTCTTCGAATTGCGGCAAGCCGGGGATGCGGCGACCAGTACCCTAATCGATGACCTGACGTTTGAGCTGATCATAATGGCCGACGAGGCCGGGGCGACCAACCGGGAGGCCGTTCAGGGCCTGATTGAGACCAACATCGAACAGTTCCTCGCGGCTGGAATGATCGAACGCTCGGTCCAGACCCTGACGTTCGTGATGCTATCGGCCACCTCGCTTTCGGATGTGAACGCAGTGGTTGGGCTGGAGACGCGAGTGGCGGAATTGGCGGGCCAGATCGATACATTGAACGAGGGCGTTGTCGATAGCGACCTCAAGACTCTTCTGGACGAAATCGTGGGGTTCTCCGACCCCGAGACCGGCTTGTTGCCGCTCAAGACCCAGGCGCTTGAAGCGAATGCGCGGCGGGCCGAGGCGTCCAAGACGGCAACCGAGGTGCTGAACGAAATCTCGACCCGCGCGCAGGCCGAAGGCGGCAACGCCGTAGACAAGGTTTTCCTAACCGGCAACGCGGTGCTGGAAGAGGCAAAGGAAGCGTCCTTCGACATTCAGGCTACCGGCCTCGTCGCCATCGCCGTGTTCGTCGTCCTTCTGGGCATCTCATGGCTCATTATCCTGCGCCCGCTCTCACGCATCACATCCGTGACGCAACGCCTCGCCAAGGGCGACCTCGCCCCTGTGAACGGCTTCGACCGCACCGGTGGGGAAATCGGCATGATGGCGAACGCCCTCGCCGTGTTCCGCGATGGGATGATTGAGCGCCAGCGGATGGAAGAAAAAGAGAAAGAGCGCGCCGAGGCCGAAATGGAAGAAGAAAGGCAGCGCCAGCAACAGGCCCTCGCCGAGCAAAAGCGCGCCGCGGAGCAAGAGCAGCGCGACCTGCAAGAGGCCCGCGAACGCGAAGCCCGTGAGCAGGCCAAACAGCAGCGCCTCGCCGAGGAAGAGCGAGTTCGCAAGGAAAAAGCGGAGGCTGCGGAACGCGAAAGAGAGGCGAGAATCGAGGAAGAAAAGCGCGAGCGTGAGCGGGCCATTCAGGCCGAACGCGACGCCCGCGCCGCCGAGATGGACCTTGTCGTGGACGGCCTCGCCAGCGCGCTTGACCGGCTGTCGGCAGGTGACGTGACCGCGCAGATCGACGTCGAATTCCCCGAGGGCTTTGAAGAGTTGCGCACCAACTTCAATGCTGCCGTCGTCAACCTTGCCGGTCTGATCGAAAACATCCGCGAAAGCTCCGGCCGCGTGAACCAGTCGTCGTCCGAAATTGCGTCCGCGGCGGAACGGCTCGCCCGCCTCGGCGAAGACAATGCAAGCGATATCGCCAACACCCGCGCAGATGTCGCCAATCTCGATCAGGTCGCCAAGTCGTCGGCCAACCTGGCCTCTGGCGCCCGGCAGAAGATGGCGGAAGCCTCGCGACAGGCGGAAACAAGCAAGAACACGGTCGTCGGCGCCGCCGAGACGATGAAAGAGATTGAAGAGGCCTCGAAGCGGATTTCGGGCATCGTGAACATGATTGAGGATATCTCGTTCCAGACGAACCTGCTGGCCCTCAACGCCGGGGTCGAGGCGGCGCGCGCGGGGGAAAGCGGACGGGGCTTCTCGGTCGTCGCGACCGAAGTGCGGGCGCTGGCGACACGCTCGACCGAAGCAGCCAATGAAATCAACGCGTTGATCTCGGACACCGGGCAGAAGGTTGCGTTGGGGACGTCGCGGGTCAGCGAAGCGGGCGACGCGATCATGTCCACGCTGACGTCGATCCAGACCGTTGCGGAATCGGTGGATGAGATTGCGGGCGGGTCGCAGAAGCAGGCCGAAACGATTTCGGGCATCAACGTCGCTATCGAACGGCTGGAGCAATCAAGCCAGAAATCCGCCGCCAGCCTTGAAGAGACGCTGGCCACCAGCGTTACCCTCAAGTCCGAAGCACAGGCCCTTCGAGACGAAGCGGCGCACTTTAAAACGGATGACGCAGGCCTCGCCCGATTAGACGTCGCCTGACCCTACCCCACGATGTCGGCCAAAGCCTGCATCACCGCCCTGATCTGAGCCGGGTCCGACGCCGCCTCATGAGGGGGCGCAAACCGCCCTCTGTCATTGTCGAAATACGCGCCCGACTTGTCCGCAAACTCTTCGCTCAGCGCCGCGCGCACCAGGATATCCGCCCCGATGTTGAGGTCGTTGCCCGCAACGCCAAACCCCTCTTTCACCATCTTCGACGCAAGCAGCGACCCGGGATTGACGGCAACCACCACCGGCCCTTCGGGATGCGCCTTGGCCATCTCGGCGGACCAGAGGGTGATCGCCAGCTTGCTTTGCGCATAGGCCTCCATATCCCCCATTGGCCGGTAGGCCGTCATCGCCTCAACCTCCACCGGGGCCTGGGCTGCTGAAGACAGGTTCACGACGCGCCCGTCCGCAGGGATGATCGGCAACAGCCGTCGGGCCAGGATGTAGGGTGCTATCGTGTTGACATCAAAACGGATATCCCGCCCCGCCTCGGTCCGCGTGTTGGGCGTCTTCAGGATGCCCGCGTTGTTGATCAGCACGTCCAACCGGTCGTGTTTTGACAGAACGGCCTCCGCCATCGCCTCGACATCCGCCATGACGCTCAGATCGGCGCGATACGTCTCGGGCGCGCCGCCCACCTCCGCCGCTGCGGCTGCGAGCTTTGTCTCGCTGCGACCATGCAACAGAACGCGGTGACCTTCGCTGGCCAGCTTCTGGGCGGTCAACAAGCCGATTCCGTCCGTGGCGCCGGTGATGAGAATGGTCTTTGTCATCGTGCTGCGTCCTTCACAGGCTGAACTCAGGCAGCAGATCGTCTGCCAGACGTTTCAAGGTGTCCTCAACATCCGCGCCGTTGAAGCGCAGGTTCAAGGCGACGTGGTTGATCCCAAGCTCCCGGATCTCGTTCAGATACGTGCGCAGGAAGTTCGTGCCCGAGGCGAAGCCCAGATGGATCGGGCGCGGGGCCGAATCCGGATCAGGCTGCACGTCCACGTAAAGCGACTGCATCACCGGCTTGTCCGCCCCGCCCGCCTCGGCAATCCGACGCCGGTAGTCGGCCACCACACGCCCTTGCGAGGCCGCATCCCGCGGGTAGGTCATCCACCCATCGCCATGTTGCGCGATCCAGTCCGGATCCTGCTGTGCCCCGCCGGTGATCAGCAGGGGCAGCCGCCCCCCGGTCGGCTTGGGCAGCATGTCCGCGCCGCCACTCAGGGTCCCGTGTGCCGTGGTGGCCTGCGGGTACGCCTCGGCCATTGCCCGGATGTAGGCGACGCTGTCCCGAAACCTTTCGCCGCGCGTGGGGAAGTCCATGTTCATGGACGGGTATTCCTCGGGCCGATCCCCCGATGCCACGCCCAGAAGGAGCCGCCCGCCCGACAGCACATCCGCCGACGCCGCCGCCTTGGCCACATGCGCCGGATGACGCAGCGGCAGGATGATGGACGCCACCCCAAGCGCGATGTCCCGCGTCGCGCCGGACAGGACGCCCAGATACACAAACGGATCGAACGTCTGCCCCGCATCGCCAAACGACGGCACGTTGAACGGCACATCTCGCAGCCAAAGCGTGGCAAAGCCAAGCGCATCGGCAAGCTGCGCCCGCTCCACGTGCCGCTCCAGTGTCGGCACCGGAGAATGTCCATGCGCCTCAATCGGAACGACGAGCCCAAGCGTCAGCCGGCCGGGCCGAAACGTCGTCCCATACGCCCGGTTGAGCTTTGGAAATTTCTGTGTGTCTGCATCCAGCATCGTGACGCCACTACCGCATGGAAGGAGCCGGTACTGTCAAGGCGTCTTCGTCAATGGACGGCATGCTTCAGCGCAGTCAGCGCCAGGCCCCCGGCCCCCATCGCCAACGCGCTGATTGCCGAGGGCAGCACGCGTTCGGAAATGCGCCAGCCGATCCGCCAGCCGTAGAAGAGCAACAGCGCCATCGCACACGCCTGCGCCAAACCCATCGCGACAGCGGGAGCGTACGCACCCGCCGCCCCGACCAGCATCGCCAGCGTCGGGCCGTTGGCAGCAATCAGTGTCGTGCGGCTGTGCCGCCACGCGGCCCCGATCGATCGGGCCGAATGGTGCTCTCCCGACGAAAGCGCCTTTGATGCAAGATCGGCGTAAGTCTTGGCCAACGCCACCGCTAGCACCGTCACGAACAAGGTAAGCCCCGTGGTCAGTGGATCGAACTGCGCCGAATCCGTCGCCGCCAGAACCCCCATCACGGTAATCGTGCCGTAGATCACCCCAAACGCCGCATCGTCGATGTCACGGGCGCGCCCCGCGTCAGCCATCGCGGAAGCCCTCGACCAGCGCCACCAACGCGGCATCCACAGCCGCAATATCCTCACTGCGGGTCAGCGCCGCGCCGTCCCACGCCTCCGCCCATCCGCCGACGCCATGCTGGCCCTTCAGATCCATCCCAAAGAACGGCGCCGTGAATTCTTGCGTTTGCAGCACATTCGCCCCCGCGCGCGGACCGGGTGTCGCGGCAAGAGCCACCACAGGCTTGTCCTGCCAGACCTTCGCGTCGATCCGGCTCATCCAGTCATAGATGTTTTTCCACGCCGCAGTGACATAGCCGTTGTACTCCGCGAACGAGACCAGCACCGCGTCAGCCGCTCCGATCTTGCCAAAGAACTCCTGCGCGAGCGGAGGAATGCCCCCGGCCCGCTCGCGATCCAGCGAGTAAATCGGCATCTCATAGTCGTTGATGTCGACGAACTCGACATCCGCCCCGTCATGCAGGGCCCGCAACCGGTCTGCGGCATAGCCGACCAAGGCGCGGTTGATCGATTGGCTGTGGTTCGACGCGGCAAAAGCAAGGGTTTTCATCTGACCTGTCCTGTTCAATTCGGACGAGACCTAGGCAGCCGAAACCATCGCCTCAACGCCCCCACGCGCGCACGAAATGCGCACGCATACGACATAACGACCCTTCCATTGCCCCTACACACGCATATCTGCGACATCAGAGAGGCGACATGGATCATTGGACCGAGATTTACACGGCGCTCCGCGTGGCCCAATCGGGCACCGTCACCAAGGCGGCGCAGGCGTTGGGCGTGCACCGGGCGACGATCAACCGCCACATCGACACGCTTGAGGCGGGCCTTGGCGCGAAGCTTTTCCTGCGGCACCGGCGCGGCTATCAGCTTACCGATACGGGGAAAGAGTTCCTGTCCGTCGCCGCCCGCGCGCACGATATGCTCGACGATTTCGCGGGCCGCGTCCGTGTGCAGAACGCGGAGCTTGGGGGAGAGATCGTTGTCACCACACTCCCCCCGCTGACCGACCTGATCCTGCCAGCGATCCTCGAATTTCGCCGCCGCCACCCGCGCACGCGGGTCAGCGTCAACACCGGCGCCGACCTCGCCCGGTTAGAGAAGGCCGAGGCCCACATCGCCCTGCGCGTCGGTCCAAAGCCCAGCCAAGGCGATTACGTCGTGCAGCATTTCTGCGCGCTGGAATTCACGCTCTACGCCCACGAAACCTACATCAATCGCCACGGACAGCCCGAGTTCGAGGACCTGAGCGGCCACCTTTTCGTCGGCAACCCCGTCGGCGGCAGCCGCGCGCCGATTGAGGCCTGGCTGGCGCAGGCCCTCTCGCCCGAGCAAGTGGTGCTGAAATCGGCAAACACCAAGGTGATCGAGACGGCGATCTTCAACGGCGAAGGGATCGGCTTTATGCCCTTCGGCTATGCCCGCCAGTTTCCGGACCTTTTGCCCGTCCTTCCGCCGCAGCCGGAATGGCGCATCGACAGTTGGCTGGTGACCCATGTCGACGTCCATCGCACCGACAAGATCCAGTCGATGCTCGCCTGCCTGAAAGCCGTCACGGCTTAGGCGGAAGGACGGGCAAAAGGTCCGGAAACTGGCGGG
>JBCCXY010000078.1:0-18862 GCA_039190895.1 Pseudomonadota bacterium | reverse complement strand
CCCGGGCCCTGGCATATCGGGCGGATGTTGCAGGCGGCGGATGCGTTTCCGATGAACCTGGCCTTTGCGGGGAAGGGAAATGCGTCCCAGCCGGAGGCGCTCGTCGAACAGATCGAGGCGGGAGCCTGTGCGCTGAAGCTGCATGAGGATTGGGGGACGACACCGGGCGCCATCGACTGCTGCCTGGGCGTGGCCGACGACATGGATATTCAGGTGATGATCCATACGGATACGCTGAACGAGAGTGGGTTCGTGGAGAACACCATCGCCGCGATGAAGGGGCGGACGATCCATGCGTTCCACACCGAGGGCGCAGGGGGCGGCCATGCGCCGGATATCATCAAGGTGTGCGGGTTGGAGCATGTGCTGCCGTCGTCCACCAACCCGACGCGGCCCTACACGGTGAACACGCTGGAGGAGCATCTGGACATGCTCATGGTGTGTCACCACCTCGACAAGGCTATCCCGGAAGACGTGGCGTTTGCCGAAAGCCGGATCCGGAAAGAGACCATCGCGGCGGAGGATATCCTGCACGACATGGGCGCATTCTCGATCATCGCGTCGGACAGTCAGGCGATGGGGCGTGTGGGGGAGGTGATCATTCGCACGTGGCAGACCGCCGACAAGATGAAGAAGCAACGCGGGCGGTTGTCGGATGAGACCGGGGAGAACGACAATCTGCGGGTCCGGCGCTATGTGGCGAAGTACACGATCAACCCGGCGATCGCGCATGGGCTGTCGGCTGAGATCGGGTCGATCGAGGAGGGGAAGCGGGCTGACTTGTGCTTGTGGAACCCGGCGTTCTTTGGGGTGAAGCCCGAGATGGTGCTGATCGGTGGGACGATTGCCTGTGCGCAGATGGGCGATCCGAATGCGTCGATCCCGACGCCGCAGCCCGTGTATACGCGACCTATGTTCGGGGCTTATGGCCGGTCGGTGGAGCGGTCGGCAGTGACGTTTGTGTCGGAGGCCGGGCTTGGGGTGCGGGACGCGCTGGGGCTCGCCAAGGACGTGGTCGCGGTGAAGAACACGCGGGGGATCGGGAAGTCAGCGATGGTGCTGAACGATGCGACGCCTGAGGTGGAAGTGGATCCGGAGACCTATGAGGTTCGGGCGAACGGGGAGCTTTTGACCTGCGAACCGGCAGAGGCTCTGCCGATGGCGCAGCGGTACTTCATGTTCTGAGGGGGGAGGGGGCGCTGCCCCCGCTCCTTCGGAGCCCCCCGGAGTATTTCTGCCAAGATAAAGGCCAGGGCCCGGTGAGTTTTGCAGCGTATCCTTTGACTCCGGATCGGTGGGACGGCCTCGTGGACGTGTTCGGCGGTGGCGACGGCAAGGGCGCCTGCGGCAAGTGCTGGTGCATGTGGTGGCGGGTGCCGCGACAGGGGCTTGGGGCCACCCTCGGCTCGGATGTGAAGGCTCGCTTTCAGGCGAGGGTAGATGCGGGCCCGCCGCCGGGGCTTCTGGGCTATGACAACGGGGTCCCTGTCGGCTGGGTTCAGGTGGGGCCCCGATCCGACGTGCCAGAGTGGAGCGCGGCGCGGCGGTTGACGGCCCCGCTTACACGAGAAGAGGCCGACGATCCCGCGGTTTGGGGTGTGTCATGCTTCGTGATCCGGGTTGGGCATCGACGGAAAGGCTATGCGAGCGCCTTGCTGGAGGCGTCGGTTTCATATGCGCGCCGCGGCGGGGCGAGGCTGCTGGACGCGTGCCCGGTGGAGGCGAAGCCCAAGGCGTCGGCTGGCTCGTTGTTCCACGGCCCGGCTGCGATTTTCGTCCGAGCCGGCTTCGAGGAGGTGGCGCGTCGCAAGGCCAACCGCCCGTTGATGCGGATGGTTCTGAAAGCCTGAGTGCCATGCGGCTCGTGCAACGGGGGCATGCAGAGATGGTGGTTCTCCCTTGGTATGCAAAGGTATACATAAAGGACATCTCAAAGATGGAGGCTTCCGATGCCCTTATTCTCCCCATTCAAACGGATGCTCGCTGATCTGGAGCAGGCGCAGACGATGGCGCAGTTGTTCTCGATGTCGGATGCAGAGCTTGCCGCCCGCGGACTGACGCGCGAGACGTTGCGGCAACAGGCTGTGGCGGCTCTCGGCCGTCGCTGACGCGGCTCGGGTTGCCCGCCGCGTGAATATCCCGCACTCTTGGTTGGTGAACAATCAAAGGTGGGGCTCCCTTTGCAGAAACGACTGGTTTTGGTGGTGTCGTTCGGTCTGATGGCCTGTCAGCCAACGACGCCTCTGGTGGATCAATCCGGCGTGCTCGTGGTCGCGCCCGATCAGGTTTTCGGCTGCACACCGCTTTCGGTGTTTACGACGACGACCGGGGTCACGGGCGGCGCAATCCGCGAACGGTCGCTGGAGATCGCCCGGAACACCACCCTTCAGAACGTGCGGGATGCGGGCGGCGACACCGCCGTGTTCGAGTCCGGCGGGCCGGGGAGCAATGATCTGTTCGTCCGCGCGCGCGGCTACCGCTGCCAATCCTAAGCCGTGCCCCGCGCCGCCCGACTGTCGGACCGTGCCGCGGGCATTGCCGTGTCGCTTGCCTTTATCGCGTTGGCGGGGCTTGCGATTGTTGAGTGCGTGGCGCTTCTGATTGTGCGACCGGGCGGATTGTCTGGTGATACGACGCTGATCCTGGTGCTGGCGATGATTGGGCCGCTTGGCCTGAGGGCCCTGCGGTTTCGCCGCTTTCCATCGCTGTTCGAGAATGCTGTGGCTTGCGCGGTGTTCCTAGTCGTGCTGTTCGCGCTGGCGACCCAGCCGGAGAGTGCGTTTCCCGGCGCAGAGGCGGATTATCGGCGCATGATTTTTGGCGTCGGCGGCGCGATCCTGAGCTATTTCGTTATTCTGGGTTACCGCTTTATCCTGCGCGGGGCGCGGCGGTCTTGAACCGCCCCGCGTGGCGCGCCACAGTTCCATCCGGCAAGGAAGAGGCCCGAAATGACCCTACCGCGCGCCACGTCGGTGGCAGATGGCACTGCGGACGATCACGTGGCGCTGGACTATGAGGGGCGGCTGATCCGGCGGCGGCGGTTGGAGTCGGCGGGCGGTGTGGCGTTTCTTGTCGATTTGCCCGAGGTGGTGTCGATTGAGGATGGTCAGTGCCTTGTGCTGGAGGACGGGCGGCGGGTGGCCGTGGCGGCGGCGGACGAGGCGCTGCTGGAGGTGCGGGGCGATCTCGCACGGCTCGCCTGGCACATCGGGAACCGCCACACGCCCTGCCGGATTGAGGCGGATCGGCTGGTGATCCGGGAGGATTACGTGCTGCGGGCGATGTTGGAGCGGTTGGGGGCTGAGGTGACGGAGGCCACGGGGCCGTTTGTCCCGGAGGGTGGCGCCTATGGCCATGGGCGGACGTTCGGGCACGAGCATTCGCATTCCCATGACTAGGGATGGACTGCTGACGCTGACGCAGTGGTTGTCGCCCGCGTTTCCGATCAGCGGGTACGCGTATTCGCATGGGCTGGAGGCCGCGATTGCCGGAGGGCAGGTCTCGGATGCTGGCGCGTTGAAGGAGTGGCTCGGGGAGGTGATCTCGCAGGGCTCGGGCCGGGTTGATGCGGTGCTTTTGGTGCAGGCGATGGCGGAGGGAGCGGATCACGGAGCGTTGGGTTTGACGGCGAGGGCGCTCGCGGCCAGTCGGGAGCGGTGGGAGGAGACGTCGCAGCAGGGCGCGGCGTTTACGGAGACGGTGAATGCTGTTGAGGGCCGCGACGATGTGGCGGTCGCTTTGCCGGTTGCGGTTGGGCGTGCGGCCCGGGGCCTTGGGTGCGCGGTGGAGGATGTGGCGGCGCTGTATCTGCAGGCGTTTGCGGGGAACCTGGTGTCGGTCGCGGTGCGGTTCATGCCGTTGGGGCAGACGGAGGGGCAGCGGGTGCTGACGCGGCTGAGGCCGGTGATCCTTGAAGTGGCGCGGGAGGCGTGCGGGCTGAGCTTGGATCAGGTGACGAGCGCGGTTCCGGCGGCTGATCTGGCGGCGATGGCGCATGAGGAGATGGATGTGAGGATCTTCCGGACATGAACGGCCCCTTGCGCGTTGGCATCGGCGGCCCGGTGGGTGCAGGGAAGACGACTCTGACGGCGGAGTTGTGCAAGGCTATGGCTGGGGATTACTCGGTCGCCGTTATTACGAACGACATCTACACGCAGGAGGACGCGGAGTTCCTGCTGCGCGCGCAGATCCTTCCCGGCGAGCGGATCAAGGGGGTCGAGACGGGCGGCTGCCCGCATACGGCGATCCGGGAGGACGCGTCGATCAACCTCGCGGCGGTGGCGGAGTTCCGGGCTGCGCTGCCGGATCTGGATGTGATCTTCATCGAGTCGGGGGGCGATAATCTTGCGGCGACGTTCTCGCCGGAGTTGGCGGATCTGACGATCTACGTGATCGACACGGCGGCGGGGCAGGACATCCCGCGGAAGAAGGGGCCGGGGCTGGCGCGGTCGGACCTGTTGGTGGTGAACAAGGTCGATCTGGCGCCGCATGTGGGCGTGGACCGCGCGCAGTTGGAGGCGGACGCGAAGGCGGCCCGAGGGCCGCGACCGGTGGTCATGGCGGCGCTGCGGTCGGGCGAAGGGGTTGCCGCGATCGTGGATTTTCTGAAGCAGGAAGGTGGGCTTTAGGCGCCGCTCGCGGAGTTGCGGATCGGGGGCCAAATCCTGCGCTACAGCCTGCTCAAACTGACCTTAGGAGCTTGTCATTGCGGGACGCGCAATCTCGCTATCTGGCACAAATCGGTTGAACCACTCTAAGGCCTTTTCAGGGTGCTCGCCGAGGTCGGCATATCCGGCAACACGGCTCTTCCCGACATCCGTCCAGACCATCTCCTTTTCGACGCTCAAGGCATCGAAGTAGGCCTGCACGTATTCCATGTCGGCCATGGGATCGTTCTTGTTCTGAATGACCATCGTGGGCTTGTTGAACAGCCTCACTTGGTCGAGCGGCGACTTGTCAAAGTCTGGCCCGCCGCGCCCAAGGCTCTTTCGAATAGCGCCACGGATCATAAAGCCAGGGATACGCATCTGCCGGAACCAGGCGCCGCTGTAGAGCGGTTGCAGGACGACATGCGCCTTGATGTTCGCAACTGTTTCCAGACCGCCTTCAACACCATGGGCCAACGTCGCAGCGCTTGAGGACATGCAGAAGTTGAGCATACCGATTGGCGCGTCCTTGTAGTCCGGATGGGACGTGATGAAACCAACCGCCGCAAGTACGTCTTGATATTCGGCCTGACCGTCCCAGGCATAGGGAGACGGGCCTGCGTCGCTGGCACCGTGGTTGCGCAGATCATAGGCCAGCACTGTGTAGCCGTCCTGCGCAAACCTCTGGATATGCCGCAGGAACGGGACATCCGTTGGCCATCCCTGCAACATACGCGGCTTGCCTTCATTGGTGTAACCCGCGTGAGAACACATCAAACCGAAGTGGTTTTGGATGATTACCTTGTCCTTACCCGGGTTGACCAACCACCCTCGCAGCATCACGCCATCCGAGGTCTCGAACTCTACATTCTCAAAAGAAAGATCCCAGTTTGCAGGACTATCAAAGAGCGGTGCGCGGGTCTTCGTCGCCAAGTCTGCAAGCATTCCGTAGAGCATGTCTTGGTCCTTATGTTTCTTTACAGGGGCGCGTGTCTGAGTGACAGATTCTGTATACCTGTCAACATTGACAGGTTGTCTATATTTGTCAATATGTCATTCATGACAAACCGAGAGGAAAACATCTTGGAGGCGGCGCTGCGCGCTTTCACGCGCTTTGGTGTCACGCGCACCAGCATGGCCGACATCGCCAGAGAGGCGGGAATCTCCCGTCAAACGCTTTACAAGTCTTTCCGTAGCAAAGACGACGTCTTGCGCACGCATCTTCGCCTTTACACGGAGGCCGTTGCTTCGCGGATGGAGGCTGCCTTGGCAGACGCCAAAGGGTTGGAGCAGCAACTGGACGTAATCTTCAGAGAGATGACGATTGCGAGTTTCGATCTCGTACGAGCGACGCCAAACGGACAGGAGATCGAAGACGAATTCGAAGAAGGATCAAGAGAAGAGTTGGAGAAGGCTGCTCAACTGTATCAGGCGATCATCAAAGGCGTGCTGATGCCATTTGAGACCGAGTTGTGTGTTAGCGGAACGTCTCCGAAAGACTTGGCAGATTTCATCCAGCGATCCGCGCGCGCCGCCAAGGCTTACGCGAAGGACCGCAATCATCTTTTGCAGCAACTGGCGACTTTGAAGCAACTCTGCCTGACCGCTGCGAAAGCATCGCACTGAACTACCAAATTGATTGGCGCCGCTGAGATGAGGGCTGTCCCGCTCGCGTGGTTGTGTTGGCGCCTTGAAGGTCCCGTGCCTTCATCTTGGGAGAAATACTCTGGGGGGTCTGGGGGGCTAGCCCCCCAGTTGGGCGACGCCTGAAAGGCGGCGCAAAACCTCAGTCGGGGCGAACCCGGGCAGCAGTCTTGTTGGCGAAGGCTTCCAGGCGCTCGCGGGCGGGTTCCTGGGTGTTCACGACGCCCGCCACCACTGCTTCGGCGTAGGCCGCGTCGAGGGCGGACATGTTTTGCATGTGGCTGATAGCCGAGCAGATGGCGAAGTTCGTGAGCGGCAGGTTCGCGGCCGCCCGTTCGGCCAATTCGAGGGCTTTGTCGAGGGACGAGCCTTCGACCAGGTATTGCGCCAGCCCGATGTCGTAGGCCTCTTGCCCCTTATAGACGCGGCCCGTCAGCATCATGTCGATCATCCGAGCCTTGCCGACGAGGTCCGCCACACGGATCGTGGCACCACCGCCGGTGAAGAGGCCGCGCTGGCCTTCGGGCAGCGCGAAGTAGGTCGTCTGGTCTGCGACGCGGATGTGGGCGGCGCTGGCGAGTTCCAGCCCGCCACCGACGACCGCGCCGTGAAGCGCCGCGATTACGGGGACGCCGCCGTATTCCATCTTGTTGAACGCCTCGTGCCAGCGGAGGCAGACATGCATGAACTCCGCCGCCGTGCGGTCGGCCTTGTGATGCTCGACAAGGTCGAGACCGGCACAGAAATGGTCGCCCTCCGCCGCCAGCACGATGGCCTTGGCGCCCGAGCGGGGGGCTTTAGAGAACAGTTCCACCAGTTGCTCGATGGTGTCCGCGTCGAGCGCGTTGCGCTTGGAGGGGCGGTTCAGCTTAACCAGCCACACCCCATTGTCGCGCGCGTCCACGAGAAGGGACGGCAGTGTTGCAAAATCCAGATCAAACGACACCAGCTTACCCCCAGAATTCTGCTTCAACGCGCGCCTGGAATGGCCCGTGGGCGGTATGCACCTCAAGCTCGGTCCCCGGCGCCCAGAAGGCCGCTTCGACCATACCAATCGAGACATTCACATTGAAGTCCGGCGACCACGCCGCCGACGTGACCTGACCGACCGGCTGGCCATCTTGCGTCAGAGGCCAGATTTCCACCGGAGAGGGCAGGCGATCGCCGAGGATCGAGATCGGGCGGATCAGTTGATCTGGCCCTGTGGCCGCGACCTCTTCGAGTGCGGCACGCCCGACAAAATCATGACCGGCGTCGAGGTGGCAGTACCGGCCCAGGCCGCACTCAAATGGCGTATTCTCGATGGTCATGTCATTGCCATAGCTCAGCAGGCCGCCCTCGATCCGTTCAATCAGATTTGGGCATCCGGCCTGCACGTCCAGATTGTGCCCGGCCTCGAACAGCGCCTGCCACAGGGGCATGCCGATGTCGCCACCCTCGACATAGATCTCGAACCCGCCCTGCTTGGAATACCCCGACCGCGCCACAACCAGATTGCGCCCGTTGAACGCCAGCCGTTTGTAGCGGAAGAAGCGGATGTCCTGAACGCTGCTGCCAAAGACGCGCATCATCAGCTCTTCCGCGAGGGGTCCCTGCACGGCGAGCGGCGAGACGTCGGGCTCGCGCACGCGTACCTCAAGGTTCATGCCCGTCGCGATGCCCTTGACCCAGAACAGAAGATCGCTGTCGGCGATCGAGATCCACCAGCGATCCTCGCCCACCTTCAGGGCGACCGGATCATTCAGCATCCCGCCATAGCAATCGACGACGGGGATGTAGGCGCACTGATCCTCGGCGATGCGGGTCAGATCGCGGGGCGTGAGCATTTGCATGACGCGGTCCGCGTCGGGGCCGGTGACCTCGACCTGGCGCTCGACCGAGACGTCCCAGACCTGCACGGCGGCCTTGAGGTGGTGATAGTCCGCCTCCAGCCCGGCGAATGCAGCAGGCAGCAGCATGCGGTTATACACGCTGTAGGCCGATACCCCGGCTGCCTCTACTCCCGCCGAAAACGGCGTCCGGCGCACGCGCCGGGAAACTGCAATCTCCGCCATCAGTCGTCTCCGCTATTAGCTCGTTCCCGCAGAAGGAACTTTTGAATTTTCCCTGTTGCCGTTTTCGGCAGCTCTCCAAACACCACGGCCTTGGGGGCTTTGAACCCGGCCAACCGTTCGCGACAGAAACCGATGATGTCCTCGGGTTCTGCTGCGGCCCCTTCGCGGAGTTCCACGAAGGCGCAAGGGACCTCGCCCCATTTCTCATCCGACTTGGCCACGACGGCGGCGGCCTGCACGGCGGGGTGGCCGTAGAGGACGGCCTCAACCTCAACCGACGAGATGTTTTCACCGCCCGAGATGATCACGTCCTTCAGGCGGTCGGTGATCTGGATATAGCCGTCGGGGTGGACGACGGCGGCGTCGCCGGACCAGAACCAGCCGTCCTTGAACGCGGCCTCGGTGGCGGCGGTGTCTTTGTAGTAGCCCTTCATCACCGTGTTCCCCCGGATGGCGATTTCGCCCTGCGTCGCGCCGTCTTGCGGGACGGGGGCGCCGTCTTCGAGCACGGCGACGGCGTCGACCATCGGGAAGGCGATGCCCTGTTGGGCCTGCCGTGTGGCCTGCTCGTCCGGGGGAAGGGCGGCCCAATCGTCCTGCCACAGGCATTGCGTGATGTGGCCGTAGGTTTCGGTCAGCCCGTAGACCTGCATGACGTTCATTCCAAGCGCCTGCGCGCGCTGAAGGACGGCGGGGGGCGGGGGGGCCCCTGCGGTCATGACCTGAACGGGCGGATCGAAGGGGCGCGCGGCATCGCCCGCGTCGGCCAGCATTTGCAGGATGATCGGGGCGGCGCCGAAATGGGTCACGCCATGGTCGCGGATGGCGTCGAGGATAAGCTCGGGCACCGGCATGCGGGTGAACACCATGGTGCCGCCGAGCAGGGCCATGACCCACGGGTGGCCCCAGCCGTTGCAATGGAACATCGGCACGACGGAGAGGTAGGTCAGGTGGTGCGGCATCTGCCATGCGGCCACGGTTCCGAGGGCCATGAGGTAGGCGCCTCGGTGGTGATAGACGACACCCTTGGGTTTGCCGGATGTGCCGGACGTGTAGTTGAGCGTGATGGCCTGCCACTCGTCGGTGAGTGACGTCGGGGGATCGGCCTTTCCGGTGGCGAGTGTCTCGTAGTCGGTGTCTTTCAGGGGCGGTCCATCTGCGGCAGGGTCGTTGATCGGGATGATCGGGATGATCGGGATTTCGCGGCCCATGAGGGCGAAGGCCTCCTGCAGGAGCGGGCCGAAGGCGCTGTCCACGATGACCACCTGTGCGTCGGCGTGGTCGAGGATGTAGGCAATCGTCGCCGCTTCGAGGCGGAAGTTGATAACGTTAAGGACGGCGCCGGAAAGGGGCACGGCGAAGTGTAGCTCGAAGAGCTCTGGGATGTTCGGCGCGAGGACTGACACAGTCGCGCCTTTGCCGATGCCGAGCCGTTGCAGGCCGGAGGCGACCGCGCGGATGCGGGAGGCTGTCTCGGACCATGTGCGGCGGATGTCGCCGTAGATGACGGCTTCTCGGGGGCGAAAGAGCGCTTCGGCGCGGTCGAGAAACGAGATCGGGCTTAGCGCGACGTGGTTTGCGACGGTCTGGCCCAAGGCCTCAAAGTGCTGCTCCATAGTCCCTCCCTCACCCGGTTGTGGGCGCTCCGTCCGCCGGTACCTAGCGTTTGCAGAAGAAAAGGGTCGCCTCAACGCGACACGCTGGCGTCCCGTCGCGTCGCTTGTGGACCGTAACCCGAATGAGCGCCTGCGGCGCGCGCCTTTTGTTCGATTAATGAGGGGGCTGTCTGCCCCCTCAAACTCCCCCGAGAGTATTTCGCCCAAGATGGAGGCCAGGGCCCGTCCAGCCCCTTCTTCTTTTTCATAAATATCCCGGGGGGTGTAGGGGGCAGCGCCCCCACGCGACGGTGCAATCAATCGAGGCAGTCGGTGGTCTTTACCCGGTTAGAGGGTAGCGGTTGAGGGCCCGGAAGGATCCGTCTGCGCGTTCTACGACGAGGGAGATTGAGCGGAGGGTGAACGGTGTTGGCAGGGAGGACAGGTGGGTCTTTGCGGAGGCTTGGACGGCTTGAAGCGTGTCTGGGGTCAGGCGGCTGGAAAGGGTGAGGTGGAATCGGAAGTCGTCGAAGATGTAAGGGTAACCCCAGCGGACGAGGTTGTCGTCCTGTCGAGGCGTAAGCGGCGATGTTCGGCGGCGGGCGAGGTCGGCGTCGGTGAGCGGGGCACGGAAACGGTCGAGGTCGGTGACGCAGCGGGCGGCCAGGGTGGCGAGGTCGGGTGAGTCGTCCGTTGGGATCAGGGCGAGGAAGTCGCCGAGGGGGGCGATCTGAAGACCCGCGATGGTCACGGGCGGGTGCGATGCCGCGAGGGTTGCGCAGGCAGTGGCGAGGTCCTCCGGGGTTTGCCCGGGGGCCAGTCGGAACGGCGCTTTGAGGGTGCCGTGGAAGCCGTATTTGCGGGGTGTGACGGTGACTGTGGCGAGGTCGATGCCGTCGATATCCATGTGGCGCACGGGCGCGCCTTGTGCGACATCCCAACCGAGCCACGCTGCCCCGAAGCTCGCCAGGGCCTTGTCCTCGGGCAGGTAGTAGATCGCGTATCGTTGGAACTCTGACATGACCGTTTCTCTTGCGTCGTCCCCTTTGCCCGAGCGCGTGCATCTGGCCAACGCGGCGTTGGTTCTGCCGGATCGGACGGTGACGGGCGGGGTTGTGGTTGAGGATGGGGTGATTGTCGAGGTGGCGGAGGGCGGTGCCGTCCCGGCGGGGGCGCTGGATTGCGACGGGGATTACCTTCTGCCGGGGCTCGTTGAACTGCACACCGACAATCTGGAGCGGCATATGTTGCCGCGTCCTAGCGTGAAGGTGCCCTATCCGTTGGCAATCCTCGCGCATGACGGGGAGCTTGCGTCCTGCGGGATCACGACGGTGTTTGACGCGTTGCGGGTGGGGACGAACTCGGAGAAGTCGACCTATGGCGTCTATGCGCGGGAGGTGGCGACGGACATCCTGCGGATGCGGGACGAGGGTGCGCTGCGCATTCGGCATATGCTGCATTTGCGGGCGGAGGTGTGTTCGGGCACGCTTCTGGATGAGTTGGACAGCTTCGGGCCAGAGGATCGGGTGCGACTGGTGAGCCTGATGGACCACACTCCGGGGCAACGGCAGTTCCGGGATCTCGACAAGCTGTGGGAGTATCATTCGGGCAAGTACGGCACGTCGGAAGAGGACTTCGCGCAGATGGTGGAGCGCCGCTTGGCACAGCGGGCCGAGATTGGCGACACTCACGACACGGCCGCAGCCGCGGCGGCAAGGCGGTATGGCGCGGCTTTGGCGAGCCATGACGACACGACGGAAGAGCAGGTGGGTGTGTCTGCGGCGCTGGGCATTCGGCTGGCGGAGTTTCCAACCACGGTCGAGGCAGCAGAGGCCTGCCGGGCGCAGGGCATGCGGATCATCATGGGCGCGCCGAATGTGATGCGGGGCGGGTCACATTCGGGCAACGTGTCGGCAATTGATCTGGCGGCGCGGGGGCTGTTGGACATCCTGTCGTCGGACTATGTGCCGTCGATGCTGCTGCAGGCGGCGTTCCGGCTGGCCGGGATCTGGGGTGATGTTCCCCGGGCGATTTGCACGGTGACGGCGAACCCGGCTGACGCGGCTGACCTGCCGGATCGGGGGCGGATCAAGGCGGGGTGCCTTGGAGATCTCGCCAGGGTCCGGATGATGGACGGCGTTCCCGTCGTCCGCGCGGTCTGGCGCGGGGGCGCAAGGGTCGGATAGGGCCGGAAAGTGGAACTTTCCGACACGATTTCTTCTAGAAATCGGCCTGTTGGAACGCTGGGTGAGAGGGGACTCAAATGGATCTGAATCAGGTCATGCTGTTCACGCGGGATTTCGCCGAGGGCGTTTCGTTTTACCAGTCTCTCGGATTACGGCTGATCGTTTCGTCGGACGAGGCTTATGCCCGGTTCGAAATGCCCTCGGGGTCGTCGACCCTGTCGTTGCATGTTTCCGAGGCGCCGGAACCTTCTGAGACGGTGCTGTACTTCGAGGTCGACGACGTGGACAGCACCCACGAGGCGCTTAGCAAAAAGGGCATTCGCTTCGACAGCCCGCCCACGGATCAGCCCTGGCGCTGGCGGGAGGCGCGGTTTCGGGACCCGACCGGAAACCCCCTGTGCCTGTATCATGCAGGCCCCGATCGGCGGTTCCCTCCGTGGCGGCTGCCGTCGGCCACTTGACAGACGAGGGGCGAGGTGGATCGTCCCGCCTCAACGCCCCCACATCATAAGGCCCGCACCGCCCGTGTCCGACTTTCCCGCAACCCTGATCATGCCGATCTACAATCAGGCTGCGTTCATCGGGGACGCCGTGCGGGCGACGCTGGCGCAGGATTGCCCTTCGGCAGAGATCCTGATCTCGGACGACTGTTCTCCTGACAACACGTTCGACGTCGCCCGGGCGATTGTGGACGCTTACACGGGCCCGCACCGGGTTCGGATCTGGCGCAACGCAGAGAATCTGGGGACGGGGAACCTGCCGAAATGCGTGGCCGAGGCAACGCATGACCGGATCATTCAGTTCCATGGCGATGACATCTCGCACCCCAATCGGGCCCGGCGGATCAACGAGGCGTTCGACGAAACCGGCGCGTCGGTCATCACCTCGAACTCCCGCCTGATCAATGAGGCGGGTGAGGATTACGGGCCGCTTCTGCACGATACGCCCTCGCAATATCTGGACATCGCAGATCTGGCTGAGGGGTGGCAGCGGATGCAGTCGGGATCGACGCTCGCCTTCAACCGCGAAGTGTTCGACCGCTTCCTGCCGTGGACCGAAGACGCCTACTGGCTGGAGAACGATAACGTTCTGCCATTCCGCGCCGCGCTGCTGGGTGGAGCCTATTATCTTGGCGAGACTTTGTTGGATCGGCGTCAGCATAAGGGAAATTTCGGGAAAGAGGCGCGGGCCGCCACGGATGACGATTTGCAGGTCGAAGAGTTCCGTTTGGCGAAATTTCTGGCGTTGCGGGCCTTCCTGCTGCGCGATCTGGCGCATTTCGTCGATGCGAATGGGGATGGTGAGACGGCGCAGCGGGGCCGGGAAAGGCTGCAAAGTGTCCTTGAAACAAAGGCAAAAGAGTGGGCGCAGGCCCGGAGCACGCTGCTGAACCACGGCATGCGGCCCACTTGGGTGACCACGGAAGCCCTTAAGCAGCAGGCGACGGCTACGGTGGGCGATATCTCGGCCGATGCGCGGGCGCTGCCACCCCTTCGCCGCCTTGCCCATGCCATCTTTCGGCGGCTGGGCTGACTGGCCAAAAGAGAATCGTTCGCGCTGATCTCTTGAAACAGTTTCAGCAAGTCGGCTAGTCTGTGAGCGGGAAGGAAACGTCCTGAGCCTGGGTGGGCCGCGTTACAAGCACTTTGAAACTATTTGTAGGCGGGGGTCCGCTGCGCCGGTACGTTTGATGCCGAAGTAGTAGGAGTTGGTTGATGTATTCAGCAATGGTTCGACGCGCCTTGGCGGAACGCGCGACACCCATTCGTTTTGGGTTGATCGGCGCGGGCGCGATGGGGAAGGGGCTTCTTTATCAGATCATGATGACGCCCGGCGTCCGGTGCAGCGGCCTCGCTGATATCCGCATCGACGCGGCCATCGCCTGTGCCGAGGAATTCGCGATCCCCTACCGCGTCGTCGAGACCGCGGGGGAGCTTGAGGATGCCGCCGCCGCCGGTGTTCTGCCGATCTGTGAGGACGGCATGCTGGTCGCCGGGGCCGACGCGACCGACACCCTTGTCGAGGCGTCGAGCGCGATCATCCCGGGCGCCGAGTTCTCGCTGCGCGCCATCGAGGCCGGCAAGCACGTGATCCTGATGAATGCCGAGGTCGATCAGGCCTTTGGCCCGGCCCTGGCCGAGCGGGCGCGAAAGGCCGGTGTGATTTGCACAAGCTGTGACGGCGACCAGCACGGCGTGCTGAAGAACGTCATCTCGGACCTCGAACTGTGGGGGTTCGAGCTGGTGATGGCGGGCAATATCAAGGGCTTCCACGACATCCGCGCCAATCCGGTCGACATCAAGCCGGAGGCGGACAAGCGCAAGCTCGACTACAAGATGTGCACCGCCTACACCGACGGCACGAAGCTGAACATCGAGATGTCGGTGATCGCCAACGCGCTGGGTCTGCGCACGGATGTGCCGGGGATGCACGGCCCGAAGGCGGCGCATGTGGACGAAGTGCTTGATCTGTTCGACTTCGACGAGCTGCGCGAAGGCGGGCCGGTGATCGACTATATCCTGGGCGCGCAGCCCGGGGGCGGGGTCTTTGCCGTGGGCTATCACGAACAGCCGTTCCAGCAGTTCATGATGGACTATTACAAGATGGGGCCGGGGCCGTACTACGTCTTCTATCGCCCGTATCACCTGTGCCATGTGGAGGCGATGGCCTCGATGGTGCAGCCGACACTGCATGGGACGGGCCTGCTGGAAAGCCCCAGCCGGTTCCATACGAACGTGTTCGCGTATTCCAAGACGCCGCTGGCGGCGGGGACGGAGCTGGACGGGCTCGGCGGGCATGCGCTGTACGGGCTGGTCGAGAACGTGCCGGACGGCAAGCATCAGGGCCTGCCGATTTGCCTGGCCGAAGACGTGCGCCTCGTGCGCGATGTCCCGGCGGATCAGCCGATCCTGCTGTCGGACATCGAGGTGGATCCGAACCGTCTGGACTTCGAGCTGTACGCCGAATCGCTGGAGGTCACGGCGCGCGATATCGCGTCGACCGAAGAGGCGGACTCGCGGAGCCACGCGCTGCGGTCTTAAATGGCTGTCGCCGGGCCCCGGGTGGGTCCAGCGCTTACGCGCTTTCCCAATAGACTTCGCCGGTATAGCCGAATTCGACCATGTGGATCATGGTCGTCTCGGTCGTGGCGATGATCACGCTGTAGCTTTCGGGCAGGTCGGACGTTGCGTAGTCCGGTGACCCGAAGGCGGGCCAGCCCTGATGATTGGTGCCGCGCGGGGCCGAGAACGGGATGCCGAGGAGCGATCCGGACAGTGGCAGGTGGCAGTGGCCGTGGAGGATGTGGCGGATCTTGTCGCGATGCGGGCGCAAGGTGTCGGCGAAGCGGTCGGCGTCGACGAGCATGATGTCATCCATCGGCTTGATCCCCATGGCGACGGGATGGTGGTGGAGGAAGATCCACACCGGCCCTGGTAGGGCTGCAAGCTGAGCGTCCATCCAGGCGGCAGTGGCTTCGGAGAAGCGTCCTTCGTGGGCACCATCGTCCAGAGTGTCGAGGACAATCGCATCGCCGATGGGAAGCGGCACGGTGTAATTCACCAGGCCGCTGTTCCCTGCAAGCTCTGGAAATACGGATAGAAAATTCGCCCTGATGTCATGGTTGCCTAGAGTGACGTGAGCGGGCAGAGGCAGCGCGCTGATCCTCTCCTTCAGGCGGCTGTAATCGTCGGGGTCGCCGTGTTCGGACAGGTCCCCGGTGATGAAAAGGGCATCGGCGTCCGGGTGATGCTCCAAGGCGTGGGACAGGGCGCGGTCGAAGTTGGCGTTCGGATCGCGCCCTCCGACGGTGGTGCCGGGGGCGGACAGGTGGATGTCGGTCATCTGGAGGAGTTTCATGGCGTCCGTCCTTGTTTGGTCTCAGCCTTATCCCGCGGCGCGAGGTGGAGAGCGACCCTGCGGGGCGAGTATTTCCCCGCCAGAAGAAGCAGGGGCGCGTTTTCGCGACATGATCTGTCTGATTTAGCCAACGGCGCGGGGTGAATTCGGGTAGGACGAGGGGGATACGAGGGAGGACCGGGATGCAGTTTGGGCTGTCAGACGAGCAGGAGATGATCGTCTCGACTGTGCGTAGCTTTGTGGAGAACGAGATTTATCCCCACGAGGCGGAGGTCGAGCGGACGGGCGTCGTCCCGGTCGAGTTGGGGGAAGAGATCAAGCGGAAGTGCGTCGAGTTGGGGTTCTACGCCTGCAACTTTCCCGAAGAGGTGGGCGGGGCCGGTTTAAGCCATGTCGATTTTACACTGGTCGAGCGGGAGCTTGGGCGCGGGTCAATGGCACTGACGCATTTCTTCGGGCGCCCGCAGAACATCCTGATGGCCTGCGAGGGGGAGCAGCGGGAGCGGTATCTGTTGCCCGCCGTACGGGGGGAGCGGATGGACGCGCTGGCGATGACGGAACCGGGCGCGGGATCCGACGTGCGCGGGATGACGTGCCAGGCGCGGCGCGATGGCGGGGGCTGGGTGCTGAACGGGTCGAAGCACTTTATCTCCGGCGCGGATCACGCTGATTTCTTTATTGTTTTCGTGGCCACGGGTGTTGACGAGACGCCCAAAGGGCCGAAGAAGCGGATCACGACGTTTCTGGTGGATCGCGGCACGCCGGGGTTCGAGGTGCGGGACGGGTATGCCTCGGTTTCGCATCGGGGGTACAAGAACTGCATTCTGGAGTTCGACGATTGTCGGTTGTCGGACGCGCAGGTTCTGGGCGAGGTCGACGGCGGGTTCGAGGTGATGAACACGTGGCTCTACGCCACGCGGATCACGGTGGCGGCGTTCTGCGTGGGGCGGGCGCGGCGGTGTTTTGACTATGCGCTGAACTATGCGGCAGAGCGGGAGCAATTCGGCCAGCCCATCGGGAAGTTCCAGGGCGTGAGTTTCCAGATCGCCGACATGATCACCGAGATCGACGCCGCCGACTGGCTGACGCTAGCGTCGGCTTGGCGGCTGGACGAAGGGCTGCCGGCGAACCGGGAGATTGCGAGCGCGAAGCTGTATGCGTCCGAGATGCTGGCGCAGGTGACGGATACGACGCTGCAGGTGTTCGGCGGCATGGGGCTGATGGACGACTTCCCGATTGAGCGCTTCTGGCGGGACGCGCGGGTGGAGCGGATCTGGGACGGGACGTCGGAAGTCCAGCGCCACATCATCAGCCGCGATCTGCTGCGCCCGCTGGGGGCGTGATGCTTCACCGGTTGCTGCGGCCCCGGTCCATCGCTGTCATCGGCGGCGGGTTCTGGTGCGCGAACGTGGTGGAGCAGTGCGCAAAGATCGGGTTCGCGGGTGACGTTTGGCGGGTGCATCCGACTCTGGACGGGGCCTTTCGGAGCGTGGATGAGTTGCCGGGCGCGCCGGATGCAGCGTTTTTGGGAGTGAACCGGGAGGCGACGGTGGAGGTCGTGCGTGCGCTCGCCGAGCGGGGCGCCGGCGGCGCGGTGTGCTTTGCGGCGGGGTTTCGCGAGGCGGTGGCGGAGCTTGGGGACGGGGCGGACAAGCAGGCCGCGCTGTTGGAGGCGGCAGGCGAGATGCCGGTTCTGGGGCCGAATTGCTATGGGTTTATCAACTATTTGGACGGCGTGGCGCTGTGGCCGGACCAACATGGCGGCGTCCGGGTGGAGCGGGGCGTGGCCCTGGTCACGCAGTCGTCCAACATTGCGATCAACCTGACGATGCAGGCGCGGGGGCTGCCTGTGGCGTATGTGGTGACGGTTGGGAACCAGGCGCAGGTGGGGATCTCGGCGATCTCGGAGGCCTTATTGCGCGACGAACGGGTGACGGCGTTGGGGCTGCACATTGAGGGGATCGACGATCTGCGTGCGTTTGAGGCTTTGGCTGCGACGGCGCATGACCTTGGGAAGCCCGTGGTCGCGTTGAAGGTCGGGGCGTCGGATCAGGCGCGGGTGGCGACGGTGTCTCATACCGCCTCGCTGGCGGGCAGTGCGGCGGGGGCGGAGGCGTTGTTGCGTCGGCTGGGGATTGGGCAGGCGCGGTCGTTGCCGGTGTTTTTGGAGACGCTGAAGCTGTTGCATGTGGCGGGACCACTGGCGTCGAACCGGGTGGTGTCGATGTCGTGCTCGGGCGGCGAGGCGAGCTTGATGGCGGACAGTGCGCTAGGCTCTGGTGTGGAGTTTCCGGCGTTGGTGGAGGAGCAGGCGGGGCCGCTGCGAGAGGCGTTGGGGCCGAAGGTGGCGCTGGCTAACCCGTTGGATTACAACACGTATATCTGGGGTGATCTGGCGAAGATGACGGCGACATATGCGGCGATGATGCGTGCGGACGTCTCATTGGGCTGCGTGGTGGTGGACTTCCCGCGAGCGGACCGTTGCGACGCGTCAGCGTGGGAGCCGGTGATTACTGCGGTCGCTGCGGCGCAGGCGGAGAGTGGGCGGCCAATGGCCTTGTTGGCGACGTTTCCAGAGACGATGCCGGAGGCGGTGGCGGATCGGTTGGTCGGAATTGGGATTGTGCCGTTTTGCGGAGTGGATGAGGCATTTGCGGCGATCTCGATTGCAGCGGGGATGCGGGCGCCCGCACGGGAGCCGTTGTTCCTGCCGCCTGCTGGTGGGGACGGGGTCACGCTGTTAGAGGCGGAGGCGAAGGCGGTTTTGGCGGAAAGCGGTGTGAAGGTCCCGGTTTCGGGGCGGGCTGATTGCATTAAGGCCGCTGTGGAACAGGCTGAACGCATTGGGTTTCCGGTTGTTCTTAAGGGAGTAGGGCTGG
>JBCCXY010000077.1:0-18987 GCA_039190895.1 Pseudomonadota bacterium | reverse complement strand
TGGTCTGCGTTTGTTTGTGGTTCTCGTTGGGGCGCCCGTCGGGGTGCGGGTGTTTGCGGCTGGGTCGTTTTTAGGGTGGCGTGGTTTCCGTGCGCGGTATCTCGGCGTTTTGGCCGCCGCGCATCGACGGGCCCTGCCCAGGCCCGGCGATTGGGTGCCGTCAGCGCCTCGTTCGGGGCGACGTCGGGACGGCACGATAAATCGAATTGAACATCCGGTGGATCGCCGGTCCCGGGCCCGTCGATGCGCGGCTTAGCTTTGTGCTTCCGGGTTGATCATGTGGATCGGGGTGCCGTCGGCGAAGGCGTTCACCTGCTCGAAGATATCGGTGAACTGGAGGTCGAATTCGTCCTCGGTGACGTAGCCGATATGAGGCGTGGGCAGGACGTTGGGGTGGGTCAGCAAGGGGTTTGATTTGTCGCGCAATGGCTCGACATCGAACACGTCGACCGCTGCGAAGATGCGGCCTTTGGCGATTTCCTCTTCGAGGGCACCGGGCACCACAAGGCCCGAGCGAGAGGTGTTCACGAACAGCGCGCGGTCCTGCATGGCGGCGAGGTCGGCGGCGGTGATCAGGCCTTTTGTGGTGGGCTTCAGGCGAACGTGGACGCTGACGATGTCGGAAGTGGCGAAGAAGGCCTCGCGGCTGTCGGCAACGGTGGCGCCGTCGGCTTCGGCGCGGGCACGGCCTTCGTCGGAGGACCACCATTGGACGCGCATGCCTATGGCCTCCGCATAGGTTGCGACGGCGCCTGCGATGCGGCCGTAGCCGTAGAGGCCGAGGGTGCGGCCTCGGAGCGTGCGGCCGACGCCCATTTGCCAGCAGCCGGAGCGGATCGAGGCGACCTGCTGCGGGATCTGGCGGTAGCTGCCCAGGATCAGGGCGAGGGTGTGTTCGGCGGCGGCGTAGGACGGGGTGCCAGAGTGCATGTTGGAGCAGAGGAGGACGCCGTTCGCGGTGCAGGCGTCAACGTCGACATGGGGATAAACGCTGCGTTGGGAGATAAGGCGGAGGTTGGGGAGGCAGGCGAGCAGGTCGGCGGTGATTTTGGTGCGCTCGCGGAAGAGGACGAGGGCTTCGGCGTCAGTGACCCGGTCGGCGAGGCGGACGGGGTCCGGCTCGTGGTCGGTCCAGACGGTGATGTCGTGGCCGTCGAGCAGCTTGAAGCACGGGAGGGTGCGGAGTGTGTCGAACCAGTCGTCTAGGATGTGGACCTTCATGAAACGTCCCTTGTGACGGGTCCGCTGGAGACGATTTCTTGGAAGAAATCGTGACGGAAAATTCCAATTTTCCGGTCCCTTGGCTGGTGTGGGCGCACTAGCGGGGCCATACGGCGTGCGGGACGAAGAGGTCTCCGGCGGCGAGTTTGCGGGCGGTGCGGATGAGGCCGGCGGAGAGGACTTCGAAGCCCCCTGCCCCTTCGCGCGTCTCCATCAGAACTTCGAGGATGCCCATGGGGTGTTCGAGGCGCATGAGCGTCTTTTCCTCGTTTGGTCGGGCGACGATGCCGTCGGCGACCGTGCCGGGGCACAACAGGCAGGCGCTGAGGCATTGGGAGCCGGTGACTGCCAGTGACGGGTGGCAATTCTTGGGCATGAAATAGCGGGTCAGCGCAGCGCCCCCGGCCACGGGCGGGGCGATCAGCCCGAACTTGGGCGTGACGGATTGCGAGACGTCGCCCATGCCCATCCGCTTGCCTGCCTCGATGCGGAGGGGTTCCATGCGGGCGTAGAAGTCGCGGTTGGCGTCGAGCTCTTCGGCGGTTTCCCGGCCCGTCAGGCCGAAATCGGCGGCGCGGGCGATGACCATGGGCATGGCGACGTCCATGCAGGTGACTTCTATGCCGTCGATCACGTCTTTGCGGTTTCCCGTGGGGAACATGGCGCCGGTGACACCTCCGGCGGTGTCGAGGAACAGGAGTTCGATGGGCGCGGCGGTGCCGGGGACGCCGTCGATGGCGGCGTCGCCGTCGTAGCTAACGTGGCCGCCGGGGGTTTGGACGCGGGCGATAACGCGGGCGCCGGTGTTGACGGCGCGGATCTTGACCTCGGTGATGTCGCCCTGCGGCTCCACCAGCCCCAATTCAAGCGCGGCGGGCCCGACGCCGACGAGGATATTGCCGCAGGTGGGTTTGAAATCGACGAGGCCGTCTTCGACGCCCACCTGGGCGAAGAAGTAATCGACATCGGCCCAGTCCTCATTGGCCTTCGACAGCATGGCGGTCTTGGTCGTCACTGCTGCGCCGCCGCCGATCCCGTCAATGTTCAGCGGATGGCCTGAGCCGACCGCGCTGACCAGCACCTTCGCCAGCGCCTCACGATCCTCCGGCAGATCGGCGCGGTTCATGTACGGCCCGCGAGACGTGCCGCCGCGCATGAACAGGAACGGGATCGCGGTTTGGGTCATGACAGCGGCCAGGGCAGATCAACGTATTCCTGCAGGAGGCCCGGCGGGAAGTCGCGGTTCAGCAGGCCCGCCATGAAGCACATGAACCCGATCCCCGCCGCGGTATAGAGCGCGGCGAAACCAACGCTCCGCCCCGCGCGGAAGTGGATGAAGGCGAACAGGAAGATCGCCAGCGCGAGGATGAACCCAATGAGCGAAGTCAGGATCAGCAGCCCCGCAAACCAGGCCAGCGTTGACCAAAGCCCGTTGGTCAAGTCGTCGGCATCGGCATTCTCCCGATCCGCGAAGACGGGGTGCGTTTCGGGCTGCAGGATCATCTGCACCAGCAGGATCACCGCCCCGATGATCGAAACCGTGGCCACGAAGCGCGGGAACACACGGTCAGTTCCCGCGAAGTCCGGGATCAGCGACGCGTTGATGTAAGCCGCTACGAGGTAGGCGAGGATCAGCAGCAGGAAGATCAGCGGCGCGCGCTTGGCCCCTGACCCCACGTCGCCTTCCGCCATGATGTTCTTCGCCTGCCGCAGGCCGAACACGACCGAGACCAACGTGATGATGATCAGGATGATGACGATGGGCGAAAAGATATACTCCAGCCCCGCGCCGAAGCTGTCGCGAAAGCGGAAGCTGGCGATCTGGATGGCCTGGTTGGCGAAGTTCTCCGCTGGGGAGGACAGGACGAACCCGATCAGGAACGCAGGCCGCGACCAGTCGAAACGGCGCATCATGATGCCGAGGAGGCCGATGCCGAAAAGGGCCACGAGGTCCATCAGGTTCTGGCCCGACTGGAAGGCGGCGAAGCTGATGATCATGAACAGGAACGGCGCTAGGAGGACGAAGGGGATCGTCGTCAGCCGCGAGATGCCGCCCGAGGCCGCGATGCAGATCAGTGTGCCCACGACATTCGCCAACGCCAGCAGCCACACGATGGCATAGGTGATGTCGAGGTTGTTCTTCAGCATCGCCGGGCCGACCTCGATATTGCCCGACCCCAACAGCGCAATGGCGCCGATGAAGATCGCCATGGACCCCGAACCGGGGATGCCGAACAGCAGGGTCGGGACAAGGCCGCCGCCCTCTTTGGCGTTGTTGGAGCTTTCGGGCCCGATCACGCCGCGCACCTCGCCCGAGCCGAATTTCGACTTGTCCTTCGTGGTCTGCACCGAGTGTCCATAGGCGATCCAGTCCACGACCGATCCGCCAAGGCCCGGGATCACGCCCACGACAACCCCGATGATCGAACAGCGGACCGACAGCCAGATATTGGCAAACCAGTCGCGCACGCCGACCATCCAGCCCCCGCCTAGGGGGGAGCGGTCGGCAATGGATTTGTCCTGCCGCAGAAGGGCGACGATCTCGGGGATGGCGAAGATGCCGAGGCCGACGATGACCAGCTTCAGGCCGTCGGTCAGGTAGGGCATGTCCCACGTGGCCATGCGCAGCTCGCCATTCGCCGCCCCTTCGCCGATAGTGCCGACCAGCATGCCAAGGCCCGCCGCGACGAGGCCTTTCAAGGCCACGCGTCCGGCAAGGATGCCCACCATGGACAGCCCGAAGATGGTGACCATCAAAAGCTCAGGCGTCTGGAACAGAAGCACGATCGGGCGCGCCACCAGGATGAAGATCGTCAGGAAAGCCGCGCCCACGAGGCCGCCGAACAGCGACGAGGCGAAGGCCGCCGACAGGGCCCGGGCCGCTTCGCCGCGTTTCGCCATGGGGAAGCCGTCAAGCACTGTGGCCTGGCTCGCCGATGATCCGGGGATGCCCATCAGCACCGATGCGAACGTGTCAGAGGTCGGGACAACCGCGACCATCCCGACCATCAGGGCGAGGCCGATCAGCGGGTCCATCCCGAACATGAACGGCAGAAGGAGAGAGAGGCCGGCGATGCCGCCAAGGCCGGGGAACACCCCGATGCACAGCCCCATAACAACACCAAGAACAAGATACCCAAGCACGACAGGCTGAAGGATGAGGGAGATCGCATCCCCAAGAGCGGGGAGCGCGACTGACACGATGTCCATGGCGCGGGCCTTTCGTTATTGGTGACCCAGCCGCGCGCGGCGGCGCGACCGGGGAAAGCGCGCTTGAAGCGGGGTCGGCGAACCGACCCGGCTTTAGTTCAGTGAGACGCCGTAACGCTCCATCAGCCAACCGGTGACGAAAGCCTTCGCGGCATCCGGCACCTGCGTGGCCGAGGCTTTGGCCCCATCAGCGGCGGCGCCCGTCATCTGCGGGTACTTGCCCAGACGCGCAGCCGAGATTTCGGCGAAGTCGTCACGCTGCTGGATCGCTTCGAACGCAGCCTGATAGGTGGCCATTGCATCGTCCGATGCGCCTGCGGGCAGAAAGACCATCTTCTGGGCCGGGAACCCGGCGACGAAGAAGGCTTTCCAGGCGTCCCACTGGTCGCCCGAGGTCTCACAAGACGGGGTCGCCTCGCAGACTTCCTTGAAGGTCGGGATGTCCGGGAAGGTCGGGTCGCGGACGATGTTGCCGTCGTTGTCCAAGGCGCCCCAGGTCATCATCGGCACGGCGGAACCCGCCTCGACCAGCGGCGTCACACCGCTGAGGTAGCCGGACGAGGTCTGGTAGTCGATGTTGGCCTCGCCGCGCTCGAACATCAGGCGGCCATCGCCCCGGCCTTTGATGCCGAAAACAGGCTCGACGTTCAGGCCCAGCATCTCCCACGCCAGCAGCGGCACGAGGTCAAGGCGCGTAGCGCCCTGTGAGCCGTAGATAAAGTTGGTGTCCTGCAGCGGGGTGGCATCCATCCCGTCCATCATCGACGCAAGGACGGGCGGCAGGTAGGCCACGCCACCGGTGCCGGAAGCGAGAACGACGTTCCAGTCGTTGTATTCATAGCGCACGCGCGGATCGCCGAGCAGATAGGGGAACTGCGTCGAACCGGACGAGCCGAAGATCAACGTGCCGTCGTCGAATTCCTGCTCCTGAAACCAGTTCGCGCCCTTGGTGGAGCCTGCGCCTGGCATGAACTTCACGACAACCGTGGGTTCGCCGGGCAGTGCCTCGCTCAGAAGCGGGGCATAGAAGTTGGCCCACTTGGCCGAGCCACCCGTTTCCGAGAACGGGATCACCCATTCGACGGTCTTGCCCGACAGATCGATGCCGTGCCCGCCCGCAAAGGCAGTGCTGGCGGCAGCGGCGGCCACAAGGCCAAGCGCCACGCGGCGCGTGGTGTTCGTAAGTGTCATGTTTTCCTCCCTTAAACCGCGCTCTCGTCCGCGCGGCCCGTTGACTGCCCACTGCCTTTGGCCGCGGGCTCATCGGCATGGTAAGCCCAGAAAGCTTGCACGAAGCTGTCATCGCGGCAAAAAATTGCCCATGCGGATCGTGTTGGTGGAAGACAATGACGCCCTGCGCAAGGGGATCGCCTATCGGCTGGAGGATGACGGCCATGCCGTTGATGCCCTGGATGACGGCGATGCAGCGGATGCGTTTCTGGCTCAGGAGGGCAGCGATCTGGTGATCCTCGACATCAACCTGCCGGGGCTCAGCGGTCTCGACGTGCTGCGGAATATGCGGCTGCGGGGCGACGGGCGCCCGGTGATCCTGCTGACGGCGCGCGCCCGGACAGAGGATCGGGTGCAGGGGCTGGATGCAGGGGCCGACGATTACCTGGTTAAACCGTTCGCGATGGACGAACTCGCCGCAAGGGTCCGGGCGCTGGCGCGCCGGAAAACGTCGGAGATCCGGCAATATGTAAAGGTCGGGCCGCTTCAGTTGGATCTTCAGGGGCTGAGCGTGGAGCATGAGGGCCAGGCCCTCGACGTCCCCCGGCGAGAGCTGTTGCTGCTCGCCGCCCTGGCGCAGGCGAAGGGGCGCCCTGTGTCGAAGGCGGCCATTCTTGACCAGCTTTATGGCGCGGGGAGTGAGACGGACGAGAAGGTCGTTGAGGTCTACGTCTCGCGCCTGCGCAAACGGTTGTCGCGGTTCGGGGTGGGCATCCAGTCCCGACGCGGGATCGGCTATGTGCTGAGCACCCCATGACGCCCTCACTGCGCGCGCGCCTGACCGCAATCATCCTCACGCCGTTGATCCTGATCGCCATCGCGGTCAGCGCCTGGGCGATCCGTGACGCGCAGGCGCGCGCCGACGACCGCTTTAACCGCGCGCTCCTGTCCGCCGCATTCGCAGTGTCGCGCGACGTGGCTGTGTCAGGGGGCGATGCGCTGAGCCCGTCGACCAACGCTCTTTTGCGCGACAGCTTCGGTGGAGAGGTGTTCTATCATGTGTTCGCACCGGACGGCGTCTTCGTCACGGGCTACGCGACACCACCCATCCCGGACGCGGGGTCGGCGTTAGAACGCCAGGGGCAAAGCTATTTCGACGGGGTCCACCAAAGCCGCCCGGTGCGCGCGGTCCGGTTCGTCGACACGATGCAAGTGGGCGGTCTGGGCGGCGACTTTACGGTCACGATCTGGCAGGATCGGATCCACCGCGACGCGCTCGTGCAAGAGCTGGTGCGCGGCACTTTGCTGGTAACCTCGTTCCTCGTTCTGGCGGTGGCGCTGATTGTCTGGTTCGGGGTGCGCTACGGCCTGCGACCGCTGAACGATCTGGAAGAGGCCATCGCCCACCGCTCCAGCGATGACCTGAGGGCCATTCAACGGGGTGTTCCGGCAGAGGTGACCGGGATTGTCCGACGGCTGAACGACCTGTTTGCGCAGGTGGGGCGGAGCATGAACGACCAGATGGATTTCATCTCAAACGCCGCGCATCAGTTGCGCAACCCCATCGCGGGCATCCTCGCGCTGGCCGAGGCGGTAGACCGCGCGCCGTCGCAGGACGAAGCAAAGCGCCGGAACGGGGATCTGCTGGATGCGGCGCGGCACGCGTCCGACCTGAGCCAGAAGCTTCTGCTGATGGAGCGGGCGAAGGCCCTCGTGCCCGCCTCCATGCAGGCGGCGTTCGATTTGTCCGAGACGCTGGAGGACATGGTGCAAGACTTCACTGCGCCCGGCGGGGTCAAGGTGACGGGCGACATCGACAGCGGGCTGGTCATTTCAGGGGACGAGGTGATCGTTCGGGAGGCGATCAAAAACCTGTTGGACAACGCCGTGCGCCATAGCGGTTCGGGGTTGACCCGGATCGAAGTAACGGCCCGGCGAGAGAGGGAAAGCGCCGTCATCACGGTGTCCGATGATGGAGTCGGCCTTGCCCCGGAAGAGTTCGAGCGCGCCTTCAAGCGGTTCGAGCAGATTGGCCCGAACTCAGGCAGCGGGTTGGGGCTTTCCATCGTCGAAGCGGTAGTGCGCGGGCACGGGGGGACACTGAGCATCGCCGAGGGTCGGCCGGGCCTTTCCGTGAGCCTGCGTCTTCCGCTGTAGCGGTGGGGTGAAACCCCAGTGCTGCGAGGGGTAGGGTGTGCAGTTCCGGCGCCGCAGGCGACGGGTTTGCGCACCGCCCGGCTTGTGGACGAGAGTTCGACCCACCCGCTTCCGGCGCTATGTGCCCGGAACACGCAGACGCGGAGACCAGCATCACCCTTCTTCTCTTCGGACCTACAAGCCAGGTCGGCCTCGAAATCCAGCGCCAGTCCGGACCGGACGCGCCGTTCCTGTACCTCGCGCGGGACCGGGCGGACCTGACCGACCCGGAGGCCTGCGCCGACGCCATCCGGCGCACCCGCCCCGCCGTCGTCATCAACGCCGCCGGGTATCGCGACGAGGACGAGCGTCTCGCCCATCTGATCAACGCGGAGGCGCCCGGGCAAATGGCGCAGGCCTGCGCCGAGATCCGCGCCCCGTTCATCCAAATCTCCACCGCAGAAGTCTTCGACGGCAGCGGAGAACATCCTCGGCGCCCCACCGAGGCACCCGGTCCCGCAACGTTGTTCGGGCGGTCGAAACTGGCGGGGGAAGAGGCGATCCGCGCGTCGGGTGGCGTGCATGCCATCATGCGAACCTCATGGGTGATGTCGCCATCGCGAGGCAACATCGTAAAGGACGTTCTGGCGCGCGCGCAATCCGGGCGCCGTCTAAGCTTTGATGCAACGCAGGTGGCGGCGCCGACACCGGCGTATGACCTCGCGAGCGCCTGCCTGATCGCGGGGGAGCGCCTGCTGGAGGACAAGGCGTTGAGCGGGACCTACCACTATCAGGGATCCCCGCATGCCTCGCAGTTCGACGTGGCGACCGAGGTTGTGGCTCAGACCGGGTTGGAGCGTGAGGTCGTTGCCGAACCCGCGTCCGGGCCGGTCAACCTGCGACTGGATTGCACGATGACGACGGCAGCGCTTGGGCTACGGACACCGGATTGGCGGACGGGATTGGGGTTTATTCTCAGGGACTTACGGGCATTGAAACCCGGGTAAGAGTGCGCAGTGAATGCGCACCCTACGGGCTTGGGCTAGGGTGCGCGTTCAATAAACGTCGCGCTGGTAGCGTTTCGCGTCCTTGAGTTCCGCCAAGTAAGCCGCGGCGGCTTCGTCATCGTGGCCGCCCTGCTCTTTCACGACATCCAGCAAGGCCGAATGCACGTCCTTTGCCATCCGGTTCGCGTCCCCGCAGATGTAGAGGTGCGCACCCTCTTCCAGCCAGGCCCAGACCTCCTCCGCGTTCTCGCGGATGCGATCCTGCACATAGACCTTCCCGGCCTGATCCCGGCTGAACGCTACATCAAGTTTCGTCAGCAGGCCGGACTTGAGATACCCCTGCAATTCAACCTGATACAGGAAGTCCTGGGTGAAGTGCGGGTTGCCGAAGAACAGCCAGTTTTGGCCCTCGGCCTCCGCCGCCTCACGCTCTTGCAGGAACGCGCGGAACGGGGCGATGCCGGTACCCGGGCCGATCATGATGACGGGCGTGTCGGGGTTTTGCGGCAGGCGGAACAGGTCGTTCTGTTCAACGTATACGCGGACCTTCTGCCCCTCTTCCGCCCGGCGCCCGAGGAAGCCGGAGGCGCCGCCGAAATGGGTGCGGTCGAATGCGTCCCACTCCACCACGCCGACAGTCAGGTGCACTTCGTCCTCCACCTCGGCCAGCGATGAGGCGATGGAGTAGAGGCGCGGTTGCATCTTGCGGAGGCTGTCGACGAGCGCTTGCGGGGCGATGTCGTGCGGGTGCTCGTGGAGGATGTCATAGATCTGGCGCGGCTCAAGGTAGTCGCGCAGCTCCACCTTGTTTTCCGCGAGCTTTATCAGGGCCTTGTCGCCCGTAGCGTTACCGTATTTCTCCGCGAAGGTCGGGTAAGCCTGGGTGAGTTCGAGGTTCTCAATCAGCGCCTCGCGCAGCGTCTTAGTCTTATCTCCGATGCTGATTTCGGCGCTACCGTCGAGGCTCAGCGCCTTCAGCACCGCGTCCACGTCCTCGGCGCTATTCTCGAAATACACACCGAGGGAGTCGCCCACCTGATAGGTCAGGTCCGATCCATCCAGCGATATCTCGACGTGCCGCACATCCTTGATGCTGTCGCGCCCGGTGATCTTCTGGACCGTCGTGACCTCGGCGAGGAACGGGTCCTTCTTGGTGTATTGCGAGACCTTCGGGGCCGCGACGCCGGGCATCTGGACGACGTTGCTGGAGGCCTGGGCGACGGATTTCACAGCCGGTTCAAAGACATCCAGCGCGGCATTGATCCAGCCCGGCGCGTAGTCGTCGTAGTCCACATCGAGCAGCGCGCGGTCGTGCACGACCGTCGCACCGAGGGCCGCCAGACGCTCTTCGAAGTCCGTTGCGGTTTTGCAGAAGAACTCATAGCTGGAGTCGCCGAGGCCCAGCACCGCCACTTCAAGCCCGTCGAGCTTGGGGGCCTTCTTCGAGGCGAGGAAGTCGTAGAGCTTCTCCGCCGTCTCGGGCGGTTCACCCTCGCCATAGGTCGAGACGACGATGGTCAGGAACTTCTCGTCCTTCAGCTTCGCGGGCTTGTAGTCGGCCATGTCGACCAGCCGAACATCCAGCCCACGCCCCTTCGCCGCCTCTGCAATGTCGGACGCCACATGCTTGGCGTTGCCGGTTTGCGAGCCGTACAGCACCGTCAGCGGCGCCGCCTCCACCACCGGCGCGGCCACTGGCTGCGGCGTCCCGCTAAGCGCAGTCGCGGCGAGGTAGCCGCTGATCCAGGCTTGCTGTACGGGAGACAGGGTGCCGATGAGCTGGTCGAACTGCGTCGCCTGATCGGGGGACAGCGGGTTAATCCCTTGGGGAAGTTGGTTCAGCATGTCTTATCCCTGTTCCAGATGCAGGCCGCATTCGCGGTTCATTCCGGGAAAGCGCGTGTCTTCCTCGCGCATCCCTTCTTCGAGCTTCGTTGTCGTATGAGTATCGCCGACGCTGACATAGCCTTCCTCCCAAAGCGGGTGGTACGGCAGGTCGTGCTCCTTGAGGTAGAGGTGCACGTCGCGGTTCGTCCAATCCACGATGGGGTGAAATTTCACGCGCCCGTGCTGGAACTCCAGCACCTTGCGGTCGGCCCGGCTTTCGGACTGCACGCGGCGCAGGCCGCTGTACCAGGTGCCCGCGCCCGCCTCGGTCATGGCGCGCTGCATCGGCTCTACCTTGTTGATCGTGTTGTATTTCTTGAGTCCCTCATCGCCCTGCGTCCACAGCTGGCCAAAGCGCGCTTCTTGCCAGGCGGGCGTCATTTCGGCCCGGAAGACGCGGAGGTTGAGGTTCAGCCGCTCCGTCAGGTCGTCGATGAAGCGGTAGGTTTCTGGGAACAGATAGCCGGTGTCGAACAGCAGTACCGGGATGTCCGGCACCGCGCGCGTCATCAGGTGCAGCATGACCGCCGACTGGATGCCGAAGCTGGACGAGACGACGTGATCGCGTGGCAGATTGCGCAGGGCCCAGTCGATGCGCGCCTCGGCCCCCTGCCCGTCCAGCCAGGTGTTCGCCGTGGTGAAGACGGTGGGGCCGTCTTCTGCGAAGTCTTCAGGTGGCGTGTGTCGGGACATACCGGGCCTCAGGCGTGGAAGTCGGTTTTGGAGACTTTGACCTCGGCCACGACGCCTGCGCGGATGACGAAATCGCCGAAGCACTCGCCGTCGTTGCGTTCGGCGACCCAGCGACCGATCAGGCCGTCGAGTTCTTCGAGGATCGCGTCGGGGCTGACGTTTTCGAGGTGTAGCTTGGGCACGCGCGTGCCGACGCGGTTGCCGCCGAGGTAGAGGTTGTACTTGTTCGGCCCCTTCCCCACGAGCCCCGCCTCCGCCAGCATCGCCCGACCGCAGCCGTTCGGGCAGCCGACGACGCGGAGGATGATGTGGTCGTCCGGGATCTCGTGTTTCACCAGCAGGCCTTCGACGGCGGCGACGAGGTCGGGCAGGAAGCGCTCCGCCTCTGCCATCGCGAGCGGGCATGTGGGCAGCGCGACGCAGGCCATGGAGTTCTTGAGCTGCGGCGTCATCATGTCGTCGATGAGGCCGTGCTCGCGGGCGATCTTCTCGATCTTCTTGCGGTCGCGGGCGGCGATCCCGGCGATGACCAGGTTCTGGTTCGCCGTCATGCGGAAGTCGCCTTTGTGGATCTCCGCAATCTTGCGGAGGCCGGTTTTCAGCGGGCGTCCGGGATAGTCGAGGATGCGGCCGTTCAGAAGGTAGAGCGTCAGGTGGTGCTTGCCGTCGAAGCCCTTCACCCAGCCAAAACGGTCACCGCGCGAGGTGAACTCGTAGGGGCGTGAGGGCTGAAATTCGATGCAGGCGCGGCGTTCGACTTCGGCCTTGAAGGCCTCCACACCCACACGGTCGAGCGTGTACTTCGTCTTGGCGTTCTTCCGGTTCGTCCGGTTGCCCCAATCGCGCTGGACGCTGACGACGTGTTCGGCGACGGCCAGCGTATGCTCCAGCGGGATGAAGCCGAAATCGTCGGCCTTGCGGGGGTACGTCGCGGTGTCGCCGTGGGTCATCGCCAACCCGCCACCGACCAACACGTTCCAGCCGATGAGCTTGCCGTCCTCCGCGATGGCGACGAAGTTCAGGTCGTTCGCATGAACATCAACCTCGTTGTTCGGCGGGATGCTGACGGTCGTCTTGAATTTGCGCGGCAGGTACGTCTTGCCGAGGATCGGCTCCTCGGTCGTCTTTATCTTCTCCCCGTCCAGCCAGATCTCGGCATAGGCCTTTGTCTTCGGCAACAGATGCTCCGAAATCCGCTTCGACCATTCATAGGCCTCGGCGTGTAACTCCGACTCCACCGGGTTCGTCGTGCACAGCACGTTGCGGTTCACGTCCCCCGCCGTGGCAATCGAGTCGATCCCGGCGGAATTGATGACCTTGTGCATGTCCTTGATATGCGGCTTCAAAACGCCGTGGAACTGGAACGTCTGGCGCGTGGTCAGGCGGACCGAGCCGTACATCGTGTTCTCTTCGGCGAACTTCTCGATCACCAGCCACTGCGCGGGCGTGATGATGCCGCCGGGCATGCGGGCGCGGAGCATGACGTTGTGCAGCGGCTCCAGCTTTTGCTTGGCGCGCTCAGGGCGGATGTCACGGTCGTCCTGCTGATACATCCCGTGGAAACGGATGAGCTGGAAGTTGTCCGCGCTGAAGCCGCCCGTGATCGGGTCGGCCAGATCCTTGGTGATCGTGCCACGGAGGAAGTCACTGTCCCCCTTCAGGCGCTCGTTATCGGCGAGTTTTCCTTCGACGACCAACGGGCCGTGCTTCGCTTCGCTGTCCAGCATTGGCTAGCCTCCTGAAGGGAGTTGGCCCGGGCGGCCAAAACCGCCCGGCGCGGACTTATGCAGGTTCCTTGGCGGTCCGCAGGTACGGCAGAACCTTCTTGAACTCGCCGAACTTCGCCTTGGCGTCCTCATCGCTGACCGTCGCCGGGATAATCACGTCATCGCCCGGGAACCAGTTCGCAGGCGTCGCAAGGCCTTTGCTTGTCGACGACTGCAACCCGTCCAGCGCGCGCAGGATCTCGGCAAAGTTCCGGCCCACGGTCATCGGATAGGTCATCGACAGCTTCAGCTTCTTGTCCGGCCCGATGATAAAGACCGAACGCACCGTCGCGCTGTCAGCAGGCGTGCGCCCGTCGGGCAGGTAAGCGTCAGCAGGGAGCATGTCGAACGCCTTCGACACCTCCAACCCGTCGTCGGCAATGATCGGGAACCCGGCTTCACTACCGCCAAAGGTCTTGATGTCGTCCTTCCACTTCTTGTGGTCCTCGACGCCGTCAACCGACACGCCAATCACCTTGGTCCCGCGCTTCTCCCACTCATCAGAAAGCTGCGCGACGGCCGAAAACTCGGTCGTGCAGACCGGGGTGAAATCCTTCGGGTGGCTGAACAGAATGGTCCAACTGTCACCGACAAACTCGTGCAGCGAAAGCGTGCCGTGGTCGGTCGTTACGGTCAGATCGGGGATGGTATCGTTGATGCGTAGGCTCATCTTGGTGTCCGTTTATGGTCTCAAACTCAGCACTTGGCTTGATCGGCGACCTATAACGCCTGTTCTTCCAGATCAATTTCCTGGCCCCCATTTAAGAACACTGTTCCGACAATACCGGAAAGCGCGAACAATCAGCCCACCACGCCCATCGCAACCGGGCCGTCATTCGCCCGGTTTTTCAGCGCCTCATGACGGGCCCACCCAACAGGCCCATTGCGATGCAGCTTTTTGAGACCTAACGTCGCAGTATTAATTATACGTCCGGGGGGCTTCTTCGTTTCCATGTCATTGACCCAGAAAGACATTCGCGCAGTCGAGGCCGAAACACTCGTCCTGCGCCGCCAACTCAAAAGCCTGCGCAAGGCCGCGCTCGCTGATGACGGCATCATCGATAAGAAAGAACAGGCCGAGATCGACAAGATCGAGGCGAACATCGACACCATCCGCTCCAGCCTCAACAAGAAACTGCTGGAGCTATCGGACGACGAAATCTCGAAGATGAAGCTCACGCAGCCGGACTCGGATGAGGTCTACAGCGAAGAGTACATGAGCGACCTGCGCGACACGTCCTTCGAGGGCGGCGACCCGCCCAAATCGTATGAGGGCAACAATGACCTCAAGGACGTCATGCGCGACATTCAGACAGGCACCCTGACCGGCGCCAAACGTGAAGAGGCGATGCAAAAGCTGGAGGCGATCATGGGCGTGCCGCCCTCGGCGGGCGAACTGGACGCGGATTACGGGCGCTTCCTGGTGCTGCAGAAACAGCAGAACGCGATTGGCGGCAAGAAGGCCGACGACCTCAACGAAGAAAGCCACCCGGATTTCATGGGGTCCCGCAGCCAGTTGATCTTTGGCAAGATCATGGGCGACAGCTTTGGCATCAACGAGATATTCGGTGCCATGCTCAGCCCGACGGGCGGGCTTGTCGGGCCGGGCAATACGTCGATCCAGCTTCCGCCGGACGACCCGGTTGCCCTCCACGGTACGGTGCATGACGCCGCCGGATACATGGATTCGTTCCACGATGAAGGGCCCGGCTACAACTATCGCGAGGATGAGATCGAGTCGGTCGTTGTCAGCGTCCTGAAGGCAGTGCCCGGGCTCGACGTCCTGCTGCCCGGCACCGGACAGGTCAGCGGGATCGCCTGGTGGATGGAAGAGACAGAGACCGACCGGGGCGAGTATCTGGAAGAGAAGTTCGATCAGGTCGTGGCGTTGGCCGACGAGAAACTCGACGAAGCGCGGGATGCTGTCGCCGAGAAGATCTCGGACGGGATCGACGTGGTCAAGGACAAGGCCAACGAGGTCATACAGCAGGCGGAAAGCCTGATGGATACCGTTGGCGACGTGGCCCAGGACTTTCAGGATACGATAAGCTCGGGCATCGAGACGGCTGGGGAGGCACTCAGCGATTTCGGCTCGGATGCGCTTGAAGTGGGCGAAGCCGTCGTCGACGGCGTCGGCCGCGCGATGGAGAGCGCGTCAGAAGCCTATGATACGGTGTCCGAGGGCGTCGGAAACATTGCAGAGGCTGCGGGGGAGAAGCTTGATGCACTTGCCGATTTCATCTGGGGGTGAGCCATGACATCACTCCACATGCACCCGGCCGAGTTGGCCTATGCCTTCTCGTATTCCAAGACCGTCGACGTCGTCGGATGGGGCAGCGATCCGTTCCAACCCTCTGAAGTCGAAAAGGAAGAGTGGTACGCCCGCGGCGCGGCTCGCCTACTGGAGATTGAGCGTCTGATCGACACCGAAGAGGGCCGCCGCTTTACCGAAGGCGTCACCAGCGCCGTTCTCGCCCTAGCCGACCCGATGGTCGTGCTGCTGGCCGAGCGCAAGGTCGGCGACGGCCTGCGCCGCATGACGGTGCACCTGACCGACGACGTCATCCTCGGGATGACACGCGACAAAAGCGGCATGTTCGATCTGGTCCAGTATGCCGATCTGGCCGCCGCCGTTGCTGCCTGCGCGGGCTTTGTCGGCGCGGCGCTGGACCCGGACCAGGCGGGCGCGCGCATCGACACCACGCAAGAGGCGCTCGCTGGGATCAAGGCGCAAGCCGCCTCGGGCGACACCGATGCAGCGGCGGGCAGCCTGACGGCGCTTGGCGCAAGCCCGGAAGACGCCGCGTCGATAACGCGGGCCCTCGCCAAACCGGTGGCTGCGGGGATGCTAAGCATCCTTCATTGCTCGGCGAACACCACGCTCCATGCCGAGCCCTACAGCGTCCTCACGAACGCCGAGCATCAGACTTGGGCGGTCTTCCCGCTTGGCAGTCTGAAGGGCCCGATGGTGGTTGAGCATAGCTCTGTCCCCGCCCTGACCGCACGAATTCTGGTCAGCGTCGCGGCCCGGCTTCGGGATGCCACCGCCTAGCATGTGCAACGCCTGACCACAGGTGCACAAACGCCGCGCCACGAAAAATTGAAGTTACGGCCCCTCGGCGTCTTTGAGATTTGCAGGAATACTCGACCCGAGGCGGTTGAGTAGGAGTTGCAATGTTGAGGTCCGCGGCGCTCGCACTTGTCCTGGCCACATCGGCTCAGGCCGACGAGATTTGCAACGATCTGTGGTTCGCGAAGAACGGCATTTATGACGCCGCCGGATACTGCTTCGGATCGCCCCTCGGCCGGTCGCTTTACGACAACGAAGGCTGCACCACGAGCAATCCGGAACTGACCACCGCAGACCGCCGTAAGGTCAACCAGATCGAGCAGCGCGAAGTCGACCTCGGCTGTGAGATCGACATGAGCGTGACGGAGTTCGACCTCCCCGCCCTTTCGTTCCGCCAGGACCTGCGCGTGCAGCCCGTGCGCTCGCAGGTGGAATCCGCCTGCATCGGCTGGCGCGGCCCCACGATCGAAGTCTTCGCCGCCCCCTCACCCGAGGTTCCGCTCGGTTCCATCGAGGGCGGCGACGACATCCTGTTCTCGCACGAGCCCCAGGACGATTGGTATTACGTCACCGTGTGGTCGTCAGGCTTTGGTGAGGTCAAGTCCGCTGGTTGGATCCCGTTTCTGGGCGATGCGCCCCTGTGCACCGACGCGGCAGGCTAGCGACGCTCACCACGTGTTAACGATGCGTGTGCAACAATGCGGTGACGCAAACCAGAACGGTCCCCTGCATGTTCTACGCGCCCATCCCCGGACGCCGAAAAGCCGCCATCGTCGCGAAACTGCTCGCCGAAAGCGGCGCGGACTTTTCGCTGCTGGAACTCCCGGAAGAGATGCAGGCCGACCTGATCCGCGAGGTCGGCAACCTCGGGGAAATTGACCCCGACGATATGGCCGCCGTCGTCGAAGAGTTCATCCAACGCATTGAAAAGGCAGGCTCCGGCGGCATCGACGGCGCCGTGCAACTGCTGGAGGCCGCCATCGCCCCCGCTGTCGCCCAACGTTTGCGCGGGTTGCGCGAGAACCCGTGGCCCAAGCTGGAAGAGTTCGAGGCCAAGGACCTCGCCCCCCTTATCGAAGCACAGGCGACGGAGGTTGGCGCGGTCATCCTGACCAACCTGAGCGTCGATGCCTCAGCCGCCATCCTCGGCACCCTGCCCGGCGAAAGCGCGCGGCGCCTCGCCTTCGCGGTGTCGAAGGTGACCAAAGCCCGCAAGGACGCGGTTGACGCCATCGGCTCGGCCCTCGTCGCGCAACTCGAAGCCGAACCCCCGGCGCCGCCCGAGGACGACCCGGCGGAAACCGTCGGCGAAATCCTCAACTTCTCGCGCGCCGTCACCCGCGACGACGTGCTGGAAGGGCTGGAGGCCGAGGACGCCGAGTTCGCCGCAGGCGTCCGCCGGTCGATCTTTACTTTCGGCCACATCTACACCCGCGTCGAAGGCCGCGATGTGCCGAAATTCATCCGCGACGTCCCGCAGGAAACGCTGCTCATGGCCCTCGCCGGGGCCACCACGGGCGACCTCGAAGCTTCGCGCGACTTCATCTTCGCCTCCATGTCCCAGCGGATGGCCGACATGCTGAAAGAGGAACTTGCCGAAATGGGCGAGGTCGACCCGGAAGAGGCAGACGCCGCCATGGGCAAAATCGTCCAGGCGATCCGCGCTCGGGTCGATGCGGGGGAAATCAAACTCCTGACCGCCAACGTCGCCCCGCCCCCCGCCGCGCCGCCCGAGTAACCCAAGCGAGGCGCGCGTATCAGAGCGCGATGAGCGACCCCGCTTGAGGTCCGCCGCCCCCGGGCTTACACGTCCGCAGCCATGCCTACTGACACGCCAAAACCCGAAGAGGCCACTGCCCCCGACTGGCGCGAAATCTCTCAAAACGCCGCCATGCGCGGCATCCTCGGCGCGTTGCTTCTGCTGCCATACCGCCTCCGCGTGCCCTTCGCAGGTTGGGTCATCTCACGCCTCGTGGCGCCCCTCGTCGGCTGGCGCCGCCGCATCGCCGACAACCTGCACCGCACCTGCCCCGACCTCACCCCAGCCGAGATCAAACGCCTCCAGCGCGAGGTCCCCGACAACGCGGGCCGCACCCTGATGGAGATCTACTCGGGTCAGGACTTCATCGACCGCGTCAAGGACACCGCCTTCGAAGGCCCCGGCGTCGCCGCCTTTGAAGAAGCCCGCGCGGCCGGGCGCCCCGTCGTCCTCGTCACCGCGCATTTCGGCAATTACGACGCCCCCCGCGCCGCTCTGTTCGCCCAGGGCTACCCCCTCGGCGCCCTCTACCGTCGCATGCGCAACGCGCGCTTCAACGACCACTACGTCCGCGCCATCTCGCAAATCGGAGAACCGGTCTTTCCGGTCGACCGCAAGGGCATCCTCGGCCTGATCCGCCACCTCGGCCAGGGCGGGATCATCGGAATCCTTGTCGACGTCTACGCCATCGGCGGCGCCGACCTGACCTTCTTCGGCCAACCCGCCCCAACCGCCGTCTCTGCTGGGGAATGGGCGCTGAAATACGACGCCCTCATCGTCCCGATCTACGGCGTGCGCCAACCTGACGGGCTGAGCTTCCGCATCGTCCTGGACACCCCGATCCCCCACGGCACCCCGGACGAGATCGGGCAGGCGCTGAACGACAGCCTCGAAGCTCAGGTGCGCGCTAACATGGCGCAGTGGTTTTGGATCCACCGCCGCTGGGCGTGTCGAATTGCTTAAGCACGTGTCTCCCGCTGGGCAATGCGGTACACGGCCTAGACATGCAAGTGCGTCGAGTGCCATGCTGTCGCTCCAAATGTGCCTATTGATCGAAGAATCTCGAAC
>JBCCXY010000076.1:0-19025 GCA_039190895.1 Pseudomonadota bacterium | reverse complement strand
GATGACGGCGTCGTCAAGATCGCCTCGCCCAACGCGGAGTCGATCAAGACGGCTTACGACATGATCCACGCCATCGTGGCCGAGCCGGAAGAAGGCGAGATCTACAAGGGCAAGGTCGTCAAGATCGTCGATTTCGGCGCCTTCGTGAACTTCTTCGGAAAGCGCGACGGGCTGGTCCATGTCAGCCAGATCGAAAACCGCCGCCTGAACCATCCGTCGGATGTGCTGAAGGAAGGGCAAGAGGTCTGGGTCAAGCTGCTCGGCTTCGACGATCGCGGCAAGGTGCGCCTGTCGATGAAGGTCGTCGACCAGGAAACGGGCCAGGAGGCCAAGAAAGAAGAGGAAGCGGCAGACTAAGCCGGTAGGGTGGGCAATCTGCCCACCGTCCCTCGATCAAAGCCCCGGCCCACCGCCGGGGTTTTTTGTTGGAAACGCACTGTCCCCGAAATGAACGCTACGTCAGAGGCGACAAATGCGCAGCATGCGATATTTTCCTCGGGACTTGGGTGGGAGGTAAACCAATGAAATCCGTAGCTATTGCAGCCGTCGCAGCCGCGCTGTCGGTGTCGCCCGTCAGTGCGTCGACGCTCGACACCTATTTCTCCAGTTTCTTCGTCATCGGCGACAGCCTGTCCGACCCGGGCAATTTTGGTCCCCTTGGCCCACCGCCACCCTACGCCGGTAACCGGTTTTCCAACGGACCGGTCTGGGCCGAAGTGCTCGCGTCCGAGTTCGACCCATCGGCAACCCAGAACTACGCATTCGGCGGGGCCGAAACGACCGATGCGAACCCCACGCCGGACGCGCCGGAGCAGGTCCAGTTCTTCCTCGGCGACCTTGCGGGCCTCGACGGTGGTGTGTTCCCCGGAACGCCGGTGACCGGCGACACCCCGCTCGTGGCGATCTGGCTTGGCGCGAATGACCTGTTCTCAACGCTCGACACGCTGGCGAGCGTCGACCCTACCGATACCGACGCGCAAGCCGCCGCCGCGCTGGCCGCGGCGCTTGAGGTGACCGAAGCGGCAAAGGCCGTTGCCAATATCGTCGGCAGCCTGTTGCAACTGCCTCCCTTCGACAATTTCGTGGTGCTCAACATGCCGAACCTCGGCGGTATCCCGGCCTACAACACCACGCCGCTCGCGCCTACGGCAACGCAGCTTAGCCAGCTTTTCAACCTGGAGCTCGCGCTGGCCCTGGGGCAACTCGACAACGGCAGCAATGATATCGAGGTTGTCGACGTCTTCGCTTTGCTCAGCGGGATATCGTCCATCCTGCCCAACCTCACCAACGTGGATGAGGCCTGCTTCCTGCAATCCGCGGGCACGCTCTGCAGTAATCCCGAGGAATACGCGTTCTTCGACCTCGTCCACCCGACGACGGTCGTCCACGCGGAACTGGCCGAACAGGTACGTGCTGCCGTCGTTCCCCTGCCAGCGACGCTGCCGCTCGCCATGGCGGGACTGGGTGCGCTGGGTCTGGTCCGCCGGCGCTTCGCCTGAGCCAATATTGCGGTGGGTGGCCGGCTGGCCCCCCTTACGCCAGGTGGCGGTTGACCGTCGCCAGGGCATCCGTGACGTCCTCGCTCAGGTCGCCGTCCCCGCGCGTGCACACCGATCCGATCATCTCGGCCAGCGTCTTGCGCGTGTCAACGCCTCCGAGGCGGGCGAGTTGTTTCGCCAGCCGCCGCACAACCTCGGCGTAGGTCGCGGACTGGTCGGACATCCACTTTGCAAACACCGTCATTTCCTCTGCCTCGCCGACCGAGACCTCAAACGCCCGTTGGGCTTCGATCGTCAGCTTGCGCGACAGATCGGTGCTCCAGGGGGTGTCCATCTGCGCCATCGCGGCGACGATCGACAGCGCGGCAAGGCGCGGGTCGTCCACGCTTTCGGTCGGGTGGATGTTGGCCTTTCGCCGAAACCCGAACCGGCGCGCGGCGTTGCGCACGTCGCTCGTCGCGTCTGCCAGCATCTCGGCCGCATCGCGGGCACGCTGCGCGCGCAGATACCAGAAATATCCACCAACCAATGCCGTGAGCACGGCGAGAAGAATAGGCATGGCCCGACCTCCGACTATCGTCACGCGGGTGTACGCGCCGAATTCGACGATTTCGAGACGCATTTACAATGAATGGGCTTGAGGTCTACGCCTGCGGTCACAACATAAGCGCTGCGCCAACCCAGGGAGACTCATCATGCGAGAGCACCGCCAGTTCTACATCAACGGCCAGTGGGTCGATCCCGTCACGCCGAACGACTGCCAGGTCATCGATCCTTCGACGGAAGAGCCTTGCGCCGTCATCTCGCTCGGCGCCCAGGCCGACACCGATGCGGCGGTTGCCGCCGCCAAAGCCGCCCTCCCCGCCTGGTCGGAAACCCCACCGGACGAGCGGATCGCGCTGATCGAGAAGATCGCCGTCATTTATGAGCGTCGGATCGACGAAATGTCTGAGGTAATCTCAATGGAAATGGGCGCGCCCAAGCAGTGGGCCCGTGGGGCGCAGGCCCAGGCCGGGCTCGACAACATTCGCGACTGCATCGAAGCCGCGAAGAAGATTGAGTTCTCCGAAACACTCGACGCTTCCACCGGCGCGATGATCTTGAAGCAGCCGATTGGCGTGGTCGGGATGATCACGCCGTGGAACTGGCCGGTCAGCCAGACGACGCTCAAGGCCCCGTTCGCCATGGCGGCGGGCTGCACCATGGTGCTGAAACCGTCGGAATTTGCGCCGCTCGATTCGATCCTGCTGACGGAAATCATTGATGAAGCCGGGGTGCCGCCCGGAGTCTTTAACCTCGTCAACGGCGACGGGGAAGGTGTGGGTTCTCAGCTTTCGGCGCACCCGGACGTGGACATGATCTCGTTCACCGGTTCGACCCGTGCGGGCAAGCTGATCTCGCAGGCAGCGGCCGAGACGCTGAAGGTCGTGTCGCTGGAACTCGGCGGGAAGGGTGCCAACATCGTCTTTGCCGACGCCCCCGAAGGCGCCGTAAAGCGCGGCGCGCGGAGCTGTTTTGCCAACACCGGCCAATCCTGCAATGCACCGACCCGCATGCTTGTGGAACGTTCCATGTACGATGAAGCCGTTCAAATCGCGAAAGAAACTGCCGAGCAGACCCAGGTTGCGTCGGCCCATGAACAGGGCCGCCACATTGGCCCGCTTGTGTCCGACCGCCAGTTTGGTCGCGTGCAGGCGTTGATCGAGAAGGGAGTCGCTGAAGGCGCGACGCTCGTGGCGGGCGGGCCGGGACGGCCCGAGGGGCTCGAAAAGGGGTATTACGTCAAACCGACGGTGTTCGCGGACGTTACGCCGGGGATGTCCATCGAACAGTAAGAGATATTCGGTCCCGTCCTCTCCATCATTCCCTTCGATACCGAGGAAGAGGCGCTCGCCATCGCCAACAACACGCCCTACGGCCTGACGAACTACGTCCAGACCTCGGACGGCGCGCGCCGCAACCGGTTCGCGCGGCGGCTGAACTCGGGCATGGTTGAGATGAACTATAAATCCCGTGGCCCCGGCGCCCCCTTCGGCGGAACGGGCCTGTCGGGTCGCGCCCGCGAGGGTGGAGTCTGGGGCATCGAGGAATACCTCGAAGTTAAATCCGTCTCTGATTGGGCCGCCGAGTAAACAGTCAGCGAACCACTCGCCAAGCCCCGGTAGGGTGGGCAATTTGCCCACCATTCCTAACAGATCTTCAAAGGTAGGCCGGGCTTCAGCCCGGCGCCCCACCCCTACTCTGCCGCCGTCTCTTTCTGCGGCACGGGCGTCCGAATCGCCGCGTCGAGTTCGATCACCTGCTCAATCGCCATCGGACGGCCAAAGATGTAGCCCTGCAGCGCGTCCGCCCCGATCTCGGCGAGGCAATCGGCTTCTTCCTGCGTCTCCACGCCCTCAACAATCACATAGGCCCGCACGCTGTGCGCCATCTTGATCAGCCCATGCATCACCGACCGCAGCTTACGGTTCTGGTCGATGCCGCGCACAAAGCGCTGATCGATCTTCACCATATCCGGCTGCACCGCCAAGACGCTGGAAATGCTGGTCTGAGAGCTTCCAAAGTCGTCAACGCCAATCGCGATCCCCATCTCGCGCAGCGCCCAAACCTGATCCAGCCGCTTTTCCTCATCGGCTTCGTCCAAAAACGCGCTTTCCAGCACCTCGAACGCAAGCCCACTTCCTGGCAGATCATCCCGTGCCTTCAAGTCCGCGATTAGCGTCTCGGTGAACAAGCGTTTGCCCGACACGTTCACCGACAGGTTCGCAATCTTCAGCCCCGCCGCCTTCGCCACCTCGAACGCCTTCAGCGTCTCGTCGAACACACGAGCATCAAGCTCACCCACAAGGTTCAAGTCCTCCGCAATCGGGAGGAACACATCCGGCTTGATCAGCCCACGGGTCGGATGCGACCACCGTGCCAGCACCTCGCAGCTCGTGATCGACCACGTCCGCGTGTCTACCTGCGGCTGCAAGAGGATCGTGATCTCACCCCGTTCCAGCCCTTGGCGGAAGTCGCTCACCAGCTCTTGCGAGCCATCAAACGTCGACCGAAGCTTCGGCGCGAACTCCACGACCCGGTTGCCGCCCTTCTCCTTGGCCGCATCCAGCGCAAGCTCTGCCCGATCCACGACCAACGCCGCCGTGTCATCCGGCCCGGCCACCACAAAGCCAGCCGATGCGCCGACATGAATCGCGGTCCCCTGAAACTTGATCGGCGCGCTCAGCTCCGCAATCAGCGTTTCCGACAGCTCATACAGCCTCGCCTTGGCCACACCCACGTCAATCCAAAGGATAAAATCGTCGCTGCCCGTCCGAAACACAAAGTCCAGTCCGTCCTGGACACGTGCGAGGATGCGCTCCGCTGCAACCTCTAGCACGTGATCTCCAGCCGCCCGACCGTGGGTCGCGTTCGCCTCACGAAACAGGTCCAGATCAATGGCGACCACGGCAAGCGCGCCGATTTTGTCTGCCGGGATCTCCACCGCCAGTTCGTCCATCAGCGCGCGGTTCCCAAGGCCCGTCAAAGGGTCATGCCACTTGGCCCATGCATTCGCCTCCAGCGCGCTTGCAAGCGCCGCGTCCGCCTCGGGGTCCTTGATCTGTTGTGCAATTTCATCGAGGGCGCCGTCGACGATGCTGTTATACGCCTCGGCCAAGACGCCCGACTTCTTGGACCGTCGCAGGAGGCGAGTCTCTTCCGGGCCGACAGCCTCGGGTGCGCGACCGCGCCCGAAGTACACCAGCGGAAAAATCAACGCACAGACAAGCCCGCCGACCAGAAAGACCGCGACCGTATCCTGCACCATGCCGGCCAGCGCGGACTCGGTCATATCCGGCGGCGTGATTAGTCCGCTAAGCTGCACCCCAAGGATCGCGAACAGGCCCAGCCCCCAGAACGCCACCGCTGCAAGGCAGCCGCGCCACAGGGACCATCCACCCGACGGACGGCGCGCCACCGTCATCAGGGCAAGAAACCCGCCCTGCATTCCCAGCACAGCCACCGCGCACATCACGATCCAGAGGAGACCGACAGAGTCCAAAACACGCTCCAACAGAACAACTGCCACGTTGTCGCGCAGGACCCGTCAAGAATGTCTAAACGTCGAACAAAAACTCATGTGCATATTTACACGAAACGTGATCGCCCGCGTGACTTCAAAGTTATCTCGCACATGATATCTGTCCGGGGAACCGAAAATTCAGGGAACCAAGACCATGCTCAAGCAGATCAAAGGCCTTCATCACGTCACATCGCTGGCCTCGAACGCCCGCGACAACAACCGCTTCTTCACGGATACGCTCGGCCTGCGCCGGGTGAAGAAGACGGTGAACTTCGACGCGCCCGACGTCTATCACTTGTACTATGGCGACGAACACGGCTCGCCCGGCACCGTCATGACGTACTTCCCCTTCCCAAACGCCGGACGCGGCAAGCCCGGCGCGGGCGAGGTGGGCACCACGGCGTTCGCCGTCCCCACGGGCAGCCTGCCCGCCTGGGCTGCGCGACTGGCCGAGAAAGGCGTCACCGACGTCGCGCAAGAAACCCGCTTCGGCACCGACAGCCTGACCTTCAGCGGCCCCGACGGCGACGGCTTCGCGCTGGTCGAAAGCAACGACGACCGGGCGCCGTGGGTTTCGACCGTGTCGGACGAGATGGCCATTCGCGGCTTCCACTCCGCCTCCTTGCGGTTGAAGGACGGCGGCGCGTCCGCCGAAATGCTGAAGTTCATGGGGTATGAAGAGGTCGACACCGACGGCAATGTCACCCGCTTCGCCGTCCCGGGCGGCAATGGGGCCGATGTGATCGACATCGAAACCCTGCCGGGCGCCAACTGGGCCCAGCAGGGCGCCGGATCGGTGCACCACATCGCCTTCGCCGTCGACAACCGCGCGCGGCAGTTGGAGGTGCGCGAGGCGCTGCTCGACACCGGCTATCAGGTCACGCCGGTCATCGACCGCGATTACTTCTGGGCGATCTACTTCCGCACGCCGGGCGGGGTCCTGTTTGAGGTCGCGACCAACGAGCCCGGCTTTGACCGCGACGAAGACACGGCCCATTTGGGCGAGGCGCTCAAGATGCCATCCCAGCATGCCCACCTGCGGGAGCGGTTGGAGCGTACGCTCGAACCCATCGAGGCCTGACATGTATATCGCCAACAGAACCGAGGGGCGCCCCGGCGCGCCCCTCCTCCTGACCTTCCACGGGACGGGCGGGGACGAACATCAGTTCCACGGCCTTGGGCAGCAAATCCTGCCCGAGGCACACATCAGGTCGCCGCGCGGGGACGTGTCGGAGATGGGCCACGCCCGCTTCTTTCGCCGCACCGGTGAGGGCGTCTATGACATGGACGACCTCGCCAAACGCACGGCGATGATGGCGGCGTTCATCGCGGATGAAAAGGCCCGCACCGGTGCGGATCGGGTGCTTGGCCTCGGCTATTCCAACGGCGCGAATATCCTTGCTTCGGTTGCACTTAGCCAGCCGGACCTCGTGGACGACCTCGTGCTTTTGCATCCGCTCATCCCGTGGGTGCCCGAGCCCCAACCGGGCCTAGCCGGACGCCGTATCCTGATCACGGCAGGCGAACGCGACCCGATCTGCCCGCCCGCGCAAACGCAGGCGCTGGTGGACTACCTCACGGCCCAGGGGGCGCTGGTGGAGACGCTTTGGCACCCGGGCGGGCACGAGATCGCTCAGGCGGAAATCCAGCGCGCCGCCGAGGCGCTGCAAGCCGAATTGCCTCCTGTTGCGGCGCTCTGATACACCCCCGGCCATGGCCGAGGGATCAGATACATTCGTGACCGTTTCGCTTCTGAAGCGCGACGTGTTTTCGGAGACCGTCACCGGCCACATGGCCGGTGATCCCTCCACCAAGCTAACCCGCCGCAAACTTGGGCCACTGCCCGCCTGGTCCCGCCCTATCGCGCGACATCTTGCTGCGCGCGAGGCCCGCGCGTTGCGGGCCGTTGTCGGGGTGAAAGGTGCCCCGGCGTTGATCGACAGCAACCGCCTTGGTTTGACGCGAAGCTGGCTGGACGGGACGCCCCTGCACCTTGTCGCGCCCGAGGGGCCCGAGTGGTACACGGACGCCGCCCGCCTGTTGTCCGAACTGCACGCAAGGGGCGTCACCCACAATGACCTCGCCAAGCCACAGAACTGGCTTGTCCTGCCGGATGGCGGCGCGGGGGTGATCGACTTTCAGATTGCCATGCTCCACCGCCGCCGAGGGGCGCTGTACCGGCTGGGCGTGCGCGAAGACCTTCGCCATCTTGCCAAGCAAAAACAACGGTTTGCGCCGGGGCTACTGACCCCGGAAGAGCAGGCGCTGCTTGCCCAACGCTCGCTCCCCTCGCGGGTGTGGCATGCGACGTTCAAGCGAGCGTACAACTTCGTCACTCGCAGGGTTCTGAACTGGTCCGACAATGAGGGCATGGGCGGGCGCGCCGACCCTGCCGTGTTGCGGGATGAGCTGCTGGCGATGGAGGGTGTCCGCGCCGTCCGCATCTTCCCTTGCGCGATACCGGGCGGCACAAGTCACTACGCGTTCATCGAAACGGGCCGCCCCGCATCCGACTTCACCCGCCCGACGCTGGCTTTCGTCCAAACCGTCGCGACCTTGCCGGAAAACGCGGACGAGGCCCTAGCCCTGATCGCCGAGAACCGTATGGACGCGGTCGATGTCTTGCTGTCGGACAAACCGGACCTCGACCTGACCGATATCGTCGCCAGCCGCGCTAACCTGACCGATCGCTACATTCGCTAGCGGCGCAGCGCTCCAAACATCTCCGGACAACTCAACGACGGAACGTTTCCCGGCGCGGAATCAAGGCCGCAGGCCGCCGCGCCATCGCCGGGCCCTCCCCAGGCCCGGCGATACGTCTCAAGTTGCGCATCGCAGCGAACGAGTGCGGTGAGGCTGCCATAAACCGCAAAGAAGGTCGGTCAGTCTCGCCGACCCAGGGCCCGTCGATGGCGCTACTTCCGTTGTGCCCTCAAAGCAGCGGCCATTGCTTTCTCCACCCGGCCAGCCATCCCCGGCACGGCCAACTCAGCCCGCGTCGGCCCAGCGAACTTCGGATCATCCATAACGACGCTCAGAAACTGGAGCTCTGGCGTCCAACCCGCTGCCCGAAGCGCCCGCTCCAAACCCTCGACATGGGACCCGCCACTGGTCGTCTCGGCGCCGTTGACCCAACTGCGCGTTCGTGTCCCGGCGCCCTCCCCGACAAGCGCAACATGCAGGCGGAACCCGTCGAACTCCTGCCGATGCCAGAGTGTCTGAGCCGCTTGCACATCCCCTGTGTAGGCTTGAAGCGCAAGGCCCAGAAGGCCCTGCGGACCGTGAAACTCCTCGCCATTCAGCGATAACCTGAGGCCCGGGTGGAGGTGTGCCTGATCCACAAAGTGATCTCGCAACTCCGCCAAATCCGGCGGCCGCGCGCCTGAAGGCGGCTCAAAGATAATGCGGGTTCCCGTCGATCCGGACGGCGGGGCCGTTCCCGACCCAACGGGAAGACCGGCGCGATACGCCTTCTGCCACGAACAAACGCCGTTGTCCGAGCGAACTTCGAACGTTTCGGCCAGAGCATTCACAACGGCCAAACCAACGCCGAACGGCACGATGTGAACATGCACAGGCTGCCCCTGCGCCGATGGGCCGAAATGGCCGTGCTCCAGAAACTCTTCGGCTTGGTTTAGGCCTTCGACGTCCGACGGCGTGTCGAATGGCAGACCCTCCCCGTCATCCTCAACGACAATCCGCTTGTCCTAGACGTCCACCGAGACGCGCGTCGCGTTTCCCCTCAGAACCTCCTCAATCCCGTTGGCGACCAGTTCCAGCACCATGTGCGTCGCGGCCCGCTCGGGGTCGCCGATATACATGCCGGGGCGCTTGCGCACCGCATCGCGAAAGGCCATTTTTGTCATGCAAAATCATAGCACAAGCCAGCCCGCGACGCACGCCAAAGCGCCCACCCAGCGCGCGTCGCCGCCCCGCCTACCGCTGCCCGCAGGCCAGCAATTGCGCCTCATAAATCGTCGCTCGCTGCGCGACCTCTCCAGCCACCCGCATCAGCCACTGCTTCTGATTATAGCTCCCACGCCGATAGCCCGTCCGGCCTTCGTGATAAGCGAGGTACTGGTTCCTCGCGTCCCCGGTCGAGATGCCAAGCACCGCCTGCGTTTCGGCCATATACCAGCCCATGAAGTCGGTCGCGTCGTCGATATCGTCCCGCTTTGCGCGCCAGCTTCCGGTCTTTGCCTTGTATTCGTCCCACGTGCCGTCCAGCGCCTGGCTATAGCCATAGGCCGATGACACGCGGCCCATTGGGATGATGCCCAAGGTGTATGTCCTTGGTGTCCTCGCGTTCCCGATGAACTTGGATTCCTGATAGATTGTCGCCATTTGCACCGGGACGGGAACGCCCCAGCGCTGCTCTGTCCGCCGCATGGCGTTCAGGTAGTTGGGGCGCTGGCTGACGATGCTGCACGCGTTGTCCAGATCGCGCGGCGCAGAGAACTCTGCGCTTCCGCAACCCGACACAAGCAGCAACAGCAACAGCGCGCGGATGGGTCTGCTCATCTGCCTCACTCACTCGCTCGATTTTTCTTTTGTCTTATTATTGCGGCAGAATAGCCCAACCGCGCCCTCGGGCAAACTGAAATCTTGCCTGCCCCCGGCGGAGGTCTGCTCCCGTTAACCATTTGTTAAAGATTGGAAAATGGGGCGTCGCGGTGCCGCACTGTCGGGGCGCGGTTCACAGAGTGTTTCCCCAATTTCCGAGCCCAGCGATGGACAGGTGCCGCCCGGTTGGTCTACCCATAGGGTCCATTGGGGGTACCGTCATGTTGACACAACGTGCGAAATATCAGCTTGGACAAGTGGTCCGTCACCGCAAACACCCGTTTCGCGGGGTCGTTTTCGATGTGGATCCCGAGTTTTCGAACACGGACGAGTGGTACGAATCCATCCCCGAGGAAAGCCGTCCGCGCAAAGAGCAGCCGTTCTACCACCTGCTCGCCGAGAACGATCAGAACTACTACGTCGCCTATGTGTCAGAGCAGAATCTGGTCGCCGATTACTCGGGCGAGCCGGTGTCGCACCCCGATCTGTCCGACCTGTTCGGCGAGTTCACTGACGGACACTACTCCCTCCAGCTTGCGTTCAACTAGCTAGGCGGCCCGCAGCGCGATGCGGAACGTCAGCTGGTTCTCGTCGCCCACGCGATTATAGCGCAGCTTCTTTGCGATCAGCCGGATCAGGTGCAGGCCATAGCCGCCTTCCGCCTGCTCGTGCGCAGACAGATCCGGATTGGCGGAGTGGCCCACGGGCAAGCGGCCCTGTGGCATCTCGGCGCCGGTGTCGACAATGGTGAAGTGCATGCCGGGGGGCAGCATCTCAATCGTGATTTCGATCCGGCCATCGTCGCGATCCGCATAGGCATGCTCGACAATGTTGTTGAAAACCTCCGCCAGCGCGATCTCAAGCTGCATGACGTCGTCTGGCGACACACGGTCCTGATCGATGAGGCTTTTCACCTCGATAATGATGTCCCGCGTCGATTCATTCGTCGCAGGGGCGTTGATGGACAATCGGTCGGTGCCATCCGGCCCAACCCCACGGCGGACCATCAGCCCGCCGTTGTCATCAGGATCAAGGGCGGGATCAGGAAGCACGAGCGACCGTCCCCAACGCTGTTTCAACACTGTCGTGGATGGTGATGATCGTGTCCATGCGGGTCAGCCGGAAGACCGTGATCACCTTCTCGGACAGGCCCGCAAGCTCGAACGAGCGCTCACCGCCAAGGAACTTCATGACCGAGACGATCGCGCCCAGCCCTGACGAATCGATGGCATCCACCGCCGTCATATCCAGGACCACGCGGTCGGGGGCCTGATCGACCGTCTGACGCATCGCGTCCTTGAACTGAACCGCCGACGCGGCATCGATCCGGCTTTCCAGCAGCCTCACGACAAGCGTCGATCCATGGGACTCGGTTTCCAAGCGCACGGCGCATCTCCTCGCATTATCTGCGTCCACCCCTAGACCGTGTGGGTTACTATTCGGTAAGGGCACTCCGACTTTCAGAGGGCAAGACTGTGGCCTATTCCGACCTCGCGGCGGGCATTGCATGACCTACGCGCCCCCAACTGAGCCCCTCGACATCCTGCATGCCGATCACGAGGTGCTGGTGGTGAACAAGCCGCCGGGCCTTCTTTCGGTGCCCGGCAAGGGGCCGGACCTGGCCGATTGCCTGGTGTCCCGCCTGGCGGAGCCCTTTCCCGAGGTGCTTTTGGTGCATCGCCTGGACCGCGACACGTCGGGCGTGATGATCTTTGCGCTGACGCCCCACGCCCAGCGGCACCTCGGGCTGCAGTTCGAGAAGCGGCAGGTGCGCAAGGTCTATGTCGCCCGGGTCGCTGGCGTACTGTCGGAGGACACGGGCACCGTCGACCTGCCGCTGGGGGTCGACTGGCCGAACCGGCCCCGGCAGATGGTCGATCATGAAAACGGGCGCGCGGCGGTCACTGACTGGCGGGTGGTCAAACGGTCTGCTGACGAGACCCGCGTGCGTTTGTTCCCCAAAACGGGTCGCTCCCACCAACTGCGCGTGCACATGCGCGAGATCGGCCACCCGATCCTCGGCGACCCGTTCTATGCCGAGGGCAGCGCCCGCGAGCACCCACGCCTGATGCTGCACTCCGAAAGCCTGCGCTTCCGGCATCCGGATGGGGGTCGGGGCGAGACGTTTTCGGTGAAGGCTCAGTTCTAACGCGCGAACGTTTCCCAGCGCGGAATCAAGGCCGCAGGCCGCCGCGCTATCGCCGGGCCCACCCCTGGCCCGGCGATTGTTCTGGGTCAGCGCATCGCTTTGAACGACGACGGGACGGCACGATAAAGTGCTTTGAACAGCAGTCGGGATCGCCGGTCCTGGGCCCGTCGAGAGCGCGGCTCGGCACCTCGGCTCACTCCCGCGAGCTAATCTCCTGCGGGATGCTGAACAGCCGTGCGGGTATCTGCCCGCCCAACTTGATCTGCGTTAGCTGCACCGTGGTCGTCTGCCCCTGCGCATCGATCACCCGCCACCCGGCGAGCGTCAGTGGCGCATTCTGAAAGATCAGCTCCACCCGCCCGTTCTGAGGTTCATCCGGGTCCTGCGCGACGAGCGTGGTTGTCCGAGCGTCCCCGCTATGCCCGATGACCATGTTTCGCCGCGCGAGATCGACGTTCCGCTCCAGAATAATGTACAGCGGCGTCCGCTTCAGCGGATACTGCTCGGGCCTGACGGAGTTGGAGCGGCCATCAAAGACCGCCACCTTCCCGCCCCCGGCCATCACCAGCGATTCCTCAGGTGGATCATACTCAAACCGCGCCCGCCCCGGGCGCCGCATGTAGAGCGTTCCCGATGACCTGGCGCCGTCTGCCGCCGTCTGGGCAAACTTCGCCTCAAGCGTCTTGATGCCGTTGAAATACGATGACAACTCCTGCAGCGGCACCTTGGCCGCCGCCGGCGCCCCTACGGCCACCGCTGCCGCTGTCATGGCAAGAAACACCCTACGGTCCATTGCGGAACTCCTTACTGCTCACACACCAATATACCGGCCATGTAAGCACCGCACCATCGTTAGACCATAACAGAAGCGCGATCCCGCATATCGAGTAGTCTGATGGAGCCGCGCGTCGGCGGGCCCAGGACCGGCGATCCAACGTTGCGCCTAAGCACTTGATTTACGTGTCCCGCCGCCGTTCACAGCGACGCGCTGACGGCACCCATATCGCCGGGCCTCGGGTGGGCCCGTCGATGCGCGGCGGCCTGCGGCCTTGATTCCGCGCGAGGGAAAGCCCCGCCCTACGCAGGCTCAGGAACCAGAATCTCCCGCTTGCCTACGTGGTTGGCGGGGGAGACGACGCCCTGATCCTCCATCTGCTCCACCAACCGCGCAGCCTTGTTATAGCCGATGGCCAGCTTCCGCTGGATGTACGAGGTGGAGCACTTGCGATCCTTCACCACAATCGCCACCGCCTGATCGTACAACGCGTCCTCGCTGTCGGTATTCCCGCCAAGGCCCAGCACAGCGTCGATGTCGCCGCCCTTATCCTCGCTTGGGCCGTCCACGACGCCGCCGACATACTCGGGCGGGCCGTAGGCTTTGAGGTGGTTGACGATCTCTTCGACCTCTTCATCCGACACGAACGGCCCGTGCACACGGGTGATCTTGGCGCCACCAGCCATGTACAGCATGTCGCCCATGCCGAGGAGTTGCTCGGCCCCCATCTCGCCCAGAATGGTCCGGCTATCGACCTTCGACGTCACCTGGAACGAGATCCGCGTCGGGAAGTTCGCCTTGATAGTGCCGGTGATCACGTCCACCGACGGGCGCTGCGTCGCCATGATGATGTGAATGCCCGAGGCCCGCGCCATCTGCGCGAGGCGCTGAATGCAGGCCTCGATTTCTTTGCCTGCGACCATCATCAGGTCCGCCATCTCATCCACGATGACGACGATGAACGGCATCGTCTCGGGCGCGAACTCCTCGGTCTCGAACACCGGATCGCCGGTTTCGTCGTCGAATCCGGTCTGAACGGTGCGCGAGAACATCTCACCCTTGTCCAGCGCCTCGCGGACGCGGCCGTTGTAGCCCTCGATGTTGCGGACGCCCATCTTGGACATCTTGCGATAGCGCTCTTCCATCTCGCCCACGACCCACTTGAGCGCCACGACGGCCTTCTTCGGGTCCGTCACGACGGGCGACAGCAGATGCGGGATGCCGTCATAGACGCTGAGTTCCAGCATCTTCGGGTCGATCATGATCATCCGGCATTCTTCCGGCGACAGCTTATACAGCAGGCTCAGGATCATCGTGTTGATCGCCACCGACTTGCCCGAGCCCGTCGTCCCCGCGATCAGCAGGTGGGGCATCTTCGCGAGGTTCGCCACGACCGGCTCGCCGCCGATGTTCTTGCCTAAGGCCAGCGGCAGGCGATGCGCGCCGTCGCCGTAATCGCGGCCAGACAGAAGCTCCCGCAGTACGACCTTCTCGCGCCGTTCGTTGGGAAGCTCGATGCCGATCACCGACCGCCCGGGCACGGTCGAGACACGGGCTGACAGGGCCGACATGGACCGCGCGATATCGTCGGCCAGACCGATCACGCGCGAGGCTTTCAGGCCCGGCGCAGGCTCCAGCTCGTACATGGTGACCACCGGGCCGGGGCGCACCGAAACGATGTCGCCCTTGACGCCATAGTCATCCAGCACGGCCTCCAGCATGCGGGCGTTCGCCTCCAGCGACTCGTGCGACAACTGCAGCCGCTCCACCGTGTCGGGGCTGGCGAGCAGGCCGAACGGCGGGGCGTCGTACTCGCGTGGGGTCGCGAACAGCGCCGGTTGCTCTTCCGCGCGGGCCTGTGTCGAGGGGCGCGCGGGCTTCTGCGGCGGATGTTGAATGCGGTTGGAGCTGAAGATCGACGTGGTCGGCGGAGCGCCGGGGATGTCGTCCACCAGCTCCATCTCCGGCATCTCGATGTCGTCCGTCGCTGTGACCGGCGGCTCGACCCGGCGGGTGCCCGGCGCAGGCTCCACCCCCTTGGCGCGGATCACATCGGCGATGCGGGCGCGGACGCGGTCATCCGAGGTGTCGGGCATGCCCAGTTCGATGTACTCGGCATCGTCCTGACGGCGACGGAAGAGGCGGGACAGCAGGCCGGGCCTGGGCGTATCATACGCCTCGGGCTCGACGGCGGTTGCCTCAAGCTCCTGCAAAGAGCGACGCTCTGCCTGGCGCTCAGCGCGCTTGGCGGCGGCCCCACGGGCGAGCGCGGCACCGCCCCGGGCGCCGTGCCAGACGCCGGTGAAAATCATCGCGTAAGCCATGACGCTGCCGCGCAACAGGAAGCGCCACGCCGCGCGCAACTCCTCCTTCGTGGCGCCCAGAACGAACAGCGACATCGCCACTGTCCCGATGCCGACCACCAGCGACAAAAGCTTCAGCCCCAGCGTCGCCTTGACGGGCACAAGGCCAAGGATCGCCCCCAGCACCGTGTCGCCGAACAGACCACCGAGGCCGAACGAATGCGTCCACTGCGACGTCGGCAGCAGGGTCGAGGCATAGACCGACGCCAGTGCCACCGCGATGGGCGCAAAAATCAGGCGCGGCACGGCCCGGTCAGCGCCGAAATGCGCGCACAGGCGGACGCCCCAGACCAGCAGGATGCCCACAATTGCCCAGGCCCCAAAGCCCGCGATCACGATCAGCGGCGAGGCAATCGACGCCCCGAACCGCCCCAGCAGGTTGCGCGCAGGCTCATCCGTGGACGACAGCCACGACGGATCGTCGGGCGCGTACGACCCCAGCATCATCGCCATCAGCACACCCGCGCCGATCAGCAACAGGCCGACAAGCTCTCGCGCCCGTTTCTCCAGCGCCGCTTGCGTTTCGCTGTCGAATAGCGGGTCCCGTGTTCTTGTCTGATACGCCATGCCTGCCCTCGTCTTCTCTTGTTATCTGTACAAACAGTCCCGCAGCGCGGTCAGACCACGCTCCAGCTCTGCCTCATCCGCCGTGATCATGGCCGCGCGGATGTACCCCCGTCCTGCATTTCCGTCTGCCGTCTCTCGCCCCAGATACGCGCCCGGCAGGACGCGCACCCCCGTCTGTTGCCACAGCTTAAGCGTGGCCTTTTCGTCATCGTCCACCGGCAGCCACAGGAAGAACCCGGCCTCCGGCGCCTCGCACCCGTCCACGCCGTCGAACACACGGTTCGCGACGTCGTATTTCTTCACGTACATATCGCGGCTCGCCTTAACGTGGTCCTCATCGGCCCAAAGCCGTTCCGCCACGCGTTGGAGAGGCGCGGGCAGCGGCGCGCCGGAGTACGACCGCATCCGCCGCATCTGCACCATCGTCTCGGGCCCCGCCGCCGCGAAGCCGGAGCGCAGACCGGGGACGCTTGACCGCTTGGACAGCGAGTTGAACGTGACGACCCGCTCGGGGTCCGCGCCTGCCTCTGCCGCCACTGACAGAAGGCCGGGGGGCGGGGTGTCGCGATAGATCTCGGAATAGCATTCGTCGGCGAAGACGCGGAAATCGTGCTGCTCGGCGAGGTCGAGGAGGTCCGTCAGGTACGCGCGGCTCGCCACGGCGCCTTGAGGGTTGCTGGGCGAACAGATGAACAGGATCGCTGTACGGTCGAGGATATGCTTGGGGAGCGCATTGTAGTCCGGCAGAAACCCGGTGTCCCTGGTCGCGGGGACATAGAACGGCTCCGCCCCTGCGGCCAAGGCCCCCACAGAGTAGACCTGATAGAACGGGTTCGGGATCAGGACGAGCGGCTTTTGCCCGTTCTTTTCTTCCGGGCATAGACCCAATGTGGCGGCGAACAGGGTCTCCCGCGTGCCGTTGGCGGTCAGGATGCGCTCGGGCGCCACGTCAACACCGTGGCGCTGCTTGATCCACGCGGAAATGGCGCCCAACAACTCGGGCGTCCCCTCGTTCGGAGGGTAATTGCCGAATTCGGCCACCGCCCCGGCGATCACGTCGGCCACCCAGTCCGGAAACGGGTGGCGCGGCTCGCCGATGGACATCGCCACGACATCGCCGCCGGGCGCTGTGTCGCCCAGAAGCGCGCGCAGGCGCGGGAACGCGTAATCCGGCAGGTCCGAAAACCGCTCAGGAATCTGCATAACTGCCTCAAGTGCGGGGTCGTACCGCCCCGTTTGTTGGGGAGAGTAGCCGACGCGCAACGCCGAGGTCCAGAAAAACCGGGCGAATTTTCAGGGGTCTGCCGGGGCGCTGTGGCATTTTGGACGAGCGTTGGGGTCGAGGGGTTGCGCCGCCTTGCAGGCGTCGCGCAACCGGGGGGCCAGCCCCCCGGACCCCCTGGGATATTTTCGAAAAAGAAGAAGGGGCTGGGCGGTCTTCAGCCCTTTTGCTCTACCCAGGTTGCGTGCGTGGGGGGCGCGTCTGAGCAGGGTTGCAACGTTAGGTCTCTGGACATGAACGGCCCGGCGGAGCGGGAGTCTTCTCCGACCACCACGCAGGTGTCTTCAGCGTCTTCCAGCGTGATCAGGCCCGCGTCGAAGCCGAAGCGTTGTTCGAGCGCGTCCGGGTCGCAATCGAGCAGGCCGAAGGGGACGCTTGGCGCGTCGGGATCGATCACCGCCATGCACTTGCCGTCGAACGCCACCGAGCGGATCTGACGCGACTCGGCATCGTACGAGAACTGCACATCGCCGCCTTGAGGTTTGCAGGAATGCGCCTGAAGTGTCTCAGCGAACCCGCGTCCGATGGTGTCGATGCACCAGCCGAGGTTGTCCGCTTCGTCCAGATTGTCGGCGAGATAGATCACCGCGCCCTGCGTCTGCAATTCTGGCGGTCCGGCACCTGCCGGCAGTGCGGCGCCAATGGCCAATGCGGTTATCAACGCTCTCTTCATCTCGGGCCTCCCGGTGCTGTGCCACGACCATACTACGCGGCACAGCACCGGATCCGTCGATGAAAATCAGGCGGCCTCTGCCGGGGTGCGGCGCCATTCGGGGAAGGGGTCTGCGACATCCGGCGGGTTGTCGGGGTCATAGGCGGCCATCGCGGGCCACAGTGCCTTGTCGAGTTGCCCCTTCAACGCAGGCCAATCGATGCCGCTGCCGATGAACACGATTTCTTGCCGGCGGTCGCCGTAGGGCTCTTGCCAGTTCGACCGCATGTAATCGCGCATGCCGGGATGGTCCGGCCACCGATCCTCCGGGACCGAGGCCCACCACGTGCCCAGCGGCTTCACCGAGGACAGCGTCCCGGCGAGCGAGAACTCCGCCACCCAACCCGGCCGCGTGGCGATCCAGAAGTGCCCCTTCGCGCGGATTACCCCCGGCAGGTCCCCGTTCAGGACGGCGAGCACCTTTTCGGGCACAAACGGCTGGCGCGCGCGGTAGACATAGCTGGTGACGCCGTATTCCTCGGTCTCGGGCACGTGGTCGGCAAAGCCGTAAAGCTCCTTCGCCCACATCGGATGTTCATGTGCCTTTTCGAAGTCGAACATCCCGGTATCGAGGATCGACCCTGCCGGGACATCCGAATGATTTGTCTCAATAATCTTCGCATCCGCGTTCAGGCTGCGGATGATCTTGCGTGCCGCATCCGTCCGCTCGGGCCCGGCATCGGCGACCTTGTTAAGGATGACGACATCCGCGAATTCGATCTGCTCCACCAGCAGGTTCACGAGCGTGCGGTCGTCCTCTTCACCCAGTGTCTCGCCCCGGTCGCTCAGGAAATCCTGGCTGGAGTAATCCTGCATAAGGTTCACCGCATCGACGACCGTCACCATGGTGTCGAGCCGGGCCACATCCGACAGGCTCTCGCCCTCTTCATCGCGGAAATCGAAGGTGGCGGCGACGGGCAGCGGCTCGGATATCCCGGTCGACTCGATCAGCAGGTAATCGAACCGCCGCTCTGCCGCGAGGCGGCGGACTTCGGACAGCAGGTCATCGCGCAGCGTGCAGCAGATGCAGCCGTTCGACATCTCGACCAGCG
>JBCCXY010000075.1:0-19182 GCA_039190895.1 Pseudomonadota bacterium | reverse complement strand
TTAATGGTTGTCGTGTCGCCGTCGATCCGCGCGAAGCGCAGGTGGTGATGTATCGCCGGCGACACGACAACCATTAAGCGCTCTGAGCAAAGGACTGGATCGCCGGTCCAGGGCCCGTCGATGGCGCGGCTCAGCGCATCAAACCTGCCCCAGCGCCTGCATCACATCCGCCACCAGATCATCGGAATCCTCAATCCCCACCGACAACCGCACCATGCCCGGTCCGATCCCCAGCGCCGCCCGCTGATCCTCACTCAGCCGTTGGTGCGTCGTCGTCGCCGGATGCGTCACGATCGACTTCGCGTCGCCCAGGTTGTTGGAGATCGTCACGATCTCCAACGCGTTCAGAAACCGGAAGGCCCCCGCCTGACCGCCCGGAATATCCAGCGCAATCACCGTCCCGCCCGAGCCCATATGCTCCATCGCCAGACGATGCTGCGGATGCCCCTCCAGCCCCGGATAGATCACCTGCGCCCGCCCGTCAGCCTCCACGGCCCGCGCCAGCTTCAGCGCCCCGTCGGCCTGCGCCCTAACGCGCAGATCCAGCGTCTCCAGCCCCTTGAGCATCACCCACGCGTTGAAGGGCGACATCGCCCCGCCGGTGTGCTTCAGGTACGGCTCCAGCGTCTTACGGATATACTGCTTCGACCCCAGAACCACGCCGCCCAAGGCCCGACCCTGCCCGTCGATGTGCTTCGTGGCCGAGTACACAACCACATCCGCCCCAAGCTCCAACGCCCGCGAAAAGATAGGAGTCGCAAACACGTTGTCGCAAATCACCTTCGCCCCGACGGCGTGGGCCAACTCCGAAACCGCCGCCAGATCAATCACTTCCAGCGTCGGATTCGACACCGTCTCCAGAAACACCGCCGCTGTATCCTCGCGGATCGCCGCCCGCCACGCGTCCAGATCGGTGCCGTCCACGAACGTCACCTCAACCCCGTACCGCGTCAGCACATCCTCCAGAATGTACAGACACGACCCGAACAATGCCCGCGCCGAGACGACATGATCGCCCGCCTTGAGCATCGACGTGACCGCCCCATTCACCGCCGCCATGCCAGAGGCCGTCGCAAACGCATCCTCCGCCCCCTCCAGCGCCGCAATCCGCTCTTCGAACATCCGCACCGTGGGGTTGCCATAGCGGGCATAGATGAACTCATCCGGCCCGGCCTCGATAAACCGCGCCTCCGCCGCCTCGGCACTGTCATACACGAACCCTTGCGTCAGAAAGATCGCCTCCGCGACCTCCCCGTACTGGCTACGCCGCGTGCCAGAATGCACCAGCTTCGTGCGTCTCTTCCAATCGGTCATGGGGGCAGCCCTTTCAACAAATTGCCCACACCGTCAGCGGTCGGGCCATTTGTCCCTCGCCTCTTTAGCAGCATCTTTAACGTGGCCCGCAATCCGGTGAACAAATCGCCACGACTGTTCGGATAGCCGGGCCGCCCCCGTCGGTCAAGCGGCTCGCGAACCCGTTGGTTGTGGCGCCGCACCGCAACGGCTAGCGTCACCTCATGACAAATCCCATCGACCTCTACTATTGGCCCACGCCCAACGGCTGGAAAATCACCATCGCCTTGGAAGAGATGGGGCTGCCCTACACGCTCCACCTCATCGACATCGGCAAGGGCGACCAGTTCGACCCCGACTTCCTGAAGATCGCGCCCAATAACCGGATGCCCGCGATCACCGACCCCGACGGCCCCGACGGCGCGCCGGTTTCGATCTTCGAAAGCGGCGCGATCCTGCAATACCTCGCCCGCAAAACCGACAGCTTCTACGGCGCGACCGAGCGCGAGCGCATCGCCGTCGACGAATGGCTCATGTGGCAGATGGGCGGCGTCGGCCCGATGGCGGGACAGGCGCACCACTTCCTGAAATACGCGCCCAGCATGGACCCCCCGCAAGAGCTGCCCTACGCCCAAGACCGCTACCGCAACGAAGTGGGCCGCCTCTACCGCGTCCTCGATACCCGGCTGGGGTCGAACGAATACGTCGCGGGGGAGTTCTACTCCATCGCCGACATGGCGCTCTGGGGCTGGTGCTCGGGGTGGGAGGGGCAGCAGCAGACGCTCGACGACAAGCCCCACTTCAAGCGCTGGCTTGATACTGTCGGCGCCCGCCCCGGGGTGATCGCAGGCCGCGCCGTCCGCGACGACCTGCGCACCCGGGTCCTTGACGACAAGGCAAAGCGCGAAGCCGACAAGGTCATGTTCGGGCAGAAGGGTTAAGAGCCAGACCGCTGCCCCGTGCCCAACTGGCGACCAGACCGGCCCCAACCGTTCAGCGATTCCGGATAGACCTTCACGTTCGGGATCGACGCCAGCTCTGACGCATAGAACCAGTTCAGCGCAGCCAGCTCCCCAACGTGGCAGAAGGTGATGATGTCGCCACCGCTCGCCAACGCACGACTGTCGCGATAGGAGTCGATCACGGTATCAACGCCGTCCTCAATGTCGACCTCGCCGGCAAGGGCGTTCATCAGCGACGTCGCCGGAAGGCTCCACGAGCCCGGGATGGTCGAAGCCACCGCCTCACCCGCCGCATTCACGCGGTTGAACATCTGATGCGGGCGCGCGTCCAGCAGAATCGCCGGGCTGCTGCCGGTCGACGCCGCCGCAACCTCGGCTTCTGAGGCGCGCCACTGCGAAGAGAACGTGACGCTAACATCATAAGTCCCCGTCGTCCGTGCCATCTCGCTGATCGGCAAGCCCGCAGTCTCCCACGCCTTGTGCCCGCCGCGCAGAATGGCCAGGTTTTCGGCGCCAAGCGATTTCATAACCCAATACACATAAGCCGACCGACCCGTCTTCATCGGCCCGGTCTCGCTGTGAACGATGATCGTCGGCACATCCAGCCGCACACCCGTCTTGCCGAGAAGCAGCGAGTAATGCTCCGCACTCCGCGGCAGCCCCTCATTTCCAGCAGGCCCACGCCAATCCTCAAACGGCACCCAAATCGCGCCCGGAATAACGCCGGTAAATGCCAATTGCTCGGGCCGAATGTCGATGATCTGAATGTCGATCTTTTCTTTCAACGTGGCCAATACCGCCGGAGTCGGCATAACCGACCAGTCGATATCGCCAAGCACACCAGACGCACACGGCAAGTCCAGCACGTCGCCCGCAAGGATCAGATCCGGATCCGGGCCGATCACGGCGCGGTTCATCTCGTGAATTTCAGGGTATTTCCAAACCGAGCCAAGCTCCGTCTCGGCAATCCGCCAAAGCGAGTCCCCTCGCTGGATCTCATAATTCGGCGCGCAGGCGAGCGCTTGCGCCGCGGTCGCCGTCAGAAAAGCGGCCCCCAGCAATAGTTTACGAAACATCGAGCAGCATCCTCGTATAACACGATGCGGCTTCTCCCCTCAGATTTAGACAAATCGGTGGCACTCATACCCACGCCGAATAACGTCTGCGTGAAAACGCAATGGCATCTGCCGCAGGCCAACCTATCCGCGATCCTCGTCGGCCGCGCCGTAGATAATCAGGTTGCCGTCATGGTCGATCGTGTGGGCCTCAATCATTCCGTGATCCTGCAGACCGAACGGCACATAACGCGGCGCATCCTCCGTCGGCCAGCCTAGACCGGCCCATGCCTCTCCAAGTGCGTGCACGTTCAGGACACGGATGTAACAGAGCTTGTAATTCGTCTTCGGCTCCACATTCGGATTGAAGTTGAAATGCAACTCCGCCCCATCGCACCTCATGATAAGGTATCGCCCGTCGTTGTCGCCAATAAATTGATACCCAAAACTCTCGTAGAATGAGATCGTCCTTGCAAAGTCGCTCGACGCGAAAATTGGGACAGCAGACAAAAGTTGTCCGGGCATAACATCGCCTCCATTGCCAAGTGCCACCGCACCCTAGCGTGAATCAGATGAACTGCCCACTTGTGCGTGGGGTACTCGGAACCAGAGTGTTTGCGCAAATGCTGATGCAAAATCCGGATAAACGGTTACACTTAACGCTGTCCGATCAGTAAGAAGGTGCCCAAAACGTGTTGTCTATCCGCTTGTTTTATCGAATCTTTATCTGCGCCATTATTGGTATTCCGGCATACGCGCAAGATCGATACGAGACGTTTGTCGGCCAATATTCAGCGTCCGTGATTATAGCGCGGACCTGCGATGGCATTACGACGTACGATCAGCAAAGTGCGGCCTCCATTGCAAAGTCACAGGACGGCCTGCGCCGCCAAAAGGTCCTGCGTTTGGTTTACTACGGAAAAACCGACCATTTAATTCAGTTGGGACGGGCACAGCTTGCAGCCAGAGGCATTGACGCAAACAATCCCCAAATGCTGTGCCGTTTCGGACGATCCAAATCGGAAACCAACGATTCCATTGGTCGATTTCTGCGAGCTAGGTAACAACTCCAGCACCGCCGCCGCCCCGCGCCAAGCGAGGCGCGCTCGCAAGAGCGCGAAGAGCGTCCCCGCTCACCCCCGCATCGCCCGCCCGTCCGGATCATACGGCGACGGGGACACCACAGTCGCGTCCCGCTCCACGCCTACAACGTGGACCGACAGCGCCGAACCCTCATCCGCATGCTCCCGCTCCAGCATCGCCATCGCGACCGATGCGCCGACCGTGTGCCCGTAGCTGCCCGAGGTGATGAACCCCACGCGTTTCCCGTTGCTCCACACCGGCTCGTACCCGCTGGCATCCGCACCATTCGCCTTAACGTTCAGTGTCGCCAGCACCCGGTCCGGGCCGTTCCCGTCCCGCTCCTTCATCGCCGCCTCGCGGCCCACAAAGTCGCCCTTGTCCCAGGCGATCCAGCGATCCATCCCGACCATCGCGGGCGTCCGGTCCTGCGTGAATTCCGCCGACCAGATGCCGAAACTCTTCTCCAGCCGCAGCGAATTCATCGCGTTGAATCCATACTCGCGGATCCTGCTTTCGGCCCCGGCCTCCAACAGCAACCGCCGCAACGCGATATGCTCCGCCGCGCTGCAGTTAATCTCGTACCCAAGCTCGCCCGTCACCGACAGCCGCCCGACCTTGCAGCGCAAGAGGCCAACGTCGATCTCGGCGCAGCCCATAAACGGCAGGTCCACCGGACCATCCGTCACCCGCTCCAGCACCTCTCGCGACTTCGGGCCCGACAGCGACATCCCAACGGTCCCGTCGCCAATGTCCCGCACCGTCACGCCGTCGTCCATGTGATCGGCAAACCACCGCGCGTGCCAGGCCCGCAGGTAGTACGACCCCATGATCCACCACGTCCCGTCGCCCCAGTTGAAGACTGTGAGGTCGCCCTTCATCTTTCCCTCGGGTGACAGCATCGGCGCCAGCCGCGCACGCCCGGGCGCGGGCAGTTTCGACGCCATGATCCGGTCTAGCCACGCTTCGGCGTTCGGCCCTGTGACCTCAAACCGCGAAAAGCCCGAGATATCCAGGAGCCCCACGTTGTTGCGCACCGCCGCGCATTCCTCCGCCACGATCTCATGCGCGTTGGAGCGCTTCAGGGTCGGCGTCTCCTCAAACCCCTTCGGCGCAAAATACAAGGGCACCTCAAGCCCCCAGCTCACGCCCCATTTGCACCCCGCCTCGGTCATCGCGTCATGCGCTGGCGCCATCTTCAAGGGTCGCCCGGCGGGAAGCTGTTCGTTCGGATAGGTCATCACGAACCGGCGGGAATAGAACTGGCCGGTGGTCTGCTTGATATACTCCTTGTTCGACGCGAAGTCGCCATAGCGGGCGATGTCCATCGACCAGGCGTCGGTCTCGGTATCGCCGTGGATCATCCACTCCGCCAGCGTCTTGCCCACACCGCCGCCCTGCAGGAAACCGGCCATCACGCCACAGGCGAGCCAGTAGTTCGGCACCGACTGCACCGGCCCCACAAGCGGGTTGCCGTCCGGGCTGAACGTGAACGCGCCGTTGACCCAGTTGCGGATGCCGACATGGTTCAGGCACGGATACCGCTGGAACGCCATCGTCAGCTCGTTCTCGATACGGTCGGTGTTTTCCTGCAGAAGCTCGATCCCGTACTCCCACGGCGCCCCGTCCATCATCCAGTGCTGATGGTTGATCTCATAGATGCCGACGAGGATCCCCTTCTGATCCTGCCGCATATACGTGAACCCTTCGAGGTCGACGGTCATCGGCACCTCAAAGTCCAGCGCCTCAATCTCCGGGATCGTCTCGGTCAGCAGATAGTGATGCTCTAACGGCGACACCGGCAGGTCGAGCCCCACCATCCGCCCGCATTGCTTCGCCCACAGGCCGCCCGCGTTGACCACATGTTCGGCGGTGATCGTGCCCTTCTCGGTCACCACATCCCAACTGTCGCCCTTCCAGTGCAGCTCCAGCACGCGGTTGTGCTCGATGATCTCGGCGCCGCGCATCTTGGCGCATTTGGCATAGGCGTGGACGGTGCCGGTGGTGTCGACATACCCCTCGCGATCCGCCCAGAAGCCGCCGATGACGCCCTCGATGTCCATGATCGGGCAGGCCTTCTTGACCTCTTCCGGGGTCATCATGTGACAGTCTTCGATCCCGATAGACTGGAATACGCGGTAGGCGGCCTGCAACCACTCCCACCGTTCGGGGGTGGAGGCGATGTTGACGCCGCCGGTCATGTGCAGGCCGATGTCCTGCCCGCTTTCCTCCTGGATCTCCGAAAGAAGGTCGATGGTGTACCCCTGCAACGCCGCCATATTCGGGTCCGCATTCAGCGCATGAACGCCGCCCGCCGCGTGCCAGGACGACCCCGCCGTCAGCACGTTGCGTTCGATCAGCGCAATGTCCGTCCAGCCGAACTTCGCAAGGTGATACAGCACCGACGTGCCCACCACACCGCCACCGATCACCACGACTCTGTACTGAGATTTCATGCGCGCGTCCTCCTAAGGCCACGTGCATCTCACCACCACTGGACACCCCTGTCCAACCCTTTTTGCGTCAATCCAGCCGCCGGAAACGACGCACCGCGATAGGGTCAGCGCAGCCCACCCCTCGCGACCAGCACGGCCAACTCCTGCACCGCCTGACTGCGCGCTGCCGCAACCGCCGACAGCCCACCGTTGGCGTTGTACGGCACATCCACCGCAAACCGCTTGGCGACCTCCCGGCGCCCCTCCGCTTCGGGCGCCACAAAGTACTGCCCCGCAAAACGCAGCATGCCCCGCCCGTCGGCCAGCAGCTCCTCCACCCGGATGTCCACCGTCGCGTCCGGATTGCTCAGGAACGGCCACGGCTCCGGCACGATCCGTGCGCCGGTGACCTCGCCCAACGCCCTCGTGAACGCAAGCGTCACTGCTCGCTCCGGCGCGTCCGCCCACAGCACGTCCGACGACGGTGCAAGCCCGCCCTCCGGCGTCGCCACCGCCAACTCATCCGACGCCGCATAGGTCGGCAGGCTGATTTCCAGCACAGACACGCTCCGGTACGAGATCGGCACACGTTCCCCCGCCGCCACGCGGGGTGTTGTCACCAACGACGGCTCCGCCCCGCAGCCAGCAAGCAAAGCCACCACCAGCCAAAGATATCGCCCCATAATCAACGCCCCAGAATGATGGAGTTCGGCCGCCGCTCCAACGCTTTCGCAAGGCTCGCCGCGGCCTTCGCCGCACCCTGAACCTCGCGTAGCGCCGCCCTCGCGGATCGCCCGAACTCCGAATTCGTGTCATAGCCCGCAAGCGTCCCATTCGCTTGCGCCGCCAACCCCTCCAGCCGCGCGACCAACTGCGGTAACCGCTCTGCCGCCGCCTCGATGGCCCCCGCCGCATCCGCCGCTGACGCCAGCGTGCGGTTCATGTTCTGCACCGTTCCGCCTTCTCGCAACGCGGCCAACGCGTCTTCGACCTCATCCAGCGCCCCGTTCAGCGACCCCGGCAACGCCTTCGCCGCGTCTGACGCCATGATCTCCCGCGCTGCCACCAGCGTCGCCGACAAATCCGTCGCGACCTGCTGTAGCGGCAGGGTGTTCGCCGTTTCGGCCACCGCGTTCAGCGTCTCGACCAGCTCCGGAATGCCCTCGACCGACGTGAACACCCCATCCGCCGCCTCGCTGACCCCGTCAACGGCTGCCAGCAACCGCTCCGCCGCCTTCGCCTCGACGAGTTCCGTCGCCAGCGCATCAAAGTCCCGCGCGGCGGTGCTCAGGTCCGTCAGCAGGATCGACACCTGCTCGGGCAACCCCTGAACCGCGTCCGATCCGGTCACGCCCTCCACATCCTCCAAAACCGCCGACACCTGGCCTGGCAGCGCTTCAAACGCCTCATCCGCCAGCAAGGCGTTCAGCCGCGTCGATGCGCCGTCAATCTGCGTCATGATGCCCTGCAACTGCTCCGGCAAGGCCTGCGCGGCCTCCGACCCAACCAGCCCTCGCGCCTCCGCCACAAGGCCCGATACATCGCCCGGCAACGTGTCCAACGCCGGATCATCAAGGATCGCGCGCAGCTCCGCCGCCGTCGTCTCCAGTTCCCCGGCCAAAGCCGCGACCGTGGTCGGCAACGCCTGAAACGCCTCGGCAGAGGTCACGCCACGCACATCGCCCACAAGCGCGGTCAGCTGGCCGGGCAGGGCGGCGATATCCTCGTCCTCCAGCAGGCCCCTCAGCGCGTCCGATGTCGTCTCCAGATTGGCAATCGCCGCCTCGATCCGCGCAGGCAGCGCCTGTGCCTCGTCCGACCCGATCATTCCGCGCGCGTCCTCAACCAACCCGGCAAGCTCCCCGGGCAGGGCCTCAAACGCCTCATCGCTGACGATGGCTTGCACGTCCGCCACGGCCTCTTGCAGATCGGCCAGGACGGCCCCCACTTGATCCGGAAGCTCTTGAATTTGCTCCGATCCGACCACGCCCCGAACGTCGGCCAAAAGCCCCGTCACCTCCCCGGGCACGCGGCCCAGCTCTTCGTCGCCCACAAGCTCCGTCGCGGTGTTGAGGAACACCACAGCGCTCTGGATCAGCTCTTCAATGGGCAAGTTGGCCACCCGCTCCAGCACGCCCTGCGCGCTGTTCGACACGTCGGCCACATCGCTCTCAATCGACGGCAGCAGCGGGAACGGCTCTGCATCCCGCTCCAGCCGGGCGAACGGGGCGCCCTCGGCATCGATCAACTCGATCTTGAGGCCGCCGGTGATAAGACTCGCCGTCGCCAGCCGCGCCCGCAGACCCTGACGCACGCGGGTGGCAAGGAAGTCGATGGCGTCGTCCTCGGTGTCATCGCCGTCCAGCCCCATCCGATTGGGCCGAATGGCGAGCGTCGCCAGAAGGCGCACATTCTGGTCGCCAAACCGCTCCGCGTCGATCAGGCCGGTGACGTTCTGCACCTCGCCCACCGGCACGCCCCGCAACTCCACAGTCGCGCCACGGGTCAGGCCGCTGACATTCTCGTCAAAGATCACCGCAACGTTGACCGTCGGCCCGCTGCCCTCCGCGATGAGTGAGGTCCGCGCCGTTTCTTCGTCCGCATACAACTCGAACACCACGCCATCGCGCACGGGCACACCGCCCGACACGAGCGTTTCAAAGGTCACACCGCCGCTCAGAAGCGTGGCGATTGATGAAAAATCCAGCGCCGCACCCTCGGCCCCCAGCGTGAACGAAAAGCCCGAGATGTCCCAGAACCGCGTCCGGCTTGTGATCAGATCATCGTATGGGGCGTAGATCACCGCATCCGTCTCGGCAGCCGAACCAAGCGGCGTCAGCTCCGGCGTGCCCAAGCGCCCCACCTCGATCCCTTTGAACAGGATCGGCGTATTCGCGACCAGCGACGCGCCATCCCCCGCGCGCAACCGGAACAAAAGGCCGTCCTCGCCGACGCCCAGCAACGGCTCGGACACCGAGCCTACGTGATCCGCCTGAAATCCGCCCGCAGCGGTGTCCCACACGCCCTCGATGAAGACACCCGACAGCACGGTGTCGAGGCCCGACACACCCCGCGTCGTCACCTCAGGCCGCACAACCCAGAATTTGGAGCCGGCGTCGACAAACGGCGCAAGGCTCGCGTCCTTCAACCGGACCGACACAAGCACCTTGTCCAGCCCATCGCTGAACGCGACACCCTCGACTCGGCCAACGCTCACATCGCGGTACCGCAACTGGGTTTCGTCCGCCGTAACGCCCGAGGCATCCTCGAACGCGATCGTAATCAGCGGTCCTTGGTCGGCATAGTTCTGATAGGCGACGCTTAGCGCGATGGCGACCGCGGCAAACGGAACGATCCACACCGCCGAAAGCCGCTTCCACAGCGGGCGGCGGATCGGCTCTGTCGGGGCATCCCCGATGGCGCTGGGCCCGGTGTCGGTCATCGCGGATCCACCTTGTCCCAGATCAGGCGGCTGTCAAAGGCCTGCGCGCTCAGCATCGTAAAGATCACCGACAGCGCAAAGGTCAGGCTCGCCGGGCCCGGCGCGATGGAGACGATCACATTCAGTTGCACCAGCGATGCGAGGATCGCCACGACGAACACATCAATCATCGACCAGCGTCCGATGAACTCCACCACCTCGTACAGCCGGTTCCGCGCGCCCGCGCCAAAGCTGTCGGCTCGCCCCACGCTGATCGCCAGAAAGGCAATGGCGAGGAACTTGCCCACGGGGATCGCCACACTCGCGAACAGGATCACGAAGGCGATGAAGGGGGAGCCATGCAGGAAAAGCTCTATCGCGCCGCCGATGATCGTATCCTCCTGCCTGCGGAACAGCGTCCTCGTTTGCAGCATCGGATACAGGTTCGCCGGGATGTAGGCCAGCACCCCCGCGACCCACCACGCCCAGACTTTCTGCAGGCTCATGGTGTCCCGGGATTGCAACCGCTCCCCACAGCGCTGGCATGTGGAGGTGCCCATTGGCCAGACCTTCGCGCAGCGGCGGCACGCCACCAGCCCGGCCTCGCGGGCGGTGGTTACTTCCGGTCCAGCGCGTTCCATACCGACCATCTACACATGAAGCGATCCTGAAGCACAATGACGACGACAACCCCCGCAAACATCCAGAACGCCGGGCCGAATTCCACGTTCGCGAGGTCCGTCAGCTTCACCAAGGCGACGGCGCAACCGATGGCAAAGATCTCGGCCATCGACCAGGGACGCAACCGCTCAGACCAGCGAAACGCCCGTGCGGCATACTTCGCCGGGGGACGGTCGAGGACCAGCGGAACGAGGACATAGATCACCAAAAGCGCGCGCACGACCGGGATGATCAGGACCAGAACGGCCATCGCGATCGCCAGCAACGCCAGCTCGCCACCGGTGAACACGATCACCGCGTCGAAGATCGACACCGCGTTGCCCAGCCCAATGACGCTGATCGACAGAAACGGCAGAAACGCCGCCGCGCCCACAAGGATGACCACAGCCACCGCCAGCGCCACAATCGCCGTGCCCGCCCGCTTCCGCGGCGCCGCGAGCACCGTGTGACACCGCGCGCAAACCGCCCGCTCGCCGGGTGGCGGGGCCTTCGCGCGATACAGGGCATCGCATTGCGGGCAGGCCATGAGGTTGGGGATATCGTCAGAGTCGACCAGGGGGCTCTCCATCGCGGGCCGCCGAGTGTCCACCGAACCGCCGCCCACTGCAAGCACCCGCTCGTCGACCCTTACGGGCACGCCTCGCTCCTGTGGCGCGGGCGCACGAGGGCGGTCTACCGTCGGACTAACACCCGCACTGCAAATCCAGCAGATCAAGCCCACCGGACCCCTGCGGGCAAACCAGCTCCTGCCGTGGGAAACCGATGCCATACTCGTTGAACCCCAGCGAGATCCCGCCATTCGCCCAGCACCAGGTACCCCCGGTCCATCCCGTCCGCGCCGCATCGCAGGACCGCCCGAGATAGATCGTCTCGCGATCCTCCGTCACCGTCGTGAAGGCGCCTTCACCAAACCACCGCCCAACCGGGGCCCGCGACGTCAGCACATAGCCCGACGCATTGCACGACAGATCGTACCAATGCCCTTCGCTGCTCACATACGCGTCAGCGGTCGTCCCAAGCCCCAACGCAATCAACGCCGCGATCCCTACTCTCATGTCTGGAAATCCCCTCAACAAAGTGCGCATAAACGGTGTGATGTGAACTATACGCGAAATCAAAGCGCTTGCCGATAGTTGTCAATGACAATTATATTCAAGGGGCAGCGCAAAGAGAAAGGGAGGAAGACAATGCTTCGCAGAACGTTGGTCCAAATGGGCCTCGCCACGGCCACCGCCGGACTGCTTGGGTCCGCCGCAATCGCTCAGGAGGTGACGCTCAAGCTCCACCAGTTCCTGCCCCCGCAGGCGACCGTCCCGTCAAAGATCCTCGACGTCTGGATCGCCGACGTCGAAGAAGCCTCGGGCGGCCGCATCGAGATCGAACACTACCCGGCCATGCAACTCGGCGGCGCCCCGCCGCAGCTAATGGACCAGGCCATCGACGGCGTCGCCGACATCGTCTGGACGGTCGTCGGCTACACCCCGGGCCGCTTCCCGCGCACCGAAGTGTTCGAAATGCCGTTCATGATGACAGACGCCCGCGCCGCCAGCCGCGCCTATTGGCAGATGTTTGAAGAGCACATGAAGGACACCGAGTTCTCGGATGTCGAGATCCTCGGCGCCTGGGTCCACGGTCCCGGGATGCTCCACACGAACGCGCCGGTAACGCGCCCCGAAGACCTGGAAGGCATGAAGATCCGCGGCGGCTCCCGCACGATCAACGCGCTGCTGGAAGAAGTCGGCGCAACCCCCGTCGGCATGCCCGTCCCAGCGATCACCGAGTCGCTGTCCAAGGGCGTCATCGACGGCACCACGATCCCGTGGGAAGTCACAACGGCGCTCAAGGTGTCCGAACTCGTGGACAACCACACCGAATTCGAGGGCCCCGCGCTCTACACGCTCACCTTCGTCCTCGCGATGAACAAAGACGCCTACGCCGCCATGCCCGAAGACCTGCGCGCGATCCTTGACGAGAAGTCGGGCGAAGAATTCTCGGTCTTCGCAGGCGGCACGATGCAAGACTTCGACGCCCCGGCGCGTGAACTCGCCGAAGACAACGGCAACAACATTGTCACCGTCTCGGGCGACGACCTCGCGGCCTGGCAAGAGGCCGTGGCGCCGATCTATGAAAGCTGGATCGCCGACATGGAAAGCAAGGGCATCGACGGTCAGGCGCTGATCGACCAGGCCCGCGCCCTGATCGACGAATACGACGGCTAAACCACCACGGCGCCGGGCCCTCCCGGCGCCGCATCCGGGGCAAAGGGACGGCGAATGCACACGGCGATGCTCCGGCTGGCGCAAGGCATGGCCGTCCTTGGCGGGACGGTCCTGTCACTCCTGATCCTCATGACCTGTGTGTCGATCGTCGGGCGTGAGATCGGCCTCGGCCCCATCCCCGGTGACTTCGAAATGGTGGAGGCGGGCGTCGCCTTCGCCATTTTCGCTTTCATCCCGCTCTGCCAGATCACCTCGGGCCACGCGACGGTCGATATCTTCGCCAACCGCTTCCCCCCGGGCCTGTCCCGCATCATGCGCGCTGTGACCGAACTGGTCTTCGCGCTGGTCCTTATCCTGATCGCCTGGCGCCTCGGCTCCGGCACGCTGTCGAAACTGAACGTGGGCGAAACCTCGTTCATCCTGCAATTCCCCGTCTGGTGGGCCTTCGGCGCCAGCTTCGCAGGCTCGGTCATAGCCGCCTTCGTGGGCGTCTACATGGCCGGGGTCCGCATCGCCGAGGCCGCCCAAGGCCGCCCACTCATCCCGGAGGGTGAGCCGTGAGCGACCTTGCCATCGGCATCGCCTCCTTTCCCGTCCTCCTCGCCCTGATCTTCCTGCGCGTGCCCATCGGGCTGGCGATGTTCGTGGTCGGTCTCGTCGGCGTGAACCTCGTAACCGACGGCTGGACCGTGGCGCTGGGCCGCCTGAAGACCGAGACCTACACGACCTTCTCCAACTACTCCCTGTCCATCGTGCCCATGTTCCTGCTCATGGGCCACTTCGCGACGCTCGGCGGCATGTCGACGGCGCTGTTCAAGGCGGCGGAGGGATGGCTTGGCCACCGCAAAGGCGGGGTCGCCATGGCCTCAATCGGCGCCTGCGCGGGGTTCGGGGCGATCTGCGGCTCGTCGCTGGCGACCGCCGCCACGATGGGCCGCGTCGCCCTGCCGGAACTCCGCCGCTACGGCTACGCGGGCGGCTTCTCTCAGGCGACGCTCGCGGCAGGGGGGACGCTGGGCATCCTCATCCCGCCGTCCGTGGTGCTGGTGATCTACGCGATCCTGACCGAGCAGAACATCGCCAAACTCTTCCTCGCCGCGTTCGTCCCGGGGATCCTGGCGGCGCTGGGCTATGTCATCGCCATCTCGATCTACGTCCGCTTCTACCCCGACCGCGCGGGCACGCGCCCACGCGTCCCCTACGCCGAACGGTTGCGCGCTTTGGTGGCCGTCTGGCCAGTGCTGCTGGTCTTCCTGCTGGTCGTCGGCGGCATTTACGCAGGTTGGTTCACCCCAACCGAAGGCGCCGCCGTGGGCGCCTTGGGCACCGGCCTGATCGCCCTGTTCAACGGCGGTCTCACCGGCAAGACCCTGATCGAAAGCTTCCACGTCACCGCCCGCTCCACCGCGATGATCTTCTTCATCGTCCTCGGCGCCGCCTTCTACAACGGCTTCCTCGCGCTGACACAGGTTCCCTCCGAACTCGCGGACTGGGTCGTCGCGCAGGGCTTCACGCCGCTCATGGTGCTGGCGCTGATCCTGGTGTTCTACCTGCTCCTCGGCTGCGTGATGGACAGCCTGTCGATGATCCTGCTCACTATCCCGATCTTCTTCCCCGTGATCTCGGCTTTGGACTTCGGGCTTGTGAACCTCCTCGACATGCAAGCCGCCGCCGTGGCCGAGGCCCTTCAGAACGGCATCCCCGAAGGCGTCGCCCCCGAAATGATCGCCTCCATCCGAGAGGCCGTGGCCAATGGCGTCGAGCTCACCCGCGAGCAAATGCGCGCCATCGACATCAACGTCAGCCAGGGCCGCGTGAACCGCATCGCGGCCGAGCAAACGGCGATCTGGTTCGGCATCCTCGTCCTGATCGTGGTCGAAGTTGGCCTGATCACGCCGCCCGTGGGCATGAACCTGTTCATCATAAACGCCATGGACCGGACGACCAAGATGATCGAGACCTACAAGGCCGTCCTCTTCTTCGTCGCCTCCGACATCATCCGCGTGGTGATCCTCGTCGCCTTCCCGGCGATCACCCTCTTCCTCATCCGCTAACCCCGCGCGGAATCACGGCCGCAGGCCGCCGCGCATCGACGGGCCCACCCGAGGCCCGGCGATATGGCCACCGCCAGCGCATCGCTCAAAACGACGACGGGACCCATCCATAAAGCGCTCAGAGGCAACACCGGATCGCCGGTCCTGGGCCCGCCGAAGCGCGGCTCCGCCCGGATCAACGCCGGACCCAAGGCGAGGCGAGCATCCCTTCACACCTCGTCCTCATTCTCAAACGGATGCGTCAAACAAATCGTCCACCATTTCAGCGCATACACCAGCGCCGGAGACACAACCCGCACCACCATCCACTGATCCAACGTCCCGTACGCAATCGCCACCTCGTTCAGCAAAAGCATCATAACAGCGCCCACGATCTCCCACCGCGCGGCATTCTCCCGCCCGCTGTCCCAATACCGCGCATGCCACGGCAGATCCCCGAGCCACTCCGGATCGCAAAACAACGCAAACGCAAAGATCCCCGCCCGAAACGCCAGATAAGCCGAGAACAACCGCTGGATCCAAAGCGGATCGCACATCAAAAACAGACCGGCGATCACGGCAAAGCTCAGCGTGACAGCGTTCGTGATGGCAGCAACGCTGCTCGACCGATCCCTCAGGCTCGGCAGGTTCCACCACATCGACCCGGACATATACAACACGTTCGCCAGCACAAACGCGCTCATCCCCGCCTGCTGGAACGCCTCGTCGAAGGGCCGCAGCGCCATGTAGAGGCCAACCAGAATCGCCCCGGTGACAATGAAATACCGCATCCCCGGCGGCGGATTCGCAGCAAGGTGAGCGATCCATCTCCGCATGCCCGCCGGAATACCCGGCCAATCTGACCGAACTAGGGCGCCTCAGGCGGTGTCGTCGTCCTGCGGCATGTACTTCTGCAACGCCACGATTTGCGCCCAGAGAAATACAAACAGCACCGCTGGAAACCCGAAAGTCTCAATCGTCACCCAGGCGTCATTCGACATCGTTCGCCAGATGATCTCATTCCCGATCGCAAGGCACGCAAACAGCCCCGTCAGGCGCCGCGTCAGGATCATCCAGCCTTCCTGCTCCATCGGCAGAAACTCCCCCATAACCCATTGAAGATACGACTTTCCCTGCAGCAACCCGATGCCAAGGACAACTGTAAAGAACGCATAGACGATGGTTGTCTTGATCTTGAAAAACGCCTCGTCGTTGAACCAAACGGTCAGGCCACCGAAAAAGATCACCAGAACCGCCGTGAACACCTGCATCCGGCTCAACTTGCCGGTCAGCTTCCACAGAATCGCGATGGAAATCAGCAGGATAGGCACAAACGCCGCCGCCGCGACGATGAACCCGTCATACTCCGTCCCGCCGATGACATAGGTCTCATCCCGGATGAACATGTACACCGCGAAAAACAGGATCGGCGGCCCGAGTTCGAGCACCTGCTTCAGCGCCGGATTGATCGTCTTCTCTGCCATATCGCCTCGCTAGCCAGACGCCTCAACTATCACCGCCCCCGCCGCAATCAACCCCATCAGAAACAACCGCCGCGGCCCGACCTTCTCCCCAAAGAAAAGGTAAGCGATTCCAGCGGCAAAGACAGTCGACGTCTCGCGCAAAACCGCCGCCTCCCCAACCTTGTCGAGCCGCGTTGCCAGCATGATCGACCCAAACGAAAACACCGCCACCACGGCCCCAATGACCCCGCGTATCGCCAATGGCCCCAACGCGGGCCGATCCGCCATCCGCAACCACCGCACCCCCGCAACGAACGGAAACACCATCCCGTCGATGAAGAAAAACCACGCGAGGAACGTGAACGGATTCGCCGTAGAACGGATCCCATAGGCGTCATAGGTCGTATACAGCGCCACGAACGCCCCCGTCGCCACCGCAAGGGCCAGCGCACGCGGCAGCACGTCCCTGTTAACCTCGATATGCGCAAGGTTGTAGGCGGCAAGACCAAAGATCCCCGCCATAAGCACGCCTACGCCCAACCACTGACCAACCGAGAACACTTCGCCGAACAGCAGATACGCCCCGATCACTGCAAAGAACGGTCCCGTGCCGCGCACGACCGGATACACCACCGTGTAGGCGCCATACACATAGGTGTAGCCCTGCAGCACCTTGTAGCCCACGTGGATCACCAGAACGCCCGCAAAGATCGGCCACATATGCGGCTCGGGCCAGGGCACGACGAACAGCGCAAACGGCGCGGCCATCACGCAATAGAACGCGTCAATCGCCCCTCGGCTCAGCCACGGATCATGCCGCCCTTTCTGGAGCGCACCGAACACCGCATGCAGCACCGCCGCGAGCAGCGCGAGCAGCATCGCCACCGTCTGCCCGGCCCCGGTGCCCTCCAGCGAAACGAGCCACTCACTCACGCGATATGGCGCCCCATGCCGACGAGGTACTCGAACCCGAACTGCTCGTACAACTTGTCTGCGGGCGGGTCGGCGATGAGGCTCAGAAAGCAGCCCGTGGGGAGGCTTTCATCGCACCAGGCCATCAGCCGGGTCATTACCTCACGCGCAATCCCCTGCCGCTGCCAATCGGGATGCACAGCGATATCAGTGACTTGCGCGAAGGTCGCGCCGTCGCCGATGATCCGCCCCATCCCGATCAGGCGCTCGCCCTCCCGCACGGTGATCGCATGCAGACTGGCCCGCAAACCGGGCACCGCATCACTTACCGCCCCCGTCGTCAGCCCACAAACCTGCCGCAAGGCCACGTACTCGGCGGCCTCGGGGACCTCTTCGCGGATGTCAGGCATCCAGCCCCGTCAGGGCCGCCGCAAACTCTTCGGGATCAAAGGGTTGCAGGTCGTCGATCTGCTCCCCCACGCCAATCGCATGGATCGGCAGCCCGAACTTGTCGGCCAGCGCCACCAGCACGCCGCCCTTAGCCGTCCCGTCGAGCTTCGTCATCACCAGCCCAGACACATCCGACAGCTTCTGAAACGTCTCCACCTGGCTCAACGCGTTCTGCCCCGTCGTCGCATCCAGCACGAGCAACGTATTGTGCGGCGCCTCCGGATCCTTCTTGCGGATCACGCGGACGATCTTGGCCAGCTCCTCCATCAGATCCTGTCGGTTCTGCAACCGCCCGGCGGTGTCGATCATCAACAGGTCGGCCCCCTCCTGCTCGGCCCGCGTGATCGCGTCAAAGGCAAGGCTCGCCGGGTCCGTCCCCTGCGCGACCGTCATCACGGGCACCCCGGCGCGCTCGCCCCAAACCTGCAACTGCTCCACCGCCGCCGCGCGGAACGTGTCGCCCGCCGCGATGACAACCGACTTGCCCGCCGCGCGGAACTGACTGGCCAGCTTGCCGATAGTCGTGGTCTTCCCCGACCCGTTGACACCAACCACAAGCACCACCTGCGGCTTTTTCGGATACAAGGGCAGTGGCTTCGCCACCGGCTCCATGATCCGGGCAACCTCGGTCGCGAGGATCTCCTTCAACTCCCGCGTCGACACCCGCCGACCCATTCGGCCCTCGGCGATATTCGCCGTCACGCGCAGCGCCGTATCCACCCCCATGTCCGAGGTGATCAGCAATTCCTCGATGCTCTCCAGCATCTCGTCATCCAGCACCCGCCGCATAACCGGCTCAGCCGGGGTCGGACGCCCGAACAGCCGTCCCAGAAAGCCGGATCGACCGGCGTCGGGGGCCTCCATCACGTCGGGTTGAGGCGTGGGCGGAGGTGCAAGCGGCTCAATCTCCGGCGGCGGGGACGGAACCTCAACGGGCGCCGGGTCCGGCATCACCTCGGGTTCAGGTGGCGGCACCTGCAAAGGTTCCGGGTCCGGCAACGACCCGGGCGTCGGTGTGATCTCCGGCTCTGGTGGAGGAACCGGCATCGGTTCCGGTTCGGGTTCTGGCAGCGTAGGCGGGGGAACAGGCTCTGGCTCAGGTTCCGGCAGGGGCTCGGGTTCGGGCAGGGGTTCGGGGACCGGTTCCGTCGGTGTTTTCGGTTCCTGCGGGGCAGGGG
>JBCCXY010000074.1:0-19458 GCA_039190895.1 Pseudomonadota bacterium | reverse complement strand
CGCGATGGCGAAGTTGTTCATCATCGCCCGGAAGCCCGCGCCTTCCTTGTGCATGTCGATAAAGATCTCACCCAGCGAGCCATCCGTGTACTCGCCCGTGCGCAGATACACCTTGTGCCCGCCCACGATGGCCTTCTGCGTATAGCCCCGACGCCGCTCCGGCATCTTCTCGCGGTCGCGCTTGATGATCTCCTTGACGACGATCTTCTCCACGATCTTCTCGGCCAGCACCGCCGCCTTCTCCTGCGGCGAGCCCGTCTCCAGCACCTCCAGCGCCTCGTCGTCGTCCTCGACCAACGCGGCGGCCAGCGGCTGAGACAGCTTCGACCCGTCACGATACAGCGCGTTCGCCTTCACACCCAGCGAATGCGACCGCTCATACGCCTTCTGGCAATCCTCGATCGTCGCATCATTCGGCATGTTGATCGTCTTCGAGATCGCGCCCGAGATGAACGACTGCGCCGCCGCCATCATCGTGATGTGGCTGTCCACCGACAGGAACCGCTTGCCCTTCTTCCCGCAGGGGTTCGCGCAATCAAAGACCGCATAGTCGGCCTCCTTCAGATGCGGCGCGCCCTCCAGCGTCATCGTCCCGCACACATGGTCGTTCGCGGCCTCGATATCCGCCTTCGCAAAGCCCAGATGCTTCAGCAGGTCAAACGTCGGATCCGCCAGCTTCTCCGCCGGGATCCCCAGCACGTCCTTGCAAAACGCCTCGCCCAGCGTCCACTGGTTGAACACGAACCGGATGTCGAAGGCCGACGGCAGCGCCGCCTCGATCTTGTCGATCTCCTCCGGCCCGAAGCCGTGCCCGATCAGCGCCGTGTGGTTGATCCCCGGCGCATTCCCGAGCGTCCCGTGCCCCACGGCATAGGCAATGATCTCCCCGATCTGCGCCTCGGAGTACCCCAGGGTCGACAGCGCCGCCGGTACCGAGCGGTTGATGATCTTGAAGTAGCCGCCCCCGGCGAGCTTCTTGAACTTCACCAGCGCAAAGTCCGGCTCGATACCCGTCGTGTCGCAATCCATCACGAGGCCAATCGTTCCCGTCGGCGCAATCACCGTCGCCTGCGCATTCCGGAACCCGTTCGCCTCACCAAGCGCGAGCGCCGCATCCCACGCACCCCGCGCCCGGCCGACCAGCTCCTGTACCGGGCAGTTGTCGGCATCCAGCGCGACCGGGTCGACATTCATCGCCTCGTAGTCCGTCTCCCCATGCGCCGCGCGCCGGTGGTTCCGAATGACCCGCAGCATGTGCTCCGCATTGCGCTCATAGCCGGGGAACGCCCCCAACTCACCGGCAATCTCGGCCGACGTCGCATAGGCCACGCCCGTCATCAGCGCGGTCAACGCGCCACACAGCGCCCGCCCCTCATCGGAGTCGTACGAGTGCCCCATGTTCATCAACAGGCCGCCGATATTGGCGTACCCCAGACCCAGCGTCCGGAAGTCATACGACCGCTGCGCAATCTCCTTCGACGGGAACTGCGCCATCATCACGCTGACCTCCAGCGTCAGCGTCCACAACCGCGTCGCGTGCACATACTCGTCCGCCGCGAACTCCCCGTCCTTGTAGAAGGTCAGCAGGTTCATCGATGCCAGGTTGCACGCCGTATCGTCCAGGAACATGTACTCCGAACACGGGTTCGATCCCCGGATCGCCCCATCCTCGGGGCAGGTGTGCCACGCGTTCACCGTATCGTGGAACTGGATGCCGGGGTCCGCACAGGCCCAGGCGGCATGCCCGACCTTCTCCCACAACGCCTTCGCGCTCGTCTCCTTGGCGACTTTCCCGTCCACCCGGTTGATCAGCTTCCAAGGCGCGTCATCCTCAACCGCCTTCAGGAAGTCATCCGTCACCCGGATCGAGTTGTTGGAGTTCTGCCCCGAAACCGACGAATACGCCTCGGAATCCCAGTCCGTGTCATAGGTCGGAAACTCGATCCCGGTGTACCCCTGCCGCGCATAATCCAGCACGCGCTTTACGTAAGTCTCCGGGATCGCAACCTTCTTCGCCGCCCGGATCGCCGCCTTCAGCCCGGCATTCTTCGCCGGATCAACCGCATCCTCCGCCGCGCCGTCCCACGCCTTGATCGCCTCGAACAGCCCGTTCAGCATCTGCTCATGCATCTTCGACCCGGCGACGAGGGAGGCAACCTTCTGCTCTTCCTTCACCTTCCAGTCGATGAAGTCCTCGATATCTGGATGATCCGCATCCACGATCACCATCTTGGCCGCCCGGCGCGTCGTCCCGCCCGACTTGATCGCCCCCGCCGCACGGTCTCCGATCTTCAGGAACCCCATCAGCCCCGATGACTTGCCGCCGCCCGACAGCTTTTCGCCCTCGCCCCGCAGCGCCGAGAAGTTGGTGCCCGTGCCCGAGCCATACTTGAACAGCCGCGCCTCACGCACCCACAGGTCCATGATGCCGCCCTCGTTCACCAGATCGTCTGCGCAGGACTGGATGAAGCACGCATGCGGCTGCGGATGCTCATAGGCCGAGGCCGACTTCGTCAGCTTGCCTGTCTTCGGGTCCACATAGAAATGCCCCTGGCTCGGCCCGTCGATCCCATAGGCCCAGTGCAGTCCGGTGTTGAACCACTGAGGGGAGTTCGGCGCCGCCCGCTGCGTCGCCAGCATAAACCGCATCTCGTCGAAATAGGCCCGCGCATCGGCTTCCTTGGTGAAATAGCCACCCTTCCAGCCCCAATACGCCCAGGCCCCCGCGAGCCGGTCAAACACCTGCCGCGCCGACGTCTCACCGCCGTACCGCTCATCCTCCGGCAACGCGTCCAGCGCCTTCTCATCCGCGACCGAGCGCCACAGAAACTCCGGCACACCCTTCTCACGTACACGCTTCAGCACCGCCGGGACCCCGGCCTTCCGAAAGTACTTCTGCGCGATCACGTCCGACGCCACCTGGCTCCACCGCTCAGGCACCTCAACATCGTCCAGCTTGAAGACGACCGTGCCGTCCGGATTGCGGATCTCCGATGTCGTGGTGGTGAACGCCACATCTGCATATGCGTCCACGCCGTCGGTTGTAAAAATGCGCTCGATCTTCATTCGTGTTTGCCCCGTCCTGGTGCCCCGGTCCACAGAGGCTCGCGTTGGTCGCGAATCCTCACTCATCGCCGGCAGGACTTGGGTCAGGCAAAGACGCACCACCTGTGTCCGATGGTGTCTGACGCCACCGGATGCTGCACGCCGCTTGGGGTCGGCCTGTCGCTTGTGAGTGTCTCCCGTCCCGGCCCAGCGCCACTATATCTTGTGGGTGCCCTGCCAGCCCGCACAACCTGCCGTACCGGGACCAGAATCGTCAACACAAAATGTCCGCCACATGTCAAAATTTTGTGGGAAATGCGACATGCAACCACAACACCCTGTGTTCCCACACAAATTAGCCACTCCATCTTGGGGAAAATACTCCGGGGAGTGTGAGGGGCAGCGCCCCTCAGCCGCACAAAGTGCACAAAGTATTGCGGCAAAGCCGCTCATTTTAACAACATGTAGTGGTTTAGAAGTGTGGTCGGGGCGGCGAGATTCGAACTCACGACCCCCTGTACCCAAAACAGGTGCGCTACCAGACTGCGCCACGCCCCGACAACCTGCGCCTTCTAGCGACCCGCCGCCGCCCACGCAACTCCCTCAATCGGGAAACCACGCGGCCACTGCCGGTCAGTCACACGGCCAGACCGCCGCCTCCTGGTCGATCCCAGGATGGCGCAAGGCGTCGCCCACGCCAATCCCGATCCGGCTCGAAAGACCGCCGTTGATCTCCAGCACGTACTGAACGCCCTGACCGCCATCGATGATCGTCCGATCCAGCGGCACCGCGTTCTCGTGCACATGCGTCACCGTTCCATCCGGTGCAGCAAAGATCATGTCCAGCGGGATCAGCGTGTTCTCCATCCAAAAGGTCGCCCGCTGCGGCGCGTCATAGATGAACAACATGCCACGGCTTGCCGCCATCTCGGGCACGTTCATCAACCCCTGGGAACGTTCGTCCGGCTCATCCGCGACGTCGACGGTGAACCGGGCACTGCCCCACTCCCCCCGCAACTCGACCACATCGTCCCGGCACGCTGCCTGCGCGCCGGATGCTATGACCAAAGCAACAAGGGTAAGCCGGATCACTCGCCGTCCTTCAGCGCGCTTTCCCAGCTGGTGACCTGAACGGCCATGCGGCCCCGGGCGCCCTCGATCACCCTCAGGGTGACGGCCTCGCCGGGCTGCAGATCGGCAAGCCCCGACCTTCGCAACACTTCCACGTGCAAAAAGACATCCTCGGGCCGCCCGAAGACATTGGCAAAGCCAAAGCCCTTGGCCTTGTCGAACCACTTCACCCGCGCGGGCAGTTGCGGAAGCGACATATCCACAGGATCGGTCAGCGCCCGACCGTCTCCTTCAGAGGCACCCTCAGCCTCCTGCTCCGGCGGGTCAATCTTCAGAACCTCGACAGCCTGAATGCCCCGCGCCGTCTTCTGCGCGATGATCTGAATGCCTGCCGCATCCGCAACCGAGCTCTGCCCGAAATTCCGAAGCACATTGGCGTGCAACAGAATATCCGGACCGCCTTCGTCGGCGACCACAAAGCCAAAGCCCTTGGACGGGTCGAACCATTTCACCCGACCCGTGACTACCTGACCGTGTTCGTCTCCGTCATTCATACTGTTCATATGTCCCGACCGCCCTTAGGGCTGTTTTTTTGCAGTTAGCGACAAAGGCAACTTAGCATGCAAGCAAAATTCTTAGGAAATTCGATATTTAAAGTAACAAGATTCACGAATATCACGGGTTGAGCCGCTCAATCTCCCACTGGTTGTCCGCCGCGTCACCACGTAACCAGCGGAACCGATCGTGCAGGCGATGCTCGCCATCCGCCCAGAATTCCAACTCCGTCGGAACCAGTCGGAACCCGCCCCAAAACGGGGGCCGCGCCGGGTCATCGCCAAGCTCCTCGGTCAGGCGCGTCACCTCGGCCATCAGGGTTTCCCGCGACGCAAGCGGCCGTGACTGTTGCGATGCCCAGGCGCCGATCCGGCTCCCGATTCCGCGCGACCGGTAATAGGCATCCGCCTGGGGGCCGTCCTCTCGCTCAACGGGGCCCCTCGCCCGGATCTGCCGACCCAACGTCTTCCAGTGAACGATAAAGGCAGCCTTGCCCGTCGCCAGCAGCTCCTGCCCTTTGACGCTATCGTAGTTCGTGTAAAACACGAAACCGTTCGCCTCGATCTCCTTCAGAAGCACCGTGCGCACATTGGGCATCCCGCTCGCATCAACCGTTGCAAGTTGCACCGCGTTGGCATCGTTCGGCTCCGACACCTCAGCCTCAGCCATCCACGCCCGCACGATGTCGAACGGATTGTCACTCTCAACGCGAAAGTCCCGAAATTCCACGATTTCACCTAAGATCTGTGTGTGTGAAAGCAGGGACGCCGTCTACGCCCTATGGCCACCCAACACAACCGTCACGCGCTTGCTCCCTCGCGTCAATTGGCATAATCCAGCCGCATAAAGACGACGGCGGGGCGAAGGGTTCGGGATGTCAGCGGGATTGATGACGGGCAAGCGCGGGCTGATCATGGGCCTCGCGAACGACAAATCCATCGCCTGGGGGATCGCCAAAGCGCTCGGGGATGCGGGCGCCGACCTCGCCTTCTCCTATCAGGGAGAAGCTCTGAAAAAGCGCGTTGACCCGCTCGCCGCGCAACTCGGCTCGGACATCGTGCTACCCTGCGACGTGGGGGACCAGGCCTCAATCGACGCGCTGTTCGCCGACCTGAAAGACCGCTGGGGCACGCTCGACTTCCTGGTCCACGCCATCGGGTTCTCTGACAAATCGGAGCTGCGCGGCCGCTATGTCGACACCAGCCGCGACAACTTCCTGATGTCCATGGACATCTCGGTCTACTCCTTCACCGCCACAGCCCGCGCGGCAGCCGCAATGATGAATGAAGGCGGCAGCCTCCTGACGCTGACCTACTACGGCGCGGAGAAGGTGATGCCGCACTACAATGTCATGGGGCTCGCCAAGTCCGCGCTGGAGGCTTCCGTCCGCTACATCGCCGAAGACCTTGGCAAAGACGGCATCCGCTGCAACGCCATCTCCGCCGGACCAATCAAGACCCTTGCCGCCTCGGGGATCGGCGACTTCCGCTACATCATGAAGTGGAATGAGCTGAACTCCCCCCTCCGCCGCAACGTCACCACCGACGACGTCGGGAAGTCGGCCCTGTTCCTGCTGTCCGACCTCGGCTCTGGCGTGACCGGGGAAGTCCTTCACGTCGACGCCGGCTACCACGCCGTCGGCATGAAGGCCGTCGACGCCCCCGACATCTCAACGGTGTAACCGATATGTCCGACCGCCTGCCCCACGAAAAAGGCTTCCACGTCAGCTGGGACCAACTCCACCGCGACGCCCGCGCGCTGGCGTGGCGGCTCGATGGCCACGGCCCTGATGGCACCGGCTGGAAAATGGTGGTCGCCATCACGCGGGGCGGCATGGCCCCCGCGATGATCGTTGCGCGCGAGCTTGATATCCGCACCGTCGATACGATCAGCGTCAAGAGCTACAACCATCAAGAGCAATCGCAGCCCAAGGTGATCAAGGAACCGGACATGACCGTCGTCGGCGACGGCACCGGCGTCCTGATCGTCGACGACCTCGTCGACACCGGCAAAACGCTAGAGGTCGTCCGCGCGCTGATGCCCAAGGCCCACGTCGCCACCGTCTATGCCAAGCCCAAAGGCCGCCCGATGGTCGACACCTTCATCACCGAAGTCAGCCAGGACACGTGGATCTTCTTCCCCTGGGACATGGCCCTGCAATACGTGGAACCCTACCGCGGCACCGACTGATCGGGACGTAATCCGATTGAGCGCCTCTGGCGCATTCCTTTTCTGTTTGAATGAGGGGCGCTGCCCCTCAAACTCCCCAGAGTATTTCGCCCAAGATGAAGGGACAGGGACCGTCGGGGCGCTTGCAGCCTCTTGCCCCCTGAAATACATGGCGTGAAGCGCAGGCGATGAGGGCAAAGATGGCAACAAAGAAGAAGCTTGGGAAAACCCTTGGGGCGGTCCTCGTGGGCCTCCTCATCGTGTCACTGATGGGCTTCGCGGTCTCTGACTTCGGCGCCTCGACCCGCGCCGTTGCCAAGGTCGGCGATACCGAGATCGACACCCGCACCTATGCCAACGCCCTTCAGGCCGACCTGCAAACCCTGTCCCGCCAGATGGGCACCAACATGACCCTCTCTCAGGGCCGCCAGTTTGGCATCGACCAGATCGCCCTCGGCCGCCTCATCGAAGAAGCCGCCCTCGAAAATGAGGCTGCGCTTCTGGGGCTCTCCGTGGGGGATCAGTTCGTCGCCGATGAGATTGCCCGCATCCCCAACTTCCAAAGCGCCGACGGCTTCAACCGCGAGGCGTTCGTCGACGCGCTCCGCCGCAACGGCACGACCGTGCGGGAGTTCAATGACGAAATCCGCGCCGATACCGCCCGCAACATCCTGCGCGCCGGGATTGTCGGCGGGCTCACAGCGTCCGACACCTATATCGACACCCTCTACAACTGGGCCCGCGAAACCCGCGACGTGACCCTTCGCGTTTATGGCCCGGAGGACCTCGACGGCGCCATCCCCGCGCCCACCGAGGCGGAGCTTACGCAATTCCACGAAGAGAACCCCGAACTCTTCACGATCCCCGAAACCCGCGTCATCACCTACGCGCTGCTAACGCCCCAGATGATCCTCGACACGATCGACACCAGCGACGAAGACCTCCGCCGCGAATACGACGCGCGGATTGATCAGTTCGTCGAGCCGGAGCGTCGCCTCGTAGAACGCCTGATCTACCCCTCCACCGACGAAGCCGCTGCCGCCAAGGCGGCACTCGACGCGGGCGAAAAGACGTTCGAAGACCTCGTCTCCGAGCGGGGCCTCGAACTCTCCGACATTGACCTCGGCGATGTAAGCGAGGCCGACCTCGACGCCGCAGGCGCCCCCGTCTTCGCCCTGACCGAGCCGGGCATCGCAGGACCCATCGACACGTCCCTCGGCCCCGCCTTCTTCCGCGTCAACGCCATCCTCGCCGCCAGCGAAACCACGTTCGAAGAGGCCCGGGAAGAGCTCGCGGCAGAACTGTCCGCCGACCGGGCGGGCCGGGTGATCCTCGACATGTCCTCAGACATCGACGACCTGCTCGCAGGTGGCGCCACCATCGAAGACCTGGGCAGCGAGACCGAAATGGAAACCGGCACCATCGAGTGGCGCCCCGACATGGACGAAGGCATCGCAGCCTACGCCGAATTCCGCGCCGCGGCCCAGACGGTAACCGAAGACGACTTCCCCGAGCTTATCTTGATCGATGAGGGCGGCGCCTTCGCCCTCCGCCTCGATGAAATCCTGCCCCCGCGCCTCCAGCCGCTCGGCGAGATCCGCGAGGAGGTCACCACCGCCTGGACCGAGGCGCAAACCGTCCAGCGCGTCACCGAACAGGCCCAGGCCGCGGGCGAGGTCCTCGAAACCGGCGACAGCGCCGCGGTGCTGGAACTCGGCACCATCCGCGAAACCGGGATTGCGCGTGACGGCTTTATCGAGGGCATGCCGGGCGGCGTGATCGACGGCATTTTCCAGATGGCCGAAGGCGACGTGCGCGTTTTCCAGACCCCGACCGGAGCAGCCCTCGTTCGTGTTGACACCGTCATCCCGCCGTCCGAGGACGACCCCGAAGGCAGCGCAATCAAGGCCGCCCTCGCAGGCCAGGTCGACCAAAGCCTTGCCCGCGACGCGCTGCAAATGTTCTCCGGCGCCATTCAGAACCGCACCGGCATCGACATCAACCAACAGGCCATAAACGCGATCCACGCCCAATTCCCGTAGGTGCCGGGCAATCACAAGACGCCCCTGTCTTCACCTGGCGGGAAAATACTCCCCCCGGAGGGCCGCTCTCAACAAAGCGCAAAGGTCTTGATTTCAGGACCGCCCCTGCGCCACCCTCATCCTATGTCCGACACCGTCAGCTTCACCCAGATGAAAGACGGCACGAAGGAGGATTACGACCTCCTCGCGCGCCTCGAACGCCCGTATCACGGGATGACAGCCGACCGCCTGCTCGACGAACTCCACCGTCAGGGCACGGCGACGCTGGAAGGCTACAAGATCACCCGCCTCGACCACGGCCTCCAATCGGCCACCCGGGCCGAGGCGGACGGCGCCGACCTAGACTGGATCATCGGGGCGCTCCTCCACGACATCGGCGACGGCCTTGCCCCGCAAAACCACGACCGCATGTCAGCCGAAATCATCCGCCCCTTCGTCCGCTGGGATGTCGCCTGGGTCGTGGAACACCACGGCATCTTCCAGATGCTTTACTACGGCCACCACTACGGATGGGACCGCAACGCCCGCGACCGCTACCGCGACCACCCCTGCTTCGACAGTTGTGCCGCCTTCTGCGAACGCTGGGATCAAAGCGCCTTCGACCCGGACTACCCGTCCAAACCCTTGTCCCACTTCGAACCCATGCTGCGCGATGTCTTCGCCCGCAAGGCCTACGACCCCGCCGTGATCCGCGAAAACGAGGTCACCCCGTTTCCAACCGCCTGACACGCGGAGCCCAGCGAACCAGACCAAAGTCCATATTAGGTTTTGCCACAGTCCATGCTAAGCGGTGGACCATGAAGCCACACGCCCTGATCATCGCCCTACTGGCAAGCGTCGCGCACGCAGAGCCACCAGCCAAGGTCGACGACGAATACGGAACGCTCAATCCCGACGATACAGGGCGGGATATGTTGATACGCAAGATCGAAATGGGTGTCATTGATTCCGTGACCTGCTCGCTTGGCATCAATGTCACCAAGACCGACAACCATGAACTTGCACGAAAGCTGACACGGGCATGTGCCGAGGCGGGCTATGCCAAGGCGATGACGTGGATGAGCCAGTTGGAAAACAACGGCTTGGGGGGCGAGTACAATCCCGACGCCTCTGCAGAGTGGGACCGAATGGCAGCCGAAACCGGGGATCCCGTTGGAAAGTTCAATCACGGACTGAACCTGATGCGGGGCCATGGCGTCGCCCAGGACGAAGCCGAAGGGCGACGCCTCGTCGATGAGGCGGCAAATGACGGTCTCGAAATCGCGAAGCGCCTGCAGGGGGCGGACTACGATCTGGACGAGGTAACCCCCGATGCCGACAACTGGAAGTACGGACCTCTGTTCTAGGCAGTGATCCTTGGATCACCGACGGGCTCAGCGATCTGCCCATGGATGTCGTCCGGTGATCCGAACGAGGCGTTGGATCGAGGTCTCGTTCAACTCATCATGATCGCACGCAACAAAAAGGGCCGGCCTCAAAGCGGGCGTCATCTGCTGAATCTCAAGCAGGATACGGATCACCGACTCCATGAACCCCTCGCAAAACGCATCGGAATAGGCACCGAACGCCTCGTCATAGGGGTCGGAATCGGTTCGCATCTCGGTGTATTTGCCATCAAGATGCTCCTGCAAGGCCAGTTTGAACGCGTTCAAGGGCTCGCTGGCCTCGAATACGGGGTCGGAAAAGAACGCCCCCTCCCAGTGTGACGTCCAACCGATGCTCTCTTGCAGCTTCACCAGATCGGGTGGCTCGCTCCACAAAGCCGTCAGGAAGACGTCGCCATACTCCGCATTGCAATCCGCCCCGAACCCCGTGTACCGGCGCGCGGGGTCAGCCTGCAGCAGATGGTCGGCGGCGCGAACCGCCGCATCACGAAACACCGCCTCAAAGTCATGCGCCCGCTGAAACTCAGCCCAATCCGACACCCGAACCGCCTCATTTTCCCGCTCGGACCACGAACATGCCACGACCCCGGCGTGACTTCAGGGGCGCCATCCGCCCAAAGGACGCCTCATAGCCAGCCAGAGTTTCCACGCCTGAGCGGATATCCCAATAGACGGCGACCGATTGCTTGCCGAACTTACCGCATAGTCGGAGAGACGTTTAGGTACCCCGGCCGCGACGCGCTCCATCGGCCCCGCCGAACCGAGCCGCGCATCGACGGGCCCAGGACCGGCGATCCAACGGAATTTCGCAGCACTTTATTGATGGGTCCCGACGTTCTTTCAAGCGGTGCGCTGGCTGAACCCATATCGCCGGGCCAGGGGTGGGCCCGGCGATGCGCGGCGGCCTTCGGCCTTGACTCCGCGCAAGCGGGTCCAGAAAGCCCTAATTGAGAAAAGCATTTTAATTCAGCACCTTACAAACGGTCCCACTGTGGGACCGCCTGACTCAAGGCTCCTCAGCGACCGTCAGAACCGCCGAGACAGGGGCAATCGCAAGCTCCTCATCAGCGTTCTCCGCAGCCCAGGCCAGCACCCCCGCGAGGTGCGCCGCCGAGGCCTCGCCAACGATCACCGCAACCCCGTCATTCCGCGCCCGAAACGCCGCCTGATCCAGCACCCGCCCAATCGCGGCGCTGTCCTCGGTTGCCGGGTCGATGGACCGCTCCACCGTCGCCGCCGCAACCCCATCGCGAGCCGCCAGACGGGCCGCGCTGTTGAAGCCCCGCGACGCCGACAGCACCCCGTGCCCGGTCCGCGCCGCAGCCGCCACAACCTGAGCCGTCGCGTCCCGGCTCGCCTGAAACCCGGCCCCATCGGGGTCGATCAGACCGACCGCCAGCGGCATCTCTTCCAGCGTCACCGAAAGCGCCACCTCAACATCCTGAGCCGTCGGGTTCGGAGGCAGATCCGGGATCAGCACCACCTCATGCCCCGCCGACCGATAATCCGCCGCCACATCCGCCGCCCCCGGCAGCCACGCGGGAACCGCAAAGGTCAGCGGCACATCGGTCGGCTGAGGCGCATCCGACGCAGCCCCGTGAACCAGCACGATCGACACCAGCGCCGCCGCCTCCGGCACCTCGAAGGCAATCGCGTTCGCCTCCCGTGCCGGGGCATTCTCGCCCGGCACCTCAACCACCTCCGGCTCGGCCTCCGGAGCCGCCTCCGGGGCGGCCTCGTCCTCAGCCGCCGCTTCATCTCCGACCGTAGGAAGCCGCCGCACCCGAACCGCGCCGCTTTCCGTGGCTTCATCTCCCGAACGCCGGATGATCCGAGGCTCAACGCGCGTCCCGGCCTCCGCCACCACCAACGGCTCAGGCTCCGCAACCTCCGCCACCTCCGGTTCGGCAGCAGGCTCCTCCACCACGCCCTCTGACTCTTGCTCTGCAATCGCCTCCTCAAGCGCCGCGCTCACCGCCGCCTGACCGCGCGCCATCGCCTCTTCCAGCGCGTCGTTCACGGCTTCCGCCGACACCGGTGCGTCCGCCTCACCCTCTGCGACCGGCACGTCCGCCTCTGCCGCCGTCGGCGCATACGGCGTGTCGGCGGTTACTGGAGCGTCATCACCCGTCTCCACGGTCGGGGTCGCATCATCCGCTACGCCCACACCGGCAACCGGCGCATCCGACTGCAGTTCCGGCGCCTCAGTCACGACAGGCGCCGCCGGTGTCCCGGTCTCAGGCATCGCACCCGCGCCCTCGGGCGCCTGTCCGACGGACGACGGCCCGGCAACATCCGGGGAATCCACCGAAGCCACCTCAATCCCGCCGCTGTCCGACGCGGTCGGGGCAACCGGCTCCTGCGAGGACGCCGTGGCAGGCGCCGCCACCGGCGCCGCAGGCGCATCCGGCGCCGTATCGGCCCCGCCCGAACCAACCGCCGAAAGATCGCGCGAAACGCTCGGGGTCGCGCCCCCGTCGACCGGAACAGCCGGACTATCCCCAGCTTCAGAGCCCAGTCCCAGTTCACCAACAGTATCCGACGCGCTTGGCCCAAAGCGCGAAGGCGACGGCGCCGTCTCCGTCGCTATCAACTCGGGCATCCGATCCTGGGCCGGGGCCCCGACCGTCGCCACGTCAACCGCATCAGGCGCTGCGCCCGTACTGCCCGTCGGGCTCGTCGGCGGCACGTCATCCGGCACCGCAACCGCGACCGGCGCGGGTGGCACTGCCGCCGAAGGTGCCCCGGGCGCATCAGTCTCAAGCCGCGGAGCAGTCACATCAGTCGTCCCGCCCGTGGCTTGCGCCGGTGTCTGGGACGCCGCCGGTCGATCCGACCGCACCCCTGCCGTGACCACCGGCGGTTCCAACAGAATGTCTGCCACCTCCGGGCTCGGCACCACATCCTCGCTGTCCGCACGCGTCACCGCTGGCGTCAGATCCCGCCAATCCGCAAGCTGAGACGACAGCGCCAGAACGATCGCCCCGATCAGACTGCCCCAAAGTCCTCCAGCCAAGATGCCTCGTAACACCTGTCTGCTCCTGTGCTTCCGCCCCGGCCCCCTCCAGACCCGCCGCATCCTTGCGATGTGCGATGGTGCCTTGACCGGGTGTTGTCTTTCACATCATTTATAGCGCGGCCCGGCGCCCGAGGATATCCCCAAACGCAACATCAGGTGGCAAGATGCTGCTGACGAACAAAACGTAGGAGCCTGGCGCCAAATGAGCGACCCCCTGAAACCCCTCATCGGCGCCGCCGCCGACCGCCCCCTGTCCCGTGACGAGGCCGAAGCCGCCTTCTCGGCGCTGTTCGAGGGCGAGGCGACCCCAAGCCAGATCGGCGGTCTGCTGATGGCCCTCCGCACCCGGGGCGAAACCGTGCAGGAAATCGCTGCCGCCGCCGCCGTAATGCGCAGCAAATGCAAGGCGGTACGTGCTCCCGCAGGCGCCGTGGACATCGTCGGAACAGGCGGTGACGGGAAGGGGACGCTCAACATCTCCACCGCCGCCGCCTTTGTTGTGGCAGGCGCAGGGGTGCCCGTGGCCAAGCACGGCAACCGGAACCTGTCGTCGAAATCCGGCGCAGCGGACGCGCTGGGGCAGATGGGCATCAACGTCATGGTCGGGCCAGAAGTGGTTGAAACCGCGATCAAAAAAGTCGGCATTGGCTTCATGATGGCACCCATGCACCACCCGGCAACAGCCCACGTCATGCCGACCCGGGCCGAGCTTGGCACCCGCACGATCTTCAACATCCTCGGCCCTCTCACCAACCCCGCCGGGGTCAAACGCCAGCTCACCGGCGCCTTCTCCCGCGACCTGATCCGCCCCATGGCCGAAACGCTGCTTGCGCTTGGATCCGAGGCCGCGTGGATCGTCCACGGCTCCGACGGCACGGATGAGCTGACCATCACCGGCACAAGCTGGGTCGCCGAGTTATCCGACGGCGCTGTCACCGACCGCGAAGTCCACCCCGAAGATGCCGGCCTCCCCGTCCACCCGTTTGAGGCCATCGTCGGCGGCAGCCCCGAAGACAACGGCGCCGCCTTCCGCGCGCTCCTGTTCGGCGAACCCTCCGCCTACCGCGACGCGGTGCTCCTGAACGCCGCCGCCGCCCTTGTCATCGCCGGAACGGCCAACAGCCTCCCCGAAGGCGTAGAAAAAGCCGCCGCATCCCTCGACTCCGGCCGTGCCCGCGAAAAGGTCGAGGGCTTGGCCCGCATAACCCAGGATGCATGATCTCACGCGTCTCGGCGCCTGGGCCGACCTGCCGTTCTTCACGACCGACCTCCCCGCCATCGAAGCGGCCCTGGCTAAAGAGACACGCCCCATCCTCCCACCGGCGCCGGACCGCTTCCGCGCGCTGGAGCTAACCCAACCCGATGCCGTCCGCGTCATCCTCCTCGGCCAGGATCCGTACCCAACACCCGGCCACGCCCACGGCCTCGCCTTCTCAGTCGCTGAAGGTACCCCTCTGCCCCGCTCACTCACCAATATTTTCAATGAGCTACGCGACGACCTTCAGGCACACCGCACCGCTGGAGATCTCACCGATTGGGCCGCCCAAGGCGTCCTCCTCCTCAACACCGCCCTCACCGTCCCTGCACACAACGCAGGCGCCCACGCCAAACTCGGCTGGGCCCACCTGACCGCACAGGTGCTCACCCGCCTTAACGACATCCCCCGGGCCGCCCTCCTTTGGGGCCGCCATGCGCAGGGCCTCCGAAAACACCTCACCAATCCGGGCCATTTCATCCTGGAAACCGCCCACCCCTCCCCCCTCTCGGCCTCACGCGGCTTCTTCGGCTCCCGCCCCTTCTCCAAAATCAACGCGTGGCTCACCACCCAAAACCTCACCCCAATCAACTGGGCCTAACCCTCCCTCCAGCTTGGCGAAAATACTCAAATCCAACCCCAACTACCCCAGACGATCCCCTCCTTCATCTTGGAGACAAATACTCCCGCCGGAGGCGCGTCCCAAAGGGGCGCTTCCCTTGCCCCGACGAAGACGCTATCTCCCGAGGATGACCGTCCTCGACCGCATCAAAGCCTACAAACTCGAAGAAATCGCGGCCGCGAAAGCCGCCCGCCCCCTCTCCGAGGTGGAAGCCGCCGCCAAAGCGGCACCGCCAACGCGAGGCTTCGCCAAGGCCCTTATACAAGCCACTCAAACCGGCTACGGCCTAATTGCCGAGATCAAAAAGGCCAGCCCGTCCAAAGGCTTGATCCGCGCCGACTTCGACCCGCCTGCCCTCGCTCGGTCCTACGCCGACGGCGGCGCCACGTGCCTCTCGGTCCTCACCGACACCCCGTCCTTCCAGGGCGCGCCCGAATTCCTGACCGCAGCCCGCGACGCCGTCACCCTCCCGGCGCTCCGCAAGGACTTCATGTACGACACCTATCAGGTCGCCGAGGCGCGCGCCTGGGGTGCCGACTGCATCCTGATCATCATGGCCAGCGTCACCGACGCACAGGCCGCCGAACTCGAAGACGCAGCAACCGGCTGGGGCATGGACGTCCTTGTCGAGGTCCACGACGAGGAAGAACTCGGCCGTGCCCTCGCACTCAAATCCCCCCTCCTCGGCGTAAACAACCGAAATCTCAAGACATTTGAGACCGACCTCGATACCACCCGCCGCCTCGCCGAGCGCGTGCCCGAGGGCAAACTCCTCGTCGGGGAGTCCGGCCTCTCCGCCCCCTCTGACCTTGCACACCTCGCCCGCCACGGCGCGCGGGCCTTCCTGATCGGCGAAAGCCTCATGCGGCAAGACGACGTCGCCGCCGCCACCCGAGATATACTCAAAGACCCGGTCCTTCCCGCCGGCGCAGGCGCGTGACCGGCAAGCTCTCGCATTTCGACGAAGCGGGCCAGGCCCACATGGTCGACGTCTCCGCAAAGCCCGTGACTGCCCGCATCGCCACCGCCCGCGGCTACGTCAAGATGCGCCCCGAAACCCTTGATCTCGCAACACAAGGCACTGCCAAGAAAGGCGACGTCCTCGGCACGGCCCGCCTCGCCGGGATCATGGGCGCCAAGCGCACCGCCGACCTCATCCCCCTCTGCCACCCGCTCCCGATCAGCAAAGTCAGCGTCGACCTGTTCCTGGATCCCACGCTGCCCGGCATTCGGATCAACGCCGAGGTCCGCACCACCGGCCAGACCGGCGTCGAAATGGAAGCGCTCACAGCGGTCTCAACCGCCTGCCTCACCATCTACGACATGCTCAAAGCGGTCGAGAAAGGCATGCAGATCGGCGGCATCGAAGTCACGCTGAAAGATGGCGGAAAATCAGGCCGGTACGAGGCGGATTAATCGCCCAAACCATCAGCGGCAGTGGCCCCTGGCCCAGTCAGCCAGAACGCGCCTGATAAGCCTCGCGCAATTTGGGGCGGCTCTCACAACCAACCGCAGCGCTATCAAACTCGTCGGGGAAGCCACGCAGATTGGCACCTTCGCGTTCGCCGTAAGAGACCATAGAAATCAAGCTTTGAACGAATGTTCACTGTGCCCAACTTCACGACGTGCCCCTAGCCTCCGATCTTCCATTGCCGGTCTAATCGGCGCTCGCGCTCAACAGAAAAAGAGGACGCCATCAAAGCGGACAATGCAGGCCGACCCATCGTCGTCACCAGATCGCAGGCCGAGAACTCGGCCAGAACAATGATCACCCTATACCGCGCCCAATCGTTATCTTCGACCTTTACGTTTGAAGGCCCCAATCTCCCTCCCACCCGCGCCAACGATCGAGCTGGACTCACCGTACGCGCAAACGACAGACCGAAGAGCGGGGAAGCAGGGGCTCTCCATGATGACGGAAATCTCTTAATGATGCGTGCGACCCAACCTAACAAGTGGCGTCCAGCGGCCCTCCATTGTCCGACGCGGAGACGTCTTGCACTGGTCCATCCCCGTTTTCCCAGGGCCCGCCCCGCCAATCAGCGGCGCTTGGCCTGATTCACCCTGATCCGCAGACTGACAATAAAAGAAGCCCGGCCGCCACGCCTTCCGCTCGCCGGGAAACCAATCGCTGCGGCGAACCCTGACCAATTCTGCATCAAGACAGACCGGCTGGAAGACATTTTGCATGGCCCGAATCCTTGATTTCGCCGGGGTTGGCGCTGGTCAAGTGGCACTCGGCCCCGTCCAATGACCGACCAACGTCCGGGCCGTCGGCCTTCGCTGCCGCCACGCAGATGGTGCAGGTCAAGACACCGTTTGACCGTCCACGTCTTCGCAAGCTTTGGGGTGAGGCCGGGGATCATATCAACACCGCGCTGATTATCTTCTTTGCGGCAAGCGCTGGTGGCTGGCGTCGATGCGCCGTCCATCAACGGCTCCGATCTGCCTCGAGCCGGCGCAGAGGATCTGACGCTTTCCAAAACGCTGCTGGATGCGCACGTGACGACATCCGAAGAAAGCAATCGAGATGGGCGTGCAAACCCGCCCCACCGATGTCAGTCTAAGCCAATACGAAAGAACAAGCTGGTACGAATGATCACAGTGTCCCAGGCCCTCGACGGAGTTTTCTCGCTCCTCTCGCCGCTTGACGTCGAGGATGTGCCTCTGCGCGTCGCCGCAGGCCGCGTCCTCGCCCGCCCCGTTGCAGCAACGCGAGACCAACCGCCCTTTGCCACCTCCGTGATGGACGGCTACGCTGTGCGGGCCGAAGATGTGCAGCCCGGGGCCCGCTTCTCTGTCGTGGGCGAAGCCGCCGCAGGCCACGCCACCCACCGCTCCGTCAAGGCGAACGAAGCCATCCGCATCTTCACCGGCGCCCCCGTTCCCGCGGGCGCCAGCCGAGTGATCATCCAGGAAGACGTTGCCCGCGACGGCGACACCATCACCCTAAACGACAACCTCGACCCGCAAGCCTACATCCGTCCGGCCGGAGCAGACTTCCACGCGGGCACAACCCTGCACGCCCCGCAACGTATCACGCCCGAGCTATTGACTCTGGCCGCCGCAATGAACCTGCCAGCGCTGCCCTGTGCCCGCCAGCCCAACGTCGCGATCATTGCAACCGGCGACGAACTCGTCATGCCGGGCGAGAACCCCGGCCCCGACCAGATCATCGCCTCGAACGCCCTCGGCCTCGCTGCCATCCTCGAAGCCGAAGGTGCCTGCACGCGCGTCCTTCCAATCGCCCGTGACACCCTTGCGTCGCTCGAAACCGCCCTTTCTCTCGCGACCGACGCCGACCTCATCGTCACCATTGGAGGCGCGTCCGTTGGCGACCACGATCTTGTTCGCAACACCTCCGTCAACCTCGACTTCTTCAAGGTCGCCATGCGCCCCGGCAAGCCACTGATGGCCGGGCGCTTTGGCGACACACCCATGATTGGCCTTCCTGGAAACCCGGTCTCCTCTCTTGTCTGCGGCCACATCTTCCTTCGCCCCACCATCCGTGTGCTTCAGGGCCTCGCCGCCGAACCGCTCAAACGCCTTACAGCACCACTCGCCGCTCCGCTCACGCCTAACGGACCACGCGAACACTACATGCGCGCTCTGCTGGAGGACGGCATGCTGACCGCCGCAGAACGACAGGACTCCGGCCTTGTCACGGTACTGGCAGCCGCCAACGCGCTGATCGTTCGCCCTGTGGGTGATGTTTCCCGGGACACAGGGGATTCGGTTTCGTACATCCCGCTTAACACGACCGCTTGACACAAAGCAAGAACATCCATAGAACGCATGCCGAACGCCAAGGGCCGGAGGATCCGCATGCTGACGCGCAAACAACTTGAGCTGCTCGACTTCATCAACAAACGGTTGAACAAGGATGGTGTGCCGCCATCATTCGACGAGATGAAGGAAGCACTTGATTTGCGGTCAAAATCCGGGATCCACCGATTGATCACGGCCTTGGAGGAACGTGGCTTCATCCGCCGCCTCCCCCACCGCGCCCGCGCGCTTGAGGTTGTGAAGCTCCCCGAAGCTCTTGAACGCACCAGCGGCGGCTTCACTCCCCGCGTCATTGACGGCGACCGCCCGGATCAGCCGATGAACAAGCGCATGCCTGTAGAAGCTGCGGTTCAGATGCTGCCACTCGTCGGGCGCATCGCGGCCGGCGTTCCGATTGAGGCGATCAACAACGACGACAACAACAACGTTGCGGTCCCCGCTGACATGATCGCCGGTTCGGGCCATCACTACGCGCTAGAGGTCAAGGGCGACTCGATGATCGAAGCGGG
>JBCCXY010000073.1:0-19465 GCA_039190895.1 Pseudomonadota bacterium | reverse complement strand
GTTCGCGCAATCCTCGACCTTCGCCTGCAGCGCTTGACCCAGATCGGCGTCAAGGAAGTCACTGATGAGCTCGAAGAATTAGCGGGCAAAATCAAGGACTACCTCGACATACTTCGTTCTCGTGAGCGTATTATGGCGATCATCTCGGACGAACTCCGCTCCATCAAGGAAAGCTTCGCCGTCCCCCGCCGCACCGAGATTGTCGAGTGGGAAGGCGACATGGAGGACGAGGACCTTATCGAGCGCGAGGATATGGTCGTTACCGTCACTCAATCCGGCTACATCAAGCGCACGCCGCTAGCCGACTTCCGCTCGCAACGGCGCGGTGGCAAGGGGTTGTCGGGGGGCAATCTGAAGGAAGACGACGTCGTTACGACTCTTTTCGTTGCCAACACCCACACGCAGCTCCTGTTCTTCACGACCGACGGCATGGTCTACAAGCTGAAGACATGGCGTCTGCCGCTGGGCGGGCGGACGTCGAAGGGCAAGGCAATCGTCAACATCCTGCCGATCCCGACAGGCGTGTCGATTGCGGCGATAATGCCGGTGGATGTGCCCGAGGAAGACTGGCAATCGCTGCAAATCGTCTTCGCCACCTCGGCAGGAGATGTGCGCCGCAACGCGCTGTCGGATTTCACCAACGTCATGCGGAACGGCAAGATCGCGATGAAGCTGCCCGAGGGGGTAAGCCTCGTGAACGCCCGCATCGCGACCGAAGATGACGACGTGATGCTTGTCACCGCCCTCGGTCGGGCCATCCGGTTCCTGACGACCGAGGTGCGGGTGTTCAAAGGCCGCGACTCGACCGGCGTGCGAGGCATCAAGCTCGCCGACGGCGACACGGTCGTATCCATGTCGATCATCCGTCACTTCGAAGCCACGACGGAGGAACGCGCCGCCTACCTGAAGATGCGCCGCGCGATGGCGGGGCTCACGGATGAGGCGGAACCAGATGAAGAAGAAGAGGTGGATACCGGCACTGTGGACATCGACTATCCCGCAATGTCGGCGGCAGAGGATCTGATCCTCACCATCACGTCCGGCGGCATGGGCAAGCTGTCGTCTTCCCATGATTACCCGGTCCGCGGGCGTGGCGGGCAAGGTGTAATGGCGATGGACAAAGCCATGCGCGGCGGGCCCCTGGTGGCCAGCTTCCCGGTCCAGTCCGACGATCAGATCATGCTCGCGACGTCCAAGGGCCAGTCGATCCGCGTGCCGGTTGAGGGCATCTCGTTCCGGTCGCGCGCGGCGGGCGGGGTGAAGGTCTTCAACACCGGCGCCGGCGAAGAAGTCGTCTCGGTCGCGTGGATCGCGGATCAGGGTGACGAAGATGAGGCTGAAAGTTAGCCGCGCAGACACGAATATGGGGCTTTTGCGGTGCAACTGAGCCTCGTGGCCTTTCTCGCGAGAGACTACGATGAGGCCATCGCCTGGTTCCAGAAGGCGTTGGGCTTCGTGCTTCTGGAAGACACCGACCAGGGCGCGGGCAAGCGTTGGGTCCGCATGGCCCCGACAGAAAGCGCCGACACGGCTTTCCTGATCGCCCTGGCCGTCGGCTCTCAGGTGACCGGCCTCGGCAAGGCCGCTGCGGGTCGCGTGGCCTATTTCCTCGAAACCGATGACTTCGCGACGCAGGCCGCACGCATGAAAGCGGCAGGCGTGGCGTTCGAGGAAGACCCCCGCGAAGAGCCCTATGGCACAGTGGCCGTGTTCCGGGATCTCTACGGCAATCGCTGGGATCTGATCCAGCGGCACCGTTAACCAATAGTTTAGATTAAACTTCTCTTAAGCAGTCCCGACGCGCTAAAGCGCCGGTATTCCGTACCGTGGGGGGCGCGGGATGTGTCGTAACGAGTACCGCCGGAGGCCTGTCCGATGTTCAAACCCGCTGCCCTCACCCTGGCTCTCGCGCTTGCCGCGCCTGCAGCCCTCGCTCAGACCGATCTGGGGTTTACGGGTGTCGATCTGCGCTTTGGTCTTAGCAACAGCGCAGGTGGCAGCGGTAGGGAAGCCTCCGGTCGTATCGATTTTGCTGTTACCGAGTACCACGGGCTGCAGTTTGACCTGTCGCTCGAAGATACCCCCTCCGGTGTGGTGGGCACCGCGGGGGCGCATTTCTACATGACCCCGGCACAGGGTCAGAAGTACGGCCTGTTCGCGACGTTTGGCGACGCCAATGACCGCTCCGCCAGCTACGGCACGATTGGCGGCGAGGCGCTGTTCTCGCTCTCTGACCGCACCGCGATTGAGCTGCGGGCAGGCGCCGGGCTGATGACGTCGTCCGACCTCGACTTCGTGTTCGCCGAAGCGGACCTGCACTATGACATCGCGCCGGGCATGACCCTGTCCGGCGGCCTGACCGTTTCCGACTTTCACGAGGCCACAATGAACGCAACGGGCTATGAGGCGCGGATCGGACTGGAGTATCAGCCGAACGACGAACCCTGGGGCTTCTACGCTCAGGTCGCTCGCGATGACCTATCCGGACTGCCGGGTGCCTCGCCCGAAACGACATTCCGCGCGGGCATCATGATCGAGCTTGGCAACACGCGCCGGGGCGGCACCGAAACGCGCCTGTTCCGCCGCACCGATCCGCTTCGCCCTATGATAAACCGTGGGTTGTTTTAAGGAATTCTCGCTCGCGTAAAACACCGTTTCTGCGCGCTGAACCCCGCCCAAATCCCCTCGGGCGGGGTCTATTTTTGCAAGAACAGCCGGGAAACACAGTGTTTCACGGAACTCTGCCCTCGCCCCGGATGCGCCCGCTAAGGTGTCTGACGTACCAAGTCACCACCAAGGACGTGCCCCCACATGACTGCCGAAGTAGAGACTGAATGTGCCCTCACCAGCCCCGCCCGGCTGGTAATCCGAACCGCCGCCTGCGGCTTTTTCCTGACCGCTGCGTTTGGAATGATCCCGTTTGGCTTCGGGCCCGTGACGAGCATCATCGTCGGCCTCCTTGCCCTGCCCCTTTTGTCGGTGCGCTGGCACCACCTCGCTGCCGTTGCGCTGATGGCCATCGTGATCCTGACGGCGTCCAATGCACCCATCGGGTTCGGCCCCCTCGGCGGGCTGGAGCATCTGGTGGCGGGCATGTCGATCCTCTTCATCGTCATCGCCTCGCACCTCACCGCCCCGGGTGCCATGCGCGGTCCCCGGGTGCTGCGGCAGGCCTGACGCACTTTCCTTCGCCCCGCTGATCCCCTAGATCGCGGGGGTATGAGCGATCTTCACATCATCGGCGGCGGCATGGCCGGGTCCGAGGCTGCGTGGCAGGCGGCCAATGCAGGCCTGACGGTCACTATTCATGAGATGCGCCCCAAGGTCAGCACGTTCGCCCACAAGACGGGCGCGCTGGCCGAGATGGTGTGCTCCAACTCTTTTCGGTCCGACGATGATGAACAGAACGCGGTGGGTCTTCTTCATTGGGAGATGCGGGCGGCCGGTGGCCTGATCATGGAGATGGCCGATAGTCACCGCCTGCCAGCGGGTGGCGCGTTGGCGGTTGATCGTGAGGCGTTTGCCGAAGCCGTCACCGCGCGCCTACGAGCCCATCCGAATGTCGAGGTCTCCGAAGCAGAGGTGATCGAATTGCCCGACAGCGGCAGCTGGATCGTGGCAACCGGCCCGCTCACCTCGTCCCGGCTGGGGGAGGCTATTTCCGCCGAAACCGGGGCCGAGGCGCTGGCCTTCTTCGACGCCATTGCCCCCATCGTCTATGCCGACAGCATCGACATGGGCACCGCATGGCGCCAATCCCGCTACGACAAGGGTGAAACAGAGGAAGAGCGGACCGCCTACATCAACTGTCCCATGACGCGGGAGCAGTACGAGGCGTTCATCGACGCGCTTCTCGCCGCCGACAAAACCGAGTTTCATGAGGGCGAGACGGCCACCTACTTCGACGGCTGTCTGCCTATTGAGGTGATGGCGGACCGAGGGCGGGACACGTTGCGGTTCGGGCCGATGAAGCCGGTGGGTCTGACGAACCCGCATGCCCCGGACGTAAAGCCCTATGCCGTCGTCCAGCTTCGCCGGGACAATGCACTGGGGACGCTGTACAACATCGTCGGCTTCCAGACAAAGATGAAGTACGGCGCACAAGCTGATGTTTTTAAGGCTATTCCCGGCCTTCAAGACGCACGGTTTGCCCGCCTTGGGGGTATCCACCGCAACACGTTTCTGAACTCACCGACCCTGCTGGATGCCGAGCTTCGCCTGCGTTCCAGGCCGCATGTACGGTTTGCGGGTCAGATCACCGGGGTTGAGGGCTATGTGGAGTCCGCCGCCATGGGCCTGCTTGCCGGGCGCCTTGCGGCGGCAGAGCATCTTGGCCAGCCCTTGCCCGCTGTTCCGGCGACCACGGCGACCGGGGCGCTCGTGACCCACATCACTGGTGGCGCAGACGCCAAGACGTTCCAGCCGATGAACGTCAATTTCGGCCTCTTCCCGCCAGTTGACGCAAAGGGCGGGCGAAAGGGCCGCCGCGACCGCTACAAGGCTTATACCGACCGCGCGAAGGGGGACTGGGCCGCGTGGCTGTCGACCGGCACGCTGGACGCCCGCAAAGGCGCGGCTTAGGGTCTGCTTATGGCGGACAAGTTCCTCGACAAGGTCTATGGCATCAAGACGGCGCAGGACGCGCAGGAGGTCTATGACGAGTGGTCGGCCACCTACGACGACGAGGTGGCGGAGAACGGCTATGCCACCCCGGCCCGCTGCGCGGCTGTTCTGGCAGAGCATCTGAACCCGCCCACCCAGCCGATCCTCGATTTCGGTTGCGGCACGGGGCTGTCGGGGACGGCGCTTGCGGCGTTGGGGTTCACGACCATCGACGGGATCGATCTGTCGGCGGGGATGCTGGAGACGGCCAAGAAGCGCAACGTTTACCGTAACTTGATGCACGTGCCCGCCGACGCGCCGATCCCCGTGGCCCCTGGAGATTATGCTGCGATTGCGGCCGTGGGCGTGATTACCACCGGAGCGGCGCCTGCGGCCTTGTTGGATTCGCTTCTGGCCCTTCTGGTGCCGGGCGGGTTCATCGTGTTCTCATTCAACGACCACGCGCTGGAAGACCCGACCTACGAGGCCCGCGTAAAGACCAATCTGGACGCGGGCGTGGCCCGCCAGGTTTCGCGCACCTATGGCGATCACCTGCCTGGCATTGACATAAAGTCTGCCGTCTACCTCCTTGAAAAGATTTAGAACCCGCTTCGCCCCGTCCCCGACGGGGCCCCTGCACCTCGGCCACGCATTCTCCGCCTTGCTCGCCCACGACATGGCGCGATCGGAAGGCGGAGAGTTCCTGCTTAGGGTCGAGGACATCGACCAATCCCGCGCCCGGCCCGAGTGGGAGGCGCTGATTTACGAAGACCTGCATTGGCTCGGTCTGTCATGGGAAGAGCCTGTGATGCACCAGTCCGAACGCCTCGACACCTACACCGCCGCGCTAGACGACCTGACCTCGCGGGAGCTGATCTTCCCCTGCACCTGCACCCGCCGGGACATCGCTGAGGCCCTTTCGGCCCCGCAAGAAGGAGCAACGCCACCGCTGGGCCCGGACGGTCCTGTCTATCCCGGCACCTGCCGCAGCAAGACCGAGCCGAGCGCGAACGCGGCCCTGCGGCTGAATATGGAGCGCACGGCCTCCGAAACGCTCCACTTCACCGAAACGGGCAGCGGCCCGAATGGCGAAACCGGTACCATTACGGTCAATCCTGAAACTCTCATCGATCAGGTCGGCGACATCGTCCTGGCCCGCCGCGAAATGGGCACTTCGTACCACCTCTCCGTCGTCCTCGACGACGCAGCGCAAGGGATCACACATGTCGTTCGCGGGCAGGACCTGTTCGCCGCCACAACGATTCATGTCGTGCTGCAACGCCTCCTCGGCCTCCCGACCCCCATCTATCACCACCACCGCCTGATCCGCGACGATACCGGCAAGCGCCTCGCCAAACGAGACGACGCCCGCGCGCTCCGCAAATACCGCGAAGACGGCCTGACACCCGACGACATCCGCCGCCTTGTCCGCCTCCCAGCGTCTTCATCTGGCTGAAAATACCTCGGGGGGAGGCCGCAGGCCGGGGGGCAGCGCCGCCTACTACTCCGGTGCCATCAACTCAACCTCGTCACCGTCCCGCACCGCCGTGTAAAAGCACACCCGCCGGTTCGTGTGACAGGCGGGCCCGATCTGCCTTACCAGCAGCAGTAGGCAATCCCGGTCACAATCCACGCGCAGATCCACGAGTTCCTGCGTGTGACCCGACGTCTCACCCTTCACCCAGAACGCCTGACGCGAGCGGGACCAGTAGGTGACGCGCCCTGTCTCCAGCGTTTTCGTCACCGCTTCGGCATTCATCCACGCCATCATAAGGACTTCGCCCGTCTCGGCCTCCTGCGCGATTGCGGGGATCAGGCCGTCGGCCGTGAAGGTCAGGGTGGCGGGATCGAAGCGCATGGGTTTTCCCTTTTGGACGGATGCCCGATTTAGGGAGGACGCGAGACAAGGGAAAGACATGCCCGAAACCGATCTGATCAAGCTGTATTCAGAACGCATTCTGAAGCTCGCGTCGGAGATTCCGCTGACCGGGCGCCTCGATGCGCCCGATGGGACGTCCAACAAGCGCTCCCCGGTTTGCGGCTCCAACGTGACAGTCGATCTGTGCGTTGAGGGCGGGCGCGTGAACGCCTTCGCGCAGGACGTACGTGCCTGCGCCCTCGGCCAGGCAGCCGCGTCGGTCGTCGGAGCGAGCATTCTCGGATGCACCCGTGATCAGGTCCAGCGCGGACGCGACCAGTTGGCCGCGATGCTCATGCAGCAGGGCCCCGCGCCCGAGGCGCCGTTCGATGGCCTCGAAACTCTGATCGCGGCGCGCGATTTCGAGAATCGCCACGATTCCATTCTGCTAACACTGGAAGCAACGCTAGACGCGATGACGAAGGCGGAACACGCAGCGGTTGCCTGAGACGCGCTATCGATGGGCCCTGGACCGGCGATCCGAGGTATCGTCAACGCGCTTTATGGTGACGTCAGGCCGTCGAATTGAGCGACGCGCTTGCGGCGACCAATCGCCGGGCCTGGGGAGGGCCCGTCGATAGCGCGGCGGCCTGAAGGCCTTGATTCCGCGCTGTAAAAAGCCCAGCCGTTTCTCTACCCGGGCGTCATGCGATAGGCCGCGCCCTGCCCGACCGAGAGCCACCAGATCGACCCGTCGGGGGCCTGCGCCAGATCACGGACCCGGGCCGTCTCTTCACCCGTGATGCGCTCTGCCTCCCGGACGACCTGGCCAGAGACCTCCAGCCGGGAGATCAGGCCGAACTTCAGCGATCCGGCAAAGATGTCGCCCTCCCATTCGCGGAACAACTCGCCGGTGTAGATGATCATCCCAGACGGCGCGATAGATGGGTCCCAGTAGTGCGCCGGCTGCTGCATGCCGGGCTTCGCCGTCCCCTCACCGATCCGCGCGCCGGAATAATGCGTCCCGTACGAGATCACCGGCCACCCGTAATTCGCCCCGCCGATCACCCGATTCACCTCGTCCCCACCGCGCGCGCCGTGTTCGTGGAGCCAAAGCTGACCGCTCGCATCCATCGCGGCACCCTGCGGGTTGCGGTGGCCGTAGGACCAGATCTCAGGCCGCGCCCCGCCTTGCCCGATGAACGGATTGTCCGTGGGGATCGAGCCATCGCGGTTAATCCGGATCACCGACCCGTTGTGCACCGACAGGTCCTGTGCCGACGGCCGATCCCCCCGATCCCCAATCGTCAGAAAAATACGCCCGTCCGGTGCCTCGACGATCCGGCTGCCAAAGTGCCGCCCCCCGCTGGACCCGGGGGCCATCTCGAACAGGGTGCGCACGCGTTCCAGCCGATCTCCGGCCTCATTGAGGCGCCCGACAATCAAAGCGGTGCCCGACCCACGGTTCTGAGGCGCCGAGAGGGTGAACAAAAGCTCCCGCGTTTCGGCAAAGTCGCGCGGCACAAGGATGTCCAGCAACCCGCCCTGCCCTTCGTTCACGACCGCCGGAATCCCCGCCACCCGCACGATCTGCCCGTCTGCGGTCGCATGCACGAGGCGCCCGTCGCGTTCCGTGATCACGGTTCCACCATCGGGGAGGAAGTCAATCGCCCACGGCTCTTCCAGCCCGCCGATCATGCGATCGACCTTCACGGTGCCCTGTGAGGTATCCAGCGCCATACCGGCAGATGACGTGAGGGCAAGGGCAAGGGCGGCAATCCGCAGGACCATGGGGCAACTCCAATGCAGCAAGTGTCTCGCCCTCAAATAGAGCCGCCAAGCGGCCCGGACCATGTTCGGATGCCCTGCTCACGCTCTTTTCAATTCTCATCGGGCGCACTAACTTGCCCGGCAGTCAAAACAAGACAACTGGGAGACTTTCATGAAAACGCTTCTGACGGCGACCGCCGCAACAGCCCTGTTTGCTGGCGCCGCATTTGCAGATGCCCACGGTGGTCCGGTCAAGATGGGGATCATCCTCGGCTTCACCGGCCCGCTTGAAACGATCACGCCTCACATGGGTGACGCAGCCGAGTTGGCCATTGCCGAAGTGAACGAGGCTGGCGGCATCCTTGAAGGCCGCATGGTCGAGCCGGTCCGCGGTGATTCGACCTGCATCGACGCCGGTGCCGCAACGGCCGCGGCCGAGCGTCTGGTGACCTCGGAAGGCGTGTCGGCGATCATGGGCGCCGACTGCTCGGGCGTGACGGGCGCGATCCTGTCCAACGTCGCTGTGGCGAATGGCGCGGTGATGATTTCACCCTCCGCCACGTCGCCGGGTCTGACGACGGCAGACGACAACGGTCTGTTCTTCCGCACCGCACCGTCGGATGCGCGTCAGGGCACGGTGATCACCAACGTTCTGATGGACCGTGGTCTGAAAGAGGTCGCGCTGACCTACACCAACAACGACTACGGCAAGGGTCTGGCCGACGCGTTCCAGGCGGCGTTCGAAGCCGCGGGCGGCACCGTGACGATTTCCACGGCGCATGAAGACGGCAAGGCCGACTATTCGGCGGAAGTTGCCGAACTCGACGCGGCGGGTGGCGATGTACTTGTTGTCGCCGGTTACGTGGACCAAGGCGGTCTGGGCGTCATCCAGTCGTCACTAGACGCGGGCTCTTTTGACCAGTTCGTGCTGCCGGACGGAATGTTCGGTCAGTCGCTGATCGACAACATCGGGTCCGACCTTGACGGCTCGTTCGGGACGGTTCCCGGCACCGACAGCGAAGGCGCAGCCACGTTCCTCGAAATGGGTAACGGCGCGGGCTTTGATGCGACGTCGTCGTATACCGGCGAAAGCTATGATGCGGCGGCGCTGCTGATGCTGGCGATGGAGGCCTCGGGCTCGACGTCGGGTGCGGACATTGCTGGCAAGGTGATGGAAATCGCGAACGCACCGGGGGAGCAGATCTTCCCGGGTGAGCTTGGCAAAGCGTTGGAGATCATCCGTGGCGGTGGCGACATCGACTATGTCGGCGCAACCGATGTGGAGCTGATCGGCCCCGGTGAGGCGGCGGGCAACTTCCGCGAGTACGACATCAAGGGCGGTGAAGTAACTACCGCTGGCTTCCGCTAAGGAAAACCGGAACACCCCGGGTCCAGCCCGGGGTGTTCCCCGTCAGGGCCGTATCGAATGATCCGCGTCGAGAACCTGCACAAGCATTTCGGCGGCTTCCATGCCGTGGACGGGGCGTCGCTTGAGATTGCGCCGGGCTCCATCACCGGGCTGATCGGCCCCAACGGCGCCGGGAAAACGACGCTGTTCAATGTCATCGCGGGGCGGCTGCCACCGACGTCGGGGCAGGTGTTCATGGATGGCGAGGACATCACGGGCCTGCCGCCGCATGAGCTGTTCCACAAGGGCCTCCTCCGGACGTTTCAGATCGCGCATGAGTTCTCGTCGATGACCGTGCGGGAAAACCTGATGATGGTCCCCGCCGATCAGTCGGGCGAGACGCTTTGGAACGCGTGGTTCAAGCGCGGACGCGTGGCGGAAGAGGATCGGGCGCTCGCGCAGAAGGCGGATGAAGTTCTTGAATTCCTGACCATCGATCACCTCACGCATGAGAAGGCAGGCAATCTGTCCGGCGGGCAGAAAAAGCTGCTGGAGCTGGGGCGGACGATGATGGTCGACGCGAAGATCGTGTTCCTTGATGAGGTCGGCGCGGGCGTGAACCGGACGCTTCTGAACACCATCGGCGATGCCATTCAGCGGCTCAATCACGAGCGGGGCTACACCTTCTGCATGATCGAGCACGACATGGATTTCATCGGACGGCTGTGCGATCCGGTGATCTGCATGGCCGAAGGGAAGGTCCTCGCAGAGGGCACGATTGACGAGATCAAGGCCAACGAGCAGGTGATCGAGGCCTATCTCGGCACGGGACTAAAAAACAAAGCCAAAGCTGAAGCCTAGCGCGGCCCCGGTCTTCACCTGGCGTGAAAATACACCCCCGGGGGTCGGTTTCCATCGGTTGCAGCAGCGGCTGCGTAATTGCGCAGGCCTCTGCAGCTCTGCAACAGCGGACGGCGCCCCCACATAAAGTCGTTAGCAGCTACAAATGATCCGGACGGATTCGTTCAAGGTACCGGTAAATTGTGAGCAGCGGCGGCAAGTCCCGCAAACCCACGTTGCAATCCTGAACTAGCAAATACGATTGGGGACGCGCTTCAGTGCCCGCTGATCTCGTCACAGAGAAACAAAGACAAAACCCGAGCCGAGCGCCCTCCCCTGACTTCACGTGTCAGGAAAGCACTCCCCCCGGAGGGTCGTTCTCCATCAAGGACAGGGGCTTTCGCATAGTGCGCCCGTCCAACCGGGGACGGCGCCCCTGCATAATGTCGTTAGAATAGCTTCAACTGATCTCCCGGTTTTATGGGCACCTTGAACAGATCCGTCCGCAGCGGCGGCAAGTCCGGCAACAGCCCGAGGCGCTGCGTTGCAATCCTGACCCGATGCGCGAATAGATCAGCGAATGGGCCCTCCCCCCGCAGCCGTTTGCCCCAGCTGGCGTCATAGTCCTGGCCGCCGTGCAGGTCCCGCACCCGGGCCATGACCCGGGCGGCGCGATTGGGGAAGTGCTCGACCAACCACTCCCTAAACAGCGGCGCCACCTCCAGCGGCAGGCGCAACAGGATCGCGCTGGCCGCGACCGCGCCAGCGTCCTTCGCTGCTGTCAGAATGTCCTCCGTCTCATGATCCGTCAGCGCGGGAACCACCGGAGACACCATCACATGCACCGGGCACCCCGCCTCGGTCAGCCGCCGGGTTGCCTCAAGCCTTCGCCTGGGATGCGGCACCCGCGGCTCCATCGTGCGCGCCACATGTGGATCAAGCGTCGTGACCGAGATCCCGACCCGCGCCAACCCCGCGCGGCCCATCCGCCCAAGGATGTCCGCGTCCCGCTCCACCAGCGTCCCCTTCGTCACCACCGCGACGGGATGACGGTGCTCTTCCAGCACCTCCAGAATACCCCGCATGATGCCCCGGTCGCGCTCAATCGGCTGATACGGATCCGTGTTGGTCCCCAGCGCAATCGTCTCCGGCCGGTAACCTCGCCGCGCCAGTTCACTCGCTAGGCCGTCAGGCGCCGATGGCCTCGCAACCAGCCGGGTCTCAAAGTCCAGCCCGGGCGACAGGCCAAGATACGCATGCGTCGGCCGCGCGAAGCAATAGATGCACCCGTGCTCGCACCCGCGATACGGGTTGATCGATCGATCAAAGCTTAGATCCGGCGACGTGTTCCGCGTGATCACCGTGCGCGGCCGCTCCTCCGTCACTTCGGTGCGGACCGGCGGCAGCTCGTCCGTACCCCACCCGTCGTCAATCTGCACAGTCTCATACGGCTCAAACCGGTTGGTCCGATTGGTCATCGCCGCCCGCCCCCGTCGCCGCGCCTCGGGCAGGATGTCGTCCACCTCACGCATATTTGCACGATAGAACAAATACAGAACATCAGCAACCCCGCGCGTTGCCAATCTGCACAATCCGATAGGAAACCAGCGCATTACGTCGCGCTTAAGCCCTCGCCTGTCGCAATTTGCGATGTCTCTTGTCGCCCGTCTGCGCTACGTCCAGACAATCGGGTACGGCTCGGGGTGAGCGGTGGAGTGACCAGATGGCAGACGACGACGACATCATCCTGTCGGAACTGAACGACGAAGAGCTTGTCCAGCAGATGTGGGACGACCTCTACGACGGTCTCAAGGAAGAGATCGAGGAAGGCACCAACATCCTGCTGGAACGCGGCTGGGCGCCGTATCGCGTTCTGACCGAAGCCCTTGTCGGCGGTATGAAAATCGTCGGTGATGACTTCCGCGATGGCATCCTTTTCGTGCCCGAGGTGCTTCTGGCCGCGAACGCCATGAAGGGCGGCATGTCGATCCTGCGCCCGCTCCTTGCCGAAACCGGGGCGCCTCGGATGGGCAAGATGGTCATCGGCACCGTCAAAGGCGACATCCACGACATCGGCAAAAACCTCGTCTCCATGATGATGGAAGGCGCCGGGTTCGAGGTCGTCGACCTTGGCATCAACAACGCCGTCGAAAGCTACATGGAGGCGTTGGAGCGGGAAGAGGCCGACATCCTCGGCATGTCTGCCCTGCTGACGACAACGATGCCGTACATGAAGGTCGTCATCGACACGATGGTCGAACAGGGCATCCGCGACGACTACATCGTCCTTGTGGGCGGCGCGCCCCTGAACGAGGAATTCGGCAAGGCCATCGGGGCCGACGCCTATTGCCGCGATGCCGCTGTGGCAGTCGAGACGGCGAAGGAATTCATCGCTCGGAAGCACAACCAGATGGCGGCGGGGTAACACCCCGCCCCAAAAACTCCCTATATATTTCAGTGGTTTAAAAATTTGTTCTCGATTTAGTCCAATCCGGGGGAATTGGTTAACCATTCGGGTCTAGCGTGACGACATCACTGGTTTTGCCACGGGGGTTCCATGGGTTTTCGTCTGGTTCTTGTCATTGCTTTCGTCGTCTATTCAGGGGCGACGAGCGCTTCGACCTTCATCTTTCCTTCCGCAGCGGAGGTGCTGCATTTCTCGCCCACGTTCTACAATCCTCAGGTCGAGGTCACCGGCAACTCGAAGGAAGAGCAGCGCGTGTCGTTCGAGGCGGAAATCGAGGAGCTGGAGGCAGAATGCACCTTCATTCCAGAGGTTTGCACGACCGCCGCAGGCACGATCACGACTCACCAGGAAGCCGAGAACATCGGTGATTTCGAAACCGAGTACCAGCTCGCGCTGGACCGCGCCCAGGATGCTGGTGCGCTCACCTTCTGGTCGAACGACCAGTTCAGCGTCTTCCCGTCAGTCAGCAACCTGCGTCTGAGCCTGCTTGGCGGGGCCGCAACACTTGCGGCGCACAGTGACTTTCAGCACGACACGGAAGAAGGGTTCTCGATCGAATTCAAGGATGGGGTAAAGCTGCAAAGCTTCGTTTTCGAGGTGTCGGCATTGCGCTCCGTCGGAGGTGATCCGGCCTTGCTGGATGGCAGTTTTGACGCCATCCGTCTGGCATTTCCGGGGTTGAACGGGGTGTTCAGGCACAATGAAGTCGTGGGAACGCATCGCTTCTACTTCGGGGAGGAGGGGTTGGAGGTGGGCTCCATCGGGTTCTCCCTGGCGGAGTTCGAGCAAAGGGATATCTACTTCACCGCAGAGATCACCGAACTCGTGACCATCGACCAAATCGTCTCGACCGTTCCGCTTCCGGCCTCGTTCGGGATGCTGATGTTGGGGGGCTTAATGCTCGCAAGCCTGCACAGGCGCCATGTCTGACGCTTCCGTTTACCAATAAGTTAACAATCGTTTAACAAAACCACCCCGGCCGGCCTACACAAAGAGGTGTAGCTAGTCGGGAGTGGTTTGGTGATTTGGCGAGTAACGGCAGTCTGCGCGGTCCTTCTGGGCGCGACCGGCACAAATGCAAAGACCTATGACTTCACGTCCGAGGTCGGCGAGTACCACTTCAGCGACAGCTTCTTTGCCAGCGGCGCGGGCGTCACCGGGCAATCGAAAGCAGAACTCCGTGCCTCTTGGGATCAGCGCGTGCAGGAACATGACGCAGCTTGTCAGGCGAACCCGGGGTTTTGCGTTGATGGCAATGGGACGTTCTACGACTTCCAGGCATATTACGGCCTGCAGGACTTCGAGACCGAATATGAAAAGGCCCTTTCTGACGCCCGCGACGCGGGCAGGATCACGCGCTGGTCAACGGACCACTTCAACGTCACGCCCACGCATCAGAAGTTTTTCACTTGGTACCAGACTCAAGCCGCCTTCAACACCTATGCTTTCAGCGACGCGCGCTATGCGGGCGAGGAAGGCGTCGTATTCGATTTCAATGACGGCGTCGCGCTTGAAAGCTTCACCTTCGCTGTAACCGATCTCAATTTCGCAGGTCCTGCCCCGGCAAACTTCGAGAATGGGCTGTTCGCAGCGCTCGTCCTTGAATTCCCCGGGATCGCAGGGGCCTTCACCTATGCCGATTTCGCAGGCACGCAGACCTTCACCTTCGCTCCGGGCGCCGGGGATGTCGGCATACTCGCCTTCTCTGTCATCGAATATCTCGACGTCTACTTCGGGGCGGAAATCACGCAGATCACGGTCGCCGACGCAGTGGCAACGGTACCCCTCCCCGCAAGCTGGCTGCTGCTGGCAACCGGGGGTCTGTTGCTTGGCTTGACGCGACGCGGGCGCACCTGACCAACGGCGCCGCGGCGCACAAGCGAGGCAAGCCCACACGGGCTTGACGAGCGCCCCCCGCAATCCTCCTCAAAGGTCACAACCCCGCCATTTTTCCCCGCTAGCCCACGCGTTGACTGCGCGTCGGTTGTTCCCATATCGGGAGGAAAGGAGATCACCATGCCTCTCGATAAGCTCGTCCTGATCCTCGTCATCGTGGTTGCCGCCGCAGGTGCCTCGATCTGGATCGGAACGATCATTGCCGCGGCCCTCGCCATCTCGCCCGGCGTGGCGATTACCTTTCTGATCCCCCTCGCCGGCGCGACCTATATCGCTTGGCGCATCATCGGGGATCGCATCAACAGCTCTGAGGACGACCATTATGACCGGATCGAAAAGTGACATTCTCGTCGTAACCACCGACGGGGTGCCGGGCCGTGAAATCGACAGCGCGCTTGGCCTTGTCCGCGGGTCCACCGTGCGGGCCAAGCATATCGGCTCCGACATCGTTGCCAGCCTGCGCAACCTCGTCGGCGGCGAGGTCAAGGAATACGCCGCCCTCCTCGCAGGCGCGCGCGAACAGGCGTTCGACCGCATGGTCGACGAGGCCAAGATGATGGGGGCCGACGCCGTCGTCGCCGCACGGATGGAGACCTCGACAATCCAGCAAGCGGCCTCCGAAGTCGTGGTGTACGGCACCGCCGTCCGCCTGCGCTAACGCTTGACACGGAAGCCAACGCAGCGTTCCGTCTTGCCAGGATGGATGACACGACCCTTACAAAAGACGGCCTGACAGCGCGCGGCACCGGTCGCGTGCTTCTGCTGGCCTGTGGGGCGCTGGCGCGTGAAATCCTCGATCTCAAGGTCGCCAACGGCTGGGATCACCTCGATCTCACCTGTCTGCCTGCGATCTTTCACGCGCACCCCGAAAAAATCGCCCCAGGCGTTGCGGAAGCTGTTGAAAAGCATCGCGACGCTTACGACACGATCTTCGTCGTCTACGCGGACTGTGGCACGGGCGGCCAGCTGCGTCAGCTCTGCGACGAATTGGGCGTCGAGATGATCGAGGGCCCGCATTGCTACTCGTTCTTCGAAGGCAATGACGCCTTTGCAAGGCAATCCGAGACCGAGATCACGACCTTCTACCTGACCGACTTCCTCGTCCGTCAGTTCGACGCCTTTGTGACCAAACCCCTCGGCCTCGACCGCCATCCTGAGCTGCGCGACATGTACTTCGGCAATTACGAAAAGCTCGTCTACCAGGCCCAGACCGAAGACCCCGCCCTCACCGAGAAGGCCAAGGACTGCGCCGACCGCCTCGGCCTCGCCTTCGAACGCCGCTTCACGGGCTACGGCGACCTCGCCACGACACTGCGAGACGTCGCGCTCCGCTCCTGAACGCGCCAGGGCGCGTGCCTGCGGCGCGAGTATTTTGACCAAGATGAAGGCCAGGGCTCGTCTAGCTTGGTGAAAGTACTCCCGCCGGAGGTACAAAAACTCGGCGCATCCCCGCATTGCAGGGCGGACCGCAGGGGCCTATATCTGACCCATGGAATTGACCCTGCCACCTACTGTAACGCCCCGCGCGTTCGCTCGCCTCGCCGAGATCAACGACGGCGCAGACGAGCCCAAGGCCCTGCGCGTCGCGGTCGAAGGTGGCGGCTGCTCGGGCTTCCAATACGAAATCAAACTCGACGAACCCGCAGCCGACGACCTGATCCTCGAAGGCGAGGGCCAGAAAGTCGTGGTGGACGAGGTCTCGCTCCCGTTCCTGTCCAACGCCGTCATCGACTTCACCGAAGAACTCATCGGCGCCCGCTTCACCATCGAGAACCCCAACGCCACCGCCTCCTGCGGCTGCGGCACGTCCTTCTCGATCTGAGCATGACCGTCACCCGGGCGGACGTCCTCGCCGCCGAACAGGTGATCCGCCCCCACATCCGCCGCACCCCGACCGTTACCATCGACGCCACCGACCTCGGCCTCACCAACGACACGCCGCTAACCTTCAAACTCGAACACCTCCAGCACTCCGGCAGCTTTAAAGCCCGTGGCGCCCTCTACAACGTCCTCACCCAAGACATCCCCAAAGCCGGAGTCGTCGCCGCATCCGGAGGCAACCACGGCGCCGCCCTCGCCTTTGCCGCACAAAAGGCCGGGGTCCCCTGCACCATCTTCGTCTTCACCCACACGCCTGAGGCCAAGGCCGACCGCATCCGCTCCTACGGCGCCGAGGTCCACCGCGTCGCCGCCAATTTTGACGACCTCATGGCCCACACCCACCAGTTCGTCGCCGACACCGGCGCCCTCCTCGTCCACGCCTACGACCAACCCGGCACCCTCGCCGGACAAGGCACCGTCGCGCTCGAATTCCACGAACAAGCCGACCTCGACACCCTCCTCGTCGCCACCGGCGGCGGCGGCCTCATCGGCGGCATAGCCGCCTATACCGAACACCGCTCCCGCATCGTCTCGGTCGAGCCCGACCTCGCCCCAACTCTCCACGACGCCCTCGCCGCCGGGCGCCCCGTGCCCACCCCCGCAGGCGGCATAGCCGCCGACAGCCTCGGCCCCGGGCAGATCGGCGAACTCATGTTCCCCGTCGCACAGAGACACATCGACCAGGCCATCACCGTGCCCGACAGCGCAATTCACACCGCCTGGAGCCTCCTCTGGGACAAGCTCCGCCTCACCGTCGAACCGGGCGGCGCAGTCGCCCTCGCCGCGCTCACCTCAGGCGCCTACCAACCCGCACCAGAAGAACGCATCGGCATCGTCCTCTGCGGCGCGAATACCGGGATTGTGCGTTTCCCGGACTGACCCGCGTGCTACACTAAGGTTAACAACACGCGGAACGGCCCCATGAAAATCGCAACCTTCAACATCAACGGCATCAAGGCGCGCATAAACGCGCTGTCCGACTGGCTGGACGAGGCACAACCCGACGTTGCCGTCCTGCAAGAGATCAAGTCCGTCGACGAAAACTTCCCCGCCGAGCACTTCGAGGACAAAGGTTACAACGTCGCCACCCACGGCCAGAAGTCGTTCAACGGCGTTGCGATCCTGTCAAAGCTGCCGCTGGAGGACGTCACGAAGGGCCTTCCGGGCGACGACACGGACGAACAGGCCCGCTGGATCGAGGCAACCGTCTCGGGTGACACCCATGCCGTCCGCATCTGCGGCCTCTACCTGCCCAACGGCAACCCGACGCCGGGGCCGAAATACGACTACAAACTCGCCTGGATGGAGCGCTTGCACGCCCGCGCGGCCGACCTGATGGCCGATGAAACCCCGGCGCTCATGGCCGGCGACTACAACATCATCCCGCAAGACGGCGACGCCGCCCGCCCCGACGCCTGGCACGACGACGCCCTCGGCCGCCCCGAAAGCCGCGCCGCCTTCCGCCGCATCCTGAACCTCGGCTTTACCGAGGCCGTCGCCACCCGCATGCCCGGCCCCGGCCACTACACCTTCTGGGACTACCAGGCCGCCGCCTATGACCGGAACGACGGCATCCGCATCGACCACGTCCTGATGACCCCGCAATGCGCCGACCTGATGCTCAACTGCGGCATCGACGCCGAAGTCCGTGGCCGCACCAAAGCCTCAGACCACGTGCCGGTCTGGGTCGAACTCGCCGCTTAGATGGACGGGGTGGCCGCCATCGATGCCCTCGGTTGGCTCGCGGCAGGCCTGACTGTCGCGGCGCTCGCGGTCAAAGCAATGATGCCCCTGCGCGTCACGATGGTGGCCGCCAGCCTCACCTTTATCGCCTACGGCCTCGCCACCGGGTCCGCCCTTCTCACCGCACTGCACGCCGCGATCTTGCCGTTCAACCTCTTCCGGCTCTACCAGCTCCGCCAATGGCAAAGCGCGGCGGCGGATGCCCGAACGGGGGATTTCTCGCTCGACTGGATCCGCACCATCATGCGCCCGGTGAAGTTCGCTGACCGCGAGCTGGTGTTCCGCAAAGGTGACCCGCCGCACTACCTCTACTACATCAAATCCGGCCAGGTGCTGCTGGAAGAGATCGGAGTCACCCTCGGCCCCGACGAAGTCCTCGGCGAAATCGCCTTTTTCACAGACGCGAAAGAACGCACCCTGACGGCCCGCTGCGTGGGAAAGTGCGAGATCATGGTCATCCGCGAAGGCGATTTCATGCGACTGCAACACCAGAACCCGGCGTTCGGCCTTTACATCATGCGCCTGCTCGCCAGCCGCCTGCTGGAGGGGATGGACATGCACCCGGACGCGTACCGCCCGTATACGCCACTCGAACGCAAACGCCGCGAAGAGGCGCCCGCCGAATGAAGCTGCTCCCCCTCGCCCTGATCTTGACCCTCACCGCAGGCGCCGCGCAGGCGATCTGCCTGGAGGGGATGAAGTGCATCACCATCGAAAGCTTCGACGACACCGCACCTTACGCGGTCGGCGAAACCCTCCCCCGTGGCAAATACCGCGTCCTCCTGAATACCACGTACCACGGCCTACCCGCCTCCGACGGCACCTTCTGGTACTTCCGCGTCGGCCGGCACGTCCTGCAAGTGGACTCCCAATCAATGGAAGTCCTCGCCGACGTCACAAGAAAAGCCCGCCGCCTGACCCGGCAATAATATTTTCAGCACTTTCTAAGCGCGGAATGACTCGGTACAGGCTTATCCGTCGCGATAAACCCCCTCATTGTGCATAGGAAGGATTCAATCTCGACTGCCGATAGATCCTTCAAGAGGGGGAATTCAGTAAC
>JBCCXY010000072.1:0-19498 GCA_039190895.1 Pseudomonadota bacterium | reverse complement strand
TTAATCAGGTATATGATGTGGTCCGAAAATCGGACCACCACGGGATGGGAGCCCTCGACATGCAAGCACCGAAACCACGACCGCAAAAGCGTGCATCGCGCCTTCTGTCCGTCACCCGGTCCGAGCGGATCACGCCCAACATGATCCGGGTAACGATGCACGCGCCCGAACTCAGCGACATCCCCGCGTCCTGCGCAGGCGGCCATTTCAAGCTGTTCCTGCCCGAGCCTGGCCAATCCCGCGCCAGTTTCGCCGAGCAACTCGTCAACGGCCCAAAGCCCACGACGCGGACCTACACCGTGCGCCACGCCCGCCCCGAAGCGGGAGAGATCGACGTCGACTTTGTCGCCCACGGCGATGAAGGCCCAGCCTCGGCCTGGGCCGAGGCAGCGGACGAGAACAGCTTTTGCGGCTTCGCCGGGCCAGGGGCGCCGAAACTGACCGAATTCCATGCCGATTGGTACCTGATCGCCGCCGACATGTCGGCGCTGCCCGTGGCGGCAGCGGGCCTGGAAGTGCTGCCAAAAGATGCGCGCGGACACGCGATCTTCGAAGTGACATCGCTGGAAGACAGACAGCCAATCGCCGCCCCGCCCGGGATCATCCAGCATTGGTTCATCCACCCGGATCCACACACCCCATCAGCCGCCCAGATCGAATTCGTGCGCGACATGAATTGGGAGCCTGGGCGCGTGCAAACACTGATTGCAGGAGAAACCGGTGTCGTCCGCAACCTCCGCATGCTGGCCCGTGGGGACCACAACGTAGACCGCAAAGACTGCTACGCCTCAGGCTACTGGCGCATCGGCCTGCGCGAGGACGAACATCAGAAGGTCAAACGCGAGGAAGCCGAGTCGGACGAACGCACCCTTCAGGCCCTTGCCCTGTAGCCGGATCGGCTAGCCCTCCCGCTCCATGATCCACTCGACGGCGGGCGAAGGCACAAAGCGCCACTTCCGCTTCGGACCGGCCATCACGTTGAGGTAATACATCTCGAACCCATAGGGCGCGCCGCACGGATGGTGGCCACGCGGGACCAGAACAACATCGCCGTCCGAGACAGCCATCGTCTCGTCCAACTGCCCGTCATCCGTGTAAACCCGCTGGATCCCAAAGCCATCGGCGGGGTTCAGGCGGTGGTAATAGGTCTCTTCCAGATACGTGATCCGCGGATAGTCATCCTCGTCATGGCGGTGGCTGGGGTAGCTCGACCAATGACCCGCAGGCGTGAACACCTCCGTCACGAGAAGCGCATCGCAGTAATCCTCGTGCTCCATGGCGATGTTGTTGATGTATCGCGTGTTCGTCCCCTTGCCCCGCTCGGTCAGCGTGATCCCCTCCGGCCCGATCCGCCGCGCCGCGTGCCCGCCCATTCCGGGCGCCGAGCACACCGCCAGCACGCAATCGGTCTCGGCCACCGCACGCCACTCCGTCCCATTCGGCAAGTAAAGGCAATGCGGCGGGCTTTTCTCGAAGACAGACATCCGGTCGCCAAGAACGCCCCAATCCTGCCCCGCGCCGCTGATCTGTGCCTTGCCTTCGACCAGCACCAAAATGACCTCGCGATCCCCCGTGGCCGCGCCCGCCGTGTCCCCCGCCTTCAGCCGATGCAGCGAAAAGCCGACATAGCGCCAATTGGCGCTCTCAGGCGTGATCCGATGCACCTCGCCGCGCGTTCCGAAAGGCTTGCACAGAAGGTCAGCCATCCTCGTCTCCATAGTTTTGGGGATCGAACAGAACAAAAAACTCCACCGCGCAGAGTGCCGCGATCACAAAGAACCCAACCGCCCAGCCGACATTGCCAAGCCAAAGCTCAACCCCGCCCCAGCCCGTAATGACGGCCACCGTCAAGACCCGCCGATACAGGGGTCGGAAGAAGCGGTGTCGAAGGCCAAGCTTGTCGAACACTCTAGTCTGCTCGTTGCGTCTTCTTCTTCTCGACAGCGCGCGCGTAGGCGTCGTTCACCGTCGGACGCACCGAGACAGCGGGCACGCCAACTTCCCACCAGGTCCCGCCATGCTCGGTCGAGGGATAGGGATCAGTGTCGATGACCACGACATACGGCCCCTTGACTTCAGACCGCTTGGACAGCGCGTCTTCCAGCTCAGCAATCGAGCCAACCTTTACGGCTTTCGCCCCCATCGCCTCGGCATGCTTGGCGAAGTCGATTTGCGAGTTCTCCCCGCCGATGGCGTGATCCAACAGGTTGTTAAACTCTGCCCCTCCGGTGCCCATCTGCAACCGGTTGATGCAGCCAAAACCGCGATTGTCCGTGACCACAACCGTGAACGAGATCCCCATCATCGCCGCCGTGGCCATCTCGGAATTCGCCATCATGTAGGTGCCGTCGCCGGTAAAACAGATCACATCCCGCTCGGGCTGCGCCATCTTGATGCCCATCGCCCCGGCGATCTCATAGCCCATGCACGAGAACCCATATTCCATGTGGTACGAGCCCGGACGCCCCGACTTCCATAGCTTGTGCAACTCGCCCGGCATCGTACCTGCGGCACACATCGCAACGGTATCAGGTGTAGCTGCGCGTTGAACGGCACCGACGACCTGCATATCGGTTGGCAGCGCATTCGTGGACGGGGCGTCGGTCAGCGGATCGACCTTCGCAAACCACGCAGTCTTCGCCCCCTTGCGGTCCCCTTCAAAGACCAAGCCACCCAGCGCGTTGCCCAACTCTTCCAAACCGACGCGCGCATCCGCCATCAACGGCAAGGCACTGTGCTTTGCCGCATCATAGGCTGCCACATTCAAGCTGACGATCTTGCGCTCCGGGTTGGCGAACAGTCCCCGGGACCCGGTGGTGAAATCCTGAAACCGCGTGCCGACGCCCAGCACCAGATCCGCCTCGGCGCAGACATCGTTCGCAGGCTCACCCCCGGTCACGCCAATCGGGCCAAGGTTGAGCGGATGATCCCACGGAAGCGCCGATTTCCCGGCCTGGGTCTCGGCCACCGGGATGTTGTGCGCCGTTGCAAAAGCCTCAAGCGTTTCCGTGGCTTGCGCGTAATGCACCCCGCCACCGGCCACGATCACCGGGCGCTTCGCGGCCTTCAGCGCCTCTGCCACCCGGGCCAACTCCGCCTCATCCGGCCGGATGCGACGCTGATGCCAGACGCGCGGCTCAAAGAAGCTCTGGGGATAGTCATACGCCTCTGCCTGAACATCCTGACAAAACGCCAGCGTCACCGGGCCACAATCGGCGGGATCCGTCATCGTGCGGAAGGCGCGGGGCAGGGCAGTCAGAATGTGCTCGGGCCGCGTTATCCGGTCGAAATAGCGGCTGACCGGCTTGAAGCAGTCATTGGCCGAGACCGTCCCGTCCCCGAACACCTCGATCTGCTGCAGCACTGGATCCGGCCCCCGGTTCGCAAAGACATCGCCCGGCAGGAACAGCACCGGCAGCCGATTCACATGGGCCAGCGCGGCGGCAGTGACCATGTTCGTCGCGCCCGGCCCGATGGACGACGTCACCGCCATTGCCCGACGCCGCCCAAGCTGCTTCGAATAGGCAATCGCCGCGTGCGCCATCGTCTGCTCATTATGCCCGCGATAGGTCGGCAACCGGTCCTTGGCGCCGTGCAACGCCTCGCCCAGTGCCGCCACATTGCCATGGCCGAAGATCGCCCAGACTCCCGCGATAAACGGCTCGCCGTCTTCGTTCAGCTGAGCCTCGACGTACCGCACCAACGCTTGGGCGGCGGTCAGACGAATGGTTCCCATCAGGCGAATTCCTCTTGCACAGGCACAGCATTTCCAAACCGCGCCGCATCCCAAATATCACACAGGCGCCGATACCGCGTCGCCATCTGCGCCACGGCGTCCGTATCCGACATCTCGCCCGTCAGCCATGCCCTTGCAGCGTCGCCAAAGATGGTGCGCCCCACGGCAAACCCTTTGACCAGTGGCTGCGCGGCCGCCAGCGCAAAGCTCTCCGCCAGCGCCTCCTCCGGTGCATCCAGGCCAAGCACCACAATGCCCCGCGTGTTGGGATCGTTGCGCTCAATGGCCTCAACCGCGTTCCGCCACGCCGCCTCGGTCTTGAAGGGTTCCAGCTTCCACCAATCGGGAGAGACCCCCGCATCATAGAACTGCTGGATCAGCGTCGCGGTGGTTTCGTCATCCACGGGGGCAACCTTGGACGGGATGACCTCCAGCAGAAACTCCAACCCATTGCGCCGAGCCGCTGTAAAGACCCGCACCACACGCGCTTCCTGCTCGGCGCGAAGATCGTCGCCGTCGTCAGGGTGGCAGAACACCAGCAGCTTGACCACGGTTTCGGCGGGCCACTCGCGGAACCCCCCAAGATCCGCGTCAAGCTCGCCCTCGAACTCTATGGGGCGCGAGCCCGGCAACTCCGCCGGTCGCCCGATCCAAAGCCCGGTGCCTGCCGCCTTGTACAGCGCATCGCGACCGGCCCGTCCGTCGCACAGGATGCCATAGCCAGGCTGGCCGCCCTGCACCTGCAATGCCGCCTCCAGGCACAGCGCCTTGAAGGCCCCGGCCTTCTCGGGCGTGTAGCCCTCCATCTCTTCCAACTGCAGCCGGTGATCAAAGGCAAAGGCCCGCACGATCGACCAATCCTCGGCCCGATTGGTCGCCCAATGCACCTGCTCCAAATCGGCATCATTGCGCAGATCGGGCCGCTTGATCCCCCGCTCGAAGAAATACTGAAGCTCTGCCCAGCTTGGATACGCCGGCGTGCAGCCATGCCGGCTGACCGCGAACGCCCCGCACGCATTGGCGTATTTCAACGCCGTCGGCCAATCCTCGTCATCCAGCCAGCCCTTGAGCAGACCCGACATGAACCCATCGCCTGCGCCCAGAACGTTGAACACCTCAATCGGATAGCCGGGGCCTGTCTGACCCTCATCCAGCGACGCTGGAACCTTACCCACGAGCGCGACCGCGCCCTGCGCCCCGCGCTTGCACACCAGCACCGCGTCAGACACTGCCCGGACCGCCCGCAACGCCTCCAGCGTATCGGTGGAGCCCCCCGCGATGTGAAATTCCTCTTCTGTCCCGACGATCAGATCGAACAGATGCAGGGTCGATTGCAGCTTGGCGGTGACCTTATCGCTTTCGACAAAGCGGCTTTCGCCGTCGCCGTGCCCGGCAACGCCCCACAGGTTCGGGCGGTAGTCGACATCAAGCGCCGTCCGCAGCCCGTGATCGCGCGCCAGCGTGAGCGCCCTTAGGGTTGCCGCCTCTACCTGCGGATGGCTTAGATGCGTGCCGGTGGCCACCACGGCGCGGGCGCGGCGGATGAACGCCGGGTCAATGTCGTCGGTGGTGAGGCCCATGTCCGCGCAATTCTCGCGGTAGAAGATCAGCGGGAACTGCTCCTGATCGCGGATGCCCAGCAGCACCAGCGCAGTCAGACGCTCGGGGTCGGTCTTCACGCCGTCGGTGTTGACACCCTCTCGCTCCAACTGTTCCCGAACGAAGCGGCCCATATGCTCTTCGCCGACACCGGTGATGACAGCCGACTTCAAGCCCAGCCTAGCTGTCCCGCAGGCGATATTGGTAGGCGAGCCACCGACATACTTGTCGAACGACCGCATGTCCTCCAGCCGCCCACCGACCTGCGCGCCATAGAGGTCAACCGACGACCGGCCAATGGTGATGAGATCCAGATCGGACATCGGGCCGGAACGTTAGACCTGCACGCCAAGGTCGGGCACAAGCTTGGCCAGTTCATCGCCGCCCGCCATCATGTCGTGCAGCTCATCATGCTCGATCTCGCCCTTCATCGCGGTGCCCAGCGTCTGACCCCGGTTCAGAACCGTAAAGCGATCCCCCACGGCGAGCGCGTGGCGCACGTTGTGGGTGATGAACACGACGCCGATGCCCTGCTTGCGCACCTTGTCGATTGTGGCGAGGACGTTGGCCGTCTGGCGCACGCCCAGGGCCGAAGTCGGCTCGTCCAGGATCAGGACTTTGGCGCCGAAATACACGGCCCGGGCGATGGCCACCGTCTGACGCTCGCCGCCTGACAACGTCCCCACCGCCTGATCGGGGCCACGGAGGTTGATGCCCATCTTGCGCATCTCTTCCATCGTGATCCGGTCGGCCTTGTCGTGATCGAGGAAGTTGATCCCGAGCCGCTTTATCGTGGGCTCATTGCCCATGAAGAAGTTCCGGCTAACGCTCATCAGCGGGATCATCGCAAGATGCTGGTGCACCGTGGCAATCCCCGCCTCCATGGCGTCGCGCGGGTCGTCGAAATGCATCGGCCGGCCTTCGAACAGGATCTCCCCGGCCGTCGGCTTGTGCACGCCGGACATGGTCTTGATGAAGGTCGACTTCCCCGCGCCATTGTCACCCAAGAGGCAGTGGCATTCGCCGGGAAAGACATCGACCGAAACCCCGGCCAGCGCGATGACCGATCCAAAGTGTTTCTCGATGTTCGTCATACGGATGATCGGGTCAGCCATCTCAGCGCTCCCCCGTGATCAGGCGGCGGATATAGGTGTTCAGGATCACGGCCCCCAAGAGGATGGCGCCGAGGAACACCCGGAACAGCGAGCTTTCGACCCCAGCAAAGAACAGCCCCTGCTGCACCACCCCAAAGATCAGCGCGCCCAGTGCAGCGCCCACGACCGACCCGTAACCGCCAGTCAGAAGCGCCCCGCCGATGACCACGGCGATGATCGCCTCGAACTCTTTCAGCAGGCCGCGATCCGCCCCGGCAGAGCCGAACTCCATTACCTGACACGTCGCGAAGACGGTGGCGCAGAACGCGGTGAACATGAACATCGAGATCTTGACGCGGTTAACCGGCACGCCCGAGTTCCGCGCCGCCTCGGCGTCACCGCCAGCCGCGAAGATCCAGTTGCCGAAGCGCGTCCGGGTCAGAAGGATGTGGCCGAATATCACCAGCACGATGGCCCAGACGATCAGCATCGGAATGCCGTCCACCACGGGCTGTCCGGCGCGCGTACCACGCTCAAAGACGTCGATGATGCCCGCGTTGCCCATCCACTGGAACACCACACCACCGATCTTGCCGCCAAAGACCGGCGCCAGCCAATCGCCCTCGGCCACCTCCTTGATGCCGCCAATGATCGTCTTCCGCTCAAAGATCTGCGGGAAGAAGATTGTGAAGCCACGGAGAATAAACAGAAACGCCAGCGTGACGATGAAACTCGGCAGGCCGGTACGGATCACGATGATCCCGTTCACCGCGCCGATGGCGATGCACATGGCAAATGTCAGAAGGATCGCCACCCACACGGGCCAGGCCAGCGTGATCGAGAAAATCGCGATCATCATCCCCGCAAACCCGATCATGGAGCCGACGCTGAGGTCGAACTCCCCCGCGATCATCAACAGGCAGGCACCCACGGCGATGATCATGAACTGCGCCGACACCGTCGACCAGTTCATGATGCCCTGGGCATTGAACATGCCGCTGTCGAAGGCTGTCAGAAGGAAGAACGTGAACACCGCGATGGTGCCGACAATCCCTCCGAGTTCAGGCCGAATAAGGGCCTTGCGAAGAAACGAGATATCCTTGACCCGCTCGTCCGCAGCAGGACTATGCGCCATCACGCCCACCTCTTGCGTTGCAGTCCGGAACGGCCAGGGGGCCGAAGCCCCCCAGCTGGGGGAGGAACCCTAGCGGAACTCGCCCGCGAATTCCTCAACCTTGGTCAGACCATCCGCCGTCACGAAGCCGGGGCCCGAGTTGATGTTGTTGCCGGGCAAGACGCCGTAGCGGTGGTAGTTCGTCAGAACCACAACCGGCAGATAGGCTTGGAGGAAGGGCTGCTGGTCGATCCCCCAGTTGATCACGCCATCCTTCAAACCCTGAACGATGTCGTCGCCCAGGTCGAACGTCCCAAAGTAGATATCGCCCGCCATGCCGTTCTCTTCCAGCGCGAGGATCGTCGGGTCGGCCGAAGTCGGCCCAAGCGTCAGAACAGCATCAGTGTCCGGATTAGCCGACAGGTAGGCCAGCACCTTGTTCTTGATCTCTGCCGGATCCTGGCCGGAATCGATCATCTGGTTCCCCAGATCAACACCCAGACCGTCGGCAAAGCCCTGGCAGCGCTCGGTCGATGAGGGCGAGTTGATGTAGTGGTTCACGCACAGGAACGAGCCCACGCCATCGGCCGCTGCGCGCTGACCTGCCGCGAAACCGGCATCGTATTCGGGCTGCCCGACATACATCAGCGCCCCAACCTCGCGGGCCTGGTCTGGCGTGCCGGAATTCATGATGATCACGTCAACGCCGCTATCCACGGCCGCCTTGATCGGGCCGGACAGCACGTCGTAATCGGCCAGCGTCGTGATGATGCCATTCGGACCAGAGGCCGCCGCCTGTTCGATGATGCGCGCCATGTCGGCCAGGTCGCCGGTCGGCGGGTTGCGATACTCGACCTCGACATTCATCTGCTCGCCGGCCAGAGCGATGCCGTTCTTGATCGTGTTCCACCAGCTGTCACTGTCCGGAGCGTGGCTTACAAGAACGTACCGCTCTCCCTCGGCGTGGGCGGTTGTCGCCACACCGACAGAGATCGCAGCAACGGCGGCTGCGGCCAAAAGTTTCCTCATGAGTTCCTCCCGTCAATAATAATCCACGCGCTCCTCCGGGCGCTGTGGGTCTCGACTCACGGTCGAGACAAAATGGAATATCCATTCCAAATTCCAAATCGTCAACATGTTTTGCCTTAGCGAAGCGCCTCGCGGCGTGTGCCAATCGAGACCGCAAGACTGATCGCAATCGTCAAGGTCGCCGAAAGCGATCGAAAGGCACCAAAGTCCACTTCGCTCACCAGGATCGGCATGATGTTGCCTCCGCTCGGCAAGGCCGCACGCTTGTCCGTGACAACAGCCGTCGGCAGGCCGTCTTCACTTGCCCGCGCAATGAAGTCGAGCGTTTCCGGGCTATAGGGCGCAAAGGTAATCGCGATGGCGGCATCGTCTGGCCGAAGCGAATTCGCGAAGCCCAGACCCCCGGTATTCTGATGCAGAATTGCGGGGATCTTCATCTTTTCAAAGGCATAGGACATGTATGTCGCGACAGGAAAAGCCCTGCGCAAACCCATGATATGTATGCAATCCGCAGTCGCCAACTGCTCAACCGAGACATCGAGGGTGCGCGGATCGACGGTGTTGGTCAACGTCTCCAATGATCTCCTGCCAGCCTCCACGAACTCCGCCAACATGGCAGAGGGGCTGCCCGCGCCTGCCTCCTGCAGGTGCTTCAAGCGCGTCGAATAGTCGGGTAACTCCCGCTTGATCGACGCCCGGAACAGGCGCTGCATGTCCGAATATCCTTCGAACCCCATCGCCTGGGCGAACCGCATCATCGCCGAAGGCGAGACTCCGGCACCCGCCGCCGTCTCAGCCACGGTTGCTATCGTGATGTTCTCTATGTTTTCCTCAATATAATCAGCGCACTGCGCCAGCCGCTTCGGGAACTGATGCCGGATGTCCGCCAACCTGAGCATAAACTCATCCACGGTTTCCGGTTGCGGCAGTGTGCGTGTGTGTGTCGGCACCCGATGCGATGTCCGTATTTGGAATATTCATTCCAAATCTATGGCGCGCCATATCATCATGTCAAACGTTCATGCGGGGCTGACGACGTCGGGACCATCGTTCGAAACCGTGCGCACGGTAGGCCAATGTCGCCCTGACCTCTAGAGCGAGGGCCAGACCTCCACGGCGAGGTTACTTTGCCGCCGCAATCCTTGGTCCGACAGAACCGCTCTCCATCTCGATGACCTGCTGCAAAAGGGCTTGGGACAGGCGGTCTGCGTCCACTCCCGGGCAGGCAACCCCGCCCAGCGCGCTGCAGGCCCGGCGCGCAATCGGCCAGTCCCCGGAATCCATGGCAGAGCGCACGGCATACACGGCTGCCGAAAGGGCGTCGGCGGATTCACCCGCTTGTAGAACGGTAGAGATCCGCTCTGGCTCGTCCCGTCCTCGCACCTGCACATAGTCGATCGGGACTGCCACCAGCCCCTCGGGCAGTGCGGCAGAGGTGTCTTCGCCCACAAGGTTCGACACGCCGTAGCGCCGCGTCATCTCTTCCAGGCGGGCCGCAAGCGTCACCGTGTCCCCGACGCAGGAATAGTTGTAACGTTCTTCCGATCCCATCAGCCCGACAAAAGCCGGGCCGGTGTTCACGCCGATGCGGGTCTCGACCAACGGCAGCCCGCGCTCTTCCAGCGCCACGTTCGCCTCGGCAACCGCCGCTTCCACCGCAAAGATCGCCCGGGCCGCCCGGGCCGCATGATCGGGCACGGCGAGGGGGGCGTTCCAGAACGCCATCACCGCGTCGCCGATGTATTTGTCTATGGTCGCCCCCGATTCAACCAGCGCTTCGGATGCCGAACTGAGATACAGGTTCAGCATTTCGAAGACGTCGTCGGGTTCCATGCGCTCGGTCAGGGTCGAAAATCGTCGCATGTCCACGAACATCACGGTGATGTCGTGGCTCGCTCCCGTCGGCGCCAGCGCCTGATCGGGATTGCCCGCGATCTGGTCGATCACCTGGCGCGGCAGAAAGTAACCAAACCGGTCGCGGATTGCGCGTCGCGCCCGCTCTTTCCCGAAGACACTCATCGTCGTGGCGGGTAGATAAACGGCTATCGCGGTCAGTGCGGGCATCACCGGGTCAAACAGCAGACCGCGCGCGCCGTAGGCTGACCAGCCGAAGCTGAACGCGCCTCCGACTGCCACGATGGTCGCGGCGAGGCCAAGGATCGGACGATCCCGCACCGCCAGCGCAGTGACGGCAATGCCGGTGAAAAAGATCATCACGAACTCCAACCCAGGCGCCCAGTCCGGGCGCACGAGGAAATCTCCGGCGATGATCTGGTCAAGGATCTGCGCGTGCAGCAGCACCCCGGGCGTTTCCGGCGACAGGGGGGTCGCGCGGATGTCGAACAGCGCTTGCGCGCTGGAGCCGACTAGGACGATGCGGCCTTCGACGCGGGCGCGCAACGCTTCGTCCGAGGTCTCTGTCAGGAACATAGAGGCCGATGTGACACGGGCGCTGACATCGTCGGGGAAGTGCAGGCGCAGGTGGCCATTGCCGTCCAGCGGAAAGGTCGCGCCGCCCGTGCGCATCGCCACCGGGCGCGCCGTCCCGCCTGAGGCCTGCCCCGACGCCTCGGTCGTTTGCAGGATGTGCCCGCCAGCGCCCTGCGCGACCCGCAACAACTCCGCCGAGAAGGACGGCATCATCACGTCATCATACAGCGCCACCATCGGCACCGCACGCGTTATGCCGTCGGTCCCCGAGTCTAGGCTGATCCCGCCAATCCCGGTGGCCGCCTCGGCCAGCTCTGGCAAGGGCGCCAGCGCACCGGCGTATCTCGAAAGTGCCGCATCGGGGCGCCGTCCGGTAAAGGCAATCCCCGCTTTCGGGGCCGGTGCGACGCCATCGCGGGCGCCAGCAACGGCAAGAACTGTCGGCCCCCCGGCAAGCGCTTCTGCGAAGACAAGGTCGTGGTCAGGATAGGTCTCAAGAGCTTCGGCGATATCGGGGGCGAGCGTCGAGAAACGCGACAGATTCTCCACGACAAAGTCGGGCGAGGTGCGGTCGGGCTCGGCAAACAGGATGTCAAAGCCGATGGCCACCGCGCCCAATTCGAACAGGCGGTCGGTCAGCTCGGCAAGATACGTCCGCGGCCAGGGCCACTGGCCCAACGCGTCGAGGGAGGCCTCGTCAATGTCCACGACATGGACCGGCGACGAGGGGTCATAGGGCCGCGGCGCCGCGCGCTGATAGGTATCGAGCGCTGCTGCCGAAAGCTGCTGCAGCGCGCGCGGCGGAAAGACGTAGAGCATAAGCATGACAACGGTCACGCCCAGGCCCAAAGCCCAGGTGAGACGGCCTAGCATTGCACCGGGCGAGTGGCGTTTGCCATGCGCTTCCCGTTCTTCGGTCCTTGCCCCCGTCCGATCGCATTCTGACGCCCTAGGCGGCTTTCAGCAACTCGCCAAGCCGCGTGCGCGACTATGGCGCGCTTTCCCCGTCACACTGCGCGCCTATGTGCAGGGCTTCACCGTAACGGAGACGTCCCATGCACCTCCTTATCATCGGCGCAACCTCGGGCATCGGCGCCCGCACCCGCGAAACCGCCCTTGCGCGCGGCCATCAGGTGCGCGCCATGTCCCGCAGCGCCGCCGACCAATTGGAGCCCGCCGAGGGGCTGGAGCCATTCCCCGGCGACGCCACCAACGCCGACGACGTGGCCCGCGCCGTGGCCGGGGTCGACGCGGTGATCGTGACGCTGGGCATCCGCGAGCGCCTCGCCATGATCTGGGAGGAAGAGCGGCTGTTCTCGGACGCCACCCAGGTGCTGCTGCCCGCGATGGAAGCGGCGGGGGTCAAGCGGCTGATCGTCGTCACCGGCTTCGGCGCCGGGCGCAGTCGCGCCGCGATGAGCACCCTGGAAAGCCTGGGCCACAAGGCCATCCTCGGCCGCCCCTATGCGGACAAGGACCGGCAAGAGGCGATGATCCTCGAAAGCCCCCTCGACTGGACCATCGCACGGCCCGTGATCCTGACGAACAATAAGGCCACCGGAAAGTACCGCGTGCTGCGGGAGCCGAGCGAGTGGCGCAACGGCCTGATCTCGCGCGGGGACGTCGCGGATTACCTGGTGAAAGCGGCTGAGGATGCGCTTGATATCCGCACGGACGTCGTGCTTGCGCGGTAGGACGTGCCGGGCTGAACCCCGGCCTACGCCGACTGCGCGGGACGGGTCGGCTGATCGGTCGGGTGGGCAATTTGCCCACCGGTCTCGTGCTCAATCTCCATCCGAAGCTGGCGGGCGCGGATCTCTTCCAGAAGCTGCCGGTTCGCGGCGATCAGGTCGGCAAGGAGGCCGCCCATAAAGAAGATCGCCCCCGTCGCGATCAGCGCAGCGCCAATGACCAGCGACTGGATGTTCCCGCTGCCCTCGCCCATCGCGTAGAGCACGAGGAACCGCGCAAACGCCAGCGCCCCCGGCATCGCCGTCACCAGCGCGAGAAGGGAGAACATTTTCAGCGGCTTGTACAGCACAAGAATGCGGAAGATCGTCGTGGCGGAGCGATAGATGTACTGGCCCACCGACTTGATCAGGCGGCTTTCGCGGGTGGGGTCGTTGACCTCTACCGGGACGGACACCACCGGGATGCCCTGCCGCCCGGCCTGAATGATCGTCTCAAGCGTGTAGGTGTACGCGCCGAACACATACAGCCGCATCGCGGCATCGCGGTGGATCGCGCGGAAGCCGCTGGGGGCGTCTTCGACATCGGTCTTGCTGGCCCGGCGCACGACCCAGCTTCCCAGCTTCTGCAGCTTGCGCTTCAGGGGCGAGAAATGCTCGATATCCGTGATCGGACGCGCGCCGATGGCGATCTGGGCGTCCCCCGCCAGAACCGGGGCGGTCAGGTCGCCGATGTATTTCGCGGAATACTGGTTGTCGCCGTCGGTGTTGACGATCACGTCGGCGCCAAGCTTCACCGCCGCCTCAAGCCCCGACATGAACGCGGCCGCCAATCCCTGATTATGGCCAAGCTCCACCACGTGATCCACGCCATGCTCACGCGCGACCTCGACCGTGCGGTCGGTGGAGCCGTCGTCGACCACCAGCCACTCCACCAGATCAAACCCGGGAACCTCTCGCGGAAGATCGGCCAGCGTCGCGGGCAATTGGTCTTCTTCGTTGTGGCAGGGAAGCTGGATGATCAGCTTGATTGGGCGTTCGCCACCCTGTCCAGACGTCAGTGCGCGTTCATGAAGCATGTCCAACAGCCCGATCAGACGTTGATTTCAGCCAAGCTCCCCCCGACATGCGGCAATTCTGTGGCCGCGCGGCGGACATTCGGTGATTCCCAAAGGGGATTCGCCGATTCACTGTGAAATTAGTTACGCTATTTGCCCCAATTCGCGCGATTTAGGTGAACGCGCGGTGAATCGAGGCGGCCTTTCGCCCACGGTCGGCGGAAACGCTCTGTTGATGGTCCAAGATAAGACGCAAAGTCCGAAACAATGCGGCACGTCTTGTCACCCTCCGTGCACAATCCCCGGCGCGCCCTCTAAAATTTCCGTTATAATTCAGTGAACTACTTCACACAACGCCAGATCCGCGCCGAACCGCGCATCGGTTAACCACGACCTTTTTTCGCCACAATCCCCCATAGTCTCCACCCTCGACGCGAACGGTCAGGCGGGCCCCAGAGGCCCATGGGCTGATCCGGATCGTACGGGTCCATGGAAAGAACTTGAATCGGAACAAGGCGCAAAGCGGCTCAACAGCCCTTTGTGTCATCGGGAGAACTTTGACTATGGCAAACATCGGGAATTTCGATCCAGCCACCGCTGTCGCTACTGCAGCCCCAGCGATTGCATATACAGCGGACGGGTTCGTCCCGAGTGAGGGGTCGGGCCTCGCCGGGGAGGTCTACGTGCCGGACGGGCGCATCAACAACATCGACGATCTGCGTGACCTCACCAACGGCGCGCCGCAGCTTAGCTTCGTGGCGAGCGAGATCGCCTATGCCGGACGCAAGAGCGACACCACGGTCGAAGAATTCCTTGACCATGACGCGGGCTCGCTGACCGGCGACGGCTCGGCTTACGAAATGGGGCCGTCGGGCATCGTGCTGACGGGCTATATATATATTCCGCCGGGCGCGCATGAGATCACGATTGCCTCGGACGATGGCTTTTCGCTGTCGCTGGGCGGCCAGTCGTTCAGCGCGTTCGAGACACCCCGCGCGACGGAAGAAACCTCGGTCGTGGGCGATTTCGCAGGCGGCCTTTACGAGATCGAACTGCTGTATTTCGATCAGGGCGGCGGCATGTCGCTTTACATGGAAATCGACGGCCTGCCTGTCGATCAAAGCGCGTTCTATCAGACACAGGCCGACTTCCTGGCCCCGCCCAACGATGTCGCACTGGTCCCCGCCGAAGACTATCACCCCGGTGCATTCCTGGGCGCTGACAGCCTGGACGTCGCCATCGATGGCACCGGCACTGACGGCAACGACGTGATCAACGGCAAGGGTGCCGACGACACCATCAACGGCGGCGACGGCGACGACATCCTGAACGGCGGCTACGGTGACGATGTCATCAACGGCGGCGCGGGCGATGACGTGATCGACGGTGGCCGCGGCTCGGACGTGATCGACGGGGGTGAGGGCAACGATACGCTGATCTCGCGCTCGGACGCCGGTGTGTCGCGCATCGGTCAGCTTGCCATCGGCATGCCGACCCGGGATGACCCCGATAACGAGGTCAATGACGACCTTCAGATGCTCAAGGGTTATGAAAACCTGCCCCTGCACGCCGATGACGTGCTGATCGGCGGCTCTGGCAGCGACACGTTCCTGATCGAACCGCTGCTGAACGCCAAACAGGACATCATCGAAAAGCACATCCAGGGCGACGGCACCATCAACTGGGCCGGCGTTGCGGGCGAAAACAACGAGCTGCACGACCACTGGGTCGACGCCTTCGGCATCGACATCATCGCTGACTACAACGCCGAGGAAGACCACATCGCGGTCATCGGCCACACGGCGAATGTCTATGTCTCCTATGCCGACGTGATCGGCGACGAGGCCGAAGAGTCGATCATCACGGTCATCTCGAACCAGCACGGGGGAGGCGGAGCCCACGCGATGGACCTGATCGGTCAGGTCATCGTGTCGGGCGACCGCGTCGAAAAGGACGATATCCAGACCGATGACGGCGTCACCTACGGCATCGTCGAGGGCTATGAGGATATCGCCGAGGCGCTGTACCCGCAGGGCGACGAGAAGATCTCGACCGTCGACGGGGTCGATTACAAAGGCTACGACTCGCGCTCGCCCGCCGATATGATGGGCAACATGGACATGGCCCAGATGATGGCCATGAACAACGGCCTTGGCACCAACAACGCCGGTGCGATCATCGAAAATCCGGGCGAGGCGTTCGAGAACGCGAACTTCTCGGAAGACATGCTCGTCGGCGCGACGGAGGCGGAGGACGCCATGCCGCCGACCCGTGGCAGCTTCGATCAGGTCGAAGAAATCGAGATGACGGGTCAGACCACCACCGGCAATGGTGGCGCCAACACGATGATGGGCACCGACGCGCCCGACGTGACAGGTTTGCCGGGGGCCATTGCCTACTACTCCTTCGCCGATGGCAACGAGAACGCGTTTTCGAACGCTCATGTCGATGGCAATGGCGGGCAGATCAAGGCCTATGCTCTGTATGAAAATCAGGCACTTCCGGGCGCTGAGCTGACGGAAGGCCCGAACGGCGACGCCGACGGCGCGCTGTATTTCAACGGCGAAGACACCTTCGCATTCCTGGAGCATGATCCCAGCTACGAGGTCAGCCAGGGCACGATCGCCATGTGGGTCCGCCCCGATGATCTGGGCGAGAAGTCCATGTTCGTCTCGAAGGACCACACCGGCCAGAAAGACGGCGGCCACTTCCGCCTGGGCCACGACAACGAAGGCAACCTGTTCCTGCGCATGGCCACTGGCGACGGCAAAGGCGGCAACAAGGCGTGGGAGACAAACAACGCCCAGTTCACCGAAGGCGAATGGTCACACGTGGCGGTGTCCTTCACCGACTCGGGCGTCACGGTCTATGTCGACGGCCAGCCGATCCCGGCCAACCAGTGGAACGCGGTCGAGGGCGACTCGCCCAACCCCAACACCTACACCGAGGCGTTCTTCCTCAATAACCAGGAGCCCTGGGTCTTCGGCGCCGACACGTTCACGGCAGAGCTGAACGACACCGCGCAAGAGTTCGCGACCGATGACGAGGACCTGAAGCACGAGTTCGAGGGCGGCATCGCCGACTTCGGCTTCTGGGGCGGCATGGACAGCGAGGACGCGCTGGATCAGGGCCAGATTCAGGAGCTGATGGACAACGGTCCGGGCGACGCCCTGGTCAATCCGTCGGGTCCGGATGCGCTGATCGTGGCCGACGACACCATGATGGGCGGCGGTGGCGCCGACACCATGGACGGCCTTGCGGGCGACGACATGATGTACGGCGAAAACGGCGCCGACACCATGAACGGCGGCTACGGCAACGACTACCTCGAAGGCGGCGCCGGGAACGACGTGCTGGATGGCGGTCGCGGCAACGACTACCTCGACGGTGGCGACGGCGACGACATCCTCTACAGCCGCTCCGACGCAGGCGAACAGCGCGCCGGTCAGCTTGTGCTCGACGATCCGTCGCGGCCCGCGCCCTATATCGATCCGGAGTACCTGAAGCTGCACGATTGGGTAGACCAGCCGCTGCAAGCCGACGACGTGCTTGTGGGCGGTGACGGCGCCGACCAGTTCAAGTTCGAGATCGGGATTAACGGCACCAAAGAAAGCATCATGGACAACCTGATGCCCGATGGTCGGACGATCCACTGGCACGGCGTCGCGGGCGAAAACCGCTTCGTCCACGATCACTGGGTCGACGCCTTCGGGATCGACGTGATCGCCGACTACGACAAGTCGGAAGGCGACACGATCTCGGTCATCGGCCACACCGTCAACGTGAAGGTGGATTACCAGTCCATCGACTCCGACGGTGACGGGTATGACGACGACGTGGTCTCGATCATCACGGCCTATTCCCAGCAGGGCAACGGCGGTGGCGCACATGATGAAGACTATGTCGGCTATGTCGTCGTCCACGGGGATCGGGTTGAGCTCGACGATATCGAGACCGACGCGGGCGCCCACTATGGCATCGTCACCACCATCGACGAGCTGCAGGAGGCCTTCGCCCCGAATGGCGAACTGAAGACCCACGACGACCCGGCACTGTACGGCTATGACAGCCGCGACGTCGACGGCGACCCGATCGGGTCCGACCCGGCGGCCTATTCGGACAACCCGTGGCTGCTGGCGGGCGAGGTGGAGTTCGACTACGGCTTTGACGCCAACCTCGAAGCGCCGAACCTGGTGATGTACCACGAGGGCGGCACGTACCTGGGCGGTCAGACGGACGAGATCCCGAACACCGCCGAACAGCAGCAGGTCGACGGGACGATCTCGTTCGCCTTCAACGCGCTGACGCCGGGCAATGACCAGAACCAGGCGCTTGTGTCGAAGGACCACTCGGGCTTCGAAGATGGCGGTCACTTCACGGCCTACATCGCCACGAATGGCGAGCTGAAGGTGCGTTTCCAGGGCACGGACAGCGAAGTGTTCCTGCGGTCGGGTGAAAAGATCGAGGCGGGCGAGGACTATCACGTCGCCTTCACCTTCGACGCCGGCGCCACGCAGCTTTACCTCAACGGTGAGCTTGTGGACACGGCCGACGGCTACCCGGATGGCATGTCGGGCAACGCCGAGGATCTGGTGATCGGCGCCGCGACGCGGACGCGTCAGGGCGACGACGACAACCTCACCTGGCACTTCGACGGCGAGGTCAGCCATGTGGCGATGTTCGACCGCGTGCTGGAGGATGTCGAAACGGTGATCCTCAGCTCGAATGAGGGCGACCCGGCGGCGCTGGCGGCGGTCTATGACACGCCCGACACGCCCCCGGTCGAAGAGCCGGAAGAGCCCGCAGAAGAGCCCGATCCGGTCGAAGAACCGGAGGAGCCTGCCGAGGAACCGGAGGAGCCTGCCGAAGAGGCGGAAGAGCCTGCCGAGGAGCCGGAGGAGCCTGCCGAGGAACCGGAAGAGCCTGCCGAGGAACCGGAGGAGCCTGCCGAAGAGCCGGAGGAGCCTGCCGAGGAACCGGAGGAGCCTGCCGAAGAACCGGAGGAGCCTGCGGAAGAACCGGAGGAGAACGACGAGGAGCTGGAGGAGATCGAATCTCGCCTCGACAACCTCGAAGCGATGTTCGACCGGCTCATCAACGTCCTCTTGCAGCTGCTGTCGTTCCTGGGTGGCGCCACGCCAGATGACGATGACGACGATGCACCGGCACCCACAGCCGACACGCTGTTGTCCGACCTCATCCCGGTCACGCCGGATAACGACGACGACGATCCGATGATCGACGACGACGACGAGGACGACATGTCCAACGACATGGTGGCTTAAGCGTCCGCGGACGTGTCAGGACCGGCCGCGGATACCTCCGCGGCCGGTCTTTCATTTAGCGAAACAGTGGACTAGCGCCGCCCGATCCGCACCGCGTCGCCGTCGAAGGTGGGCACGGACACCACGAAGCGGTCGGTCTGATAGCCAAGCGCCTGCTCTTCCAGAATGCCGAGCGTGATTTCCTCGCCCATCCGCGCGCTGTCGTAATAGTCCGAGAAGTAGTGAACCCCGGCCATATTCCGACCAATCGAGATATTCGCGCAAAGCTTGTTAAATTCCCCTTCCAGGGTCAGCGGGCAGCAGCCATGATCACCGGGATGATAAACAAGCTTGTGACAATCCAGCTTGTATTCGCCGCACTCGCGGAATTCCAAAACGCAGGTATCGTCCTGTTGAACCGGCACATACCATCCCGCCACAACGCGCGTCGGCGTTTCGCTTTCCTCGGCGTCTTTAAGAATCGCG
>JBCCXY010000071.1:0-19736 GCA_039190895.1 Pseudomonadota bacterium | reverse complement strand
GGGCAATCTGCCCACCGCCCCAGAGAAATGACCAACAGGTAGGGTGCGCTTCCAGCGCACCATTCACTGCCCTGCGACATCCGGCACCAAGTAGGCCGGGGTTCACCCCGGCTCCCCCCTCGCAACCAGCACCACGCAAGCCGCGACGCGCCGCAAAACCGAGGCGCGCTCGCAAGAGCGCGAAGAGCGGCCCCTACTCACAAATCCCCTGCAACGCCACCCAACTCCCGTCCGGCAACAACGCTTCCGTCAACACCGGCCGACGATCCGCCTCAATCAACGGCAGCGTCTGTTCCCCTGTAATATCAACGGCATACGCATACGGCGAAATCGGGACACCTGCCGCCGCAAACCGTTCCGCCGCCCGCCCGGGCGCCAAAGCCACTGCCTGCGTCGTCAGCAACGCCGACGGATACCCATCCAGCGCCCAATCCGGCAGCCGCCCCGTCGTCGCCAGCGTGACCGTCGCCCGCAAACCCGCATGATCCAACAGCGGCACCAACGGATCCCCCGCCTCACTCCGCTCGGCCTCCGCCAACAAGTACCCGGCCACCACCGCCGGGCTCTCGTGATCCTCAACCACACTCCGCCCCAGAAGAACCGTCCCGCCCGGTACATGCGCCGCCGTCCGGACACCATCGGGCACGATGAGCGCCCGCTTCGGCCCCGCATCGCCCAGCCGCTCCAACAACGCCGCGAGCGCCGCCTCACCTTCAACCGTATCGCACGGCATCCCGGTGACCTTGGCTATCCGCCCCAACAGCGCCTCGCCAATCTGGGCCCGCGCCGCCTCAGGCACCAGCGACGCCGTCTTTCGCGTCAGCGCCCCGGGCAGCCAAACCACCATGGCCGCCAGCAACGCCACCCCAATCCCCAATGTCAGCCGACCCCGCAACCGCCCCGGATGCGGCCCCGCTTTGGCAACCGCACTCCGCACCGTCTCAATGGCCCGGACCATCTCGTCATCCGATACTTCCAGCCGTTCGACGCTGTCGGACGCAGGCGCAAACACCGCCGGAGCCGCCCCGGGATTCACTCGCCGCACCGCCGCCAGCGACCAATGCGTGACCGCCTTCGTGCCAAAAACCGTGATCGTCAGGGTCGCCGTCCCCAAAGACGCCATAGCGTCTCGTCGCGCGCCGTCACCGGAATCATAGACGCCCGTCGCTTCCAGCCGCTGATACTTGGTCAGCGCCGTCATGCTGCGCCACTCTGCCCCCACGCTATCGGCGTCAGGATAGCCACGCGGGTCCCGGCCCGCAAGAATCGCCACTTCTTTCGGCACCGCGAACCCTGCCCCATGCGTCGCCCCCGGCGGAATGGCCGCATACGGGCCGCAAAGCCGCCAATATCGGCGGATTGCAGCTTGGGAAGAGACCCCGCCAAGGTTTTGCCGCATTTCCGCCAATTTAGAGGCGAATTGCGTCCGCTGAGTGGCACTCGGCGGGCACTCGGGACCCGCCGACATAACGTGGAGACGACCATGACCGATTACCGCGAGCGGGGCCAAGCGCCGCGCCGTGTCTCATGGGGACTAATCGGGGGCACAAAGGTCGAAACAGAAGCCGGCTGGCGCAGGGTCGAAGATCTGCGCCCCGGAACCCTGGTTCACACGTTCGACGGCGGCCTCAGGCCGGTTCGGGCGATCTACCAGACAGAATACGGCGCCGGGTTGGCAGAAGCCTATCCAGAGGGCCTGATCCTCGTCCCTGCAGGGGCGCTTGGCAACAACGAGGCGTTCTACCTCTTGCCCGACCAGCACGTCATGGTGCGCGGAACGGCGGTGGAAGGCGTTACCGGCGAAAGTGGCGTGCTTGTCGCGGGGCGGCACACCATAGGCTACGGTGGCATCGGATTGGTGATGCCCGTTGATGAAATCAACATCTACAGCCTGTCATTCGATGAAGAAGAGATCTGCTACGTCAACCAGGCCGTGCTCATGCACTGCCCAAGACCCAAAAAGGTCGCCGAAGGCGTATCGGACTCCTTCTCAGTCGCGGGTCCGGAAACGGCCAACTACCTGATGTCCTGCCGCTTCTTCGAAACCGCTGCAGAGGCAACGACCGAAGAACCCACAACATCAGAACCCGCGTAACACCAACGGCAGGGTGGGCACTCTGCCCACCACAGCCGCACGCAACGCTCATTCAAAAGTAGGCCGGGCTTCAGCCCGGCGCCAACACCCGCGAGTCGTAGGGTGGGCAATCGGCCCACCAACACCGCCGTGAGCCTGGGAACACGATGCGCTTGATTGAACCAAACCGCGTATCGACGGGCCCACGACTCTGGCGATCCTTCAAAGCTTTTTGACGGGTCCCGCGCCGCTCCGAAAGGTGCACTGAAACCAAATCGCCGGGCCGCAGGTGGGCCCGGCGATGCGCGGCGGCCTGCGGCCCTGATTCCGCACATGGATAGCTCAGTGCATCGGCCCTAAGCTGCCTCAGCCGCCTCAGACCCAAACCGGCTATAGAAGCTTTGACCCTTCTGCGCCATCTCCACCAGCAGCGCAGGCGCCTTGAACCGCGCACCGTGCCGGGCCTCCAGCCCCTCACACAGCTCCACCGCCCGCGCCGCACCAAGGATGTCGAGCCACGAGAACGGCCCGCCCGACCACGGCGCAAAGCCCCAGCCGAGGATCGCGCCCACGTCGCCCTCGCGGATGTCCGTTAGCACGCCGCTTTCCAGCGCCCGTACGGCCTCCAGCACCTGTGCAAACAGCAACCGGTGCTGCACCTCAGCCAACTCCGGCTGACCATCCGCCACAGGGAACTTGCCCGAAAGCCCGTCCCAAAGCCCGGTCCGCTTGCCCTGCTCATCATAGCCATAGAACCCGGCCGACGACTTCCGCCCCAACCGGCCCTCGTCCGCCATCCAGAACAGCACGTCATCCACGGCCCCATCGGGATACGCATCCCCCATCGCCGCTCGCGTCGCCTTGGCGATCTTCACGCCCAGATCAATCGACGTCTCATCGACTAGCTGCAGGGGCCCCAACGGCATCCCCACCAGCTTCGCCGCATTCTCGACCAGCGCAGGCTCCACGCCCTCGGCGACCATCCGAATGCCTTCGTTTATGTACGGAATGATGCACCGGTTCGCGTAGAAGAACCGCGCGTCGTTCACCACGATCGGCGTCTTCCGGATCTGCCGGACAAAGTCCAACGCCTTCGCCACCGCCCGATCCCCGGTCTCTTTCCCGCGAATGATCTCTACCAGCATCATCTTGTCGACGGGTGAGAAGAAGTGGATCCCGATGAATTGCTCGGGCCGCTTCGACGCGCCCGCCAGTTCGGTGATCGGCAGGGTCGAGGTGTTGGTCGCAAAGATGCAATCGTCGCCGACGACTTCTTCAACCTTTTTCGTGACCTCAGCCTTGATGCCCGTGTCCTCGAACACCGCCTCCACGATCAGATCACAGCCCGCCAGTGCCGCGTAATCTGTCGTCGCCGTGATCCGACCCAGCACAGCCTCTTTCTTCTCCGCCGTCACCTTCTTGCGGCTCATCCCCTTGTCGAGAATGCCCTCGGAATAGCTCTTGCCCTTGTCAGCCGCCTCCTGCGCTTGATCGACCAGCACGACCTCGATCCCGGCATTCGCGGCGACATAGGCAATGCCTGCGCCCATCATCCCGGCGCCCAAGACGCCGACTTTCTTAACGGTCTGATCGTCGACAGAGGGCCGGTTCGCCCCCTTCTCCAGCGCCTGCTTGTTGATGAACAGCGACCGGATCATCGCCGTGGACGACGGGTTCAGCATCACCTGCGTGAACCACCGCGCTTCGATCTTCAGCGCCGTGTCAAACGGCACGAGCGCCCCCTCATAAACCGCCGACAACAGCGCTTTTGCGGCGGGATAGACACCTTGCGTCTTGCCATGGACCATCGCCGAGGCGCCGACGAACGTCATGAAACCAGCCGGATGATACGGCGCGCCACCCGGCATCTTGTAGCCCTTGGCATCCCACGGCTTCACCAGATCGGCATCGGTCGCGGACAGAACCCATTCCTTCGCCTTCGCCAGCAACTCATCGCCCGGCACGACTTCATCCACGAGGCCCTTGGCCTTCGCAGTCGCCGGATCATAGGTCTTGCCTTCCAGCAGATGCGGCGAGGCCGTCATCGCGCCCATCTTACGCGTCAGCCGCGTCGTGCCGCCCAGACCTGGGAAAATGCCTACGAGGATCTCCGGCAGCCCGATCTTCGCCTTCGGGTTCTCCGCCGCAAAGATGCGGTGACACACCAGCGGCAGCTCATACCCGATCCCCAACGCCGTCCCGGGCAAGGCCGCCGCAATCGGCTTACCACCCTTGAGCGTCTTCGGGTCCATCCCGGCCCGCTCGATCTTCCGCATGATCCCATGCGTCCGCATCAGCCCTTCGAACAGGCCCTTCGCCGGGTCCGCCCCTGCGTCTTCCTTCATCTTCGCGATGACGTTCAGGTCCATCCCGCCGGCAAAAGTGTCCTTGCCCGACGTCAGCACAACGCCCTTCACGGCCTCATCGCCCAGCGCTTTGTCGACCAGCGCATCAAGCTCGTCCCAACCCTGCATGGTCATGACGTTCATCGACTTCTCGGGCACATCCCACGTGATGATCGCCACCCCGTCATCGCCCAGCGTGTAGTGAAATTCGCTCATGATATCTGTCCCTTACACGCGCTCAATAATGGTCGCCGCGCCCATGCCCGACGCAACACACAGGGTGGCGAGGCCGGTCTCCTTGTCCGCCCGCTCCATCTCATCCAGCAGCATGCCAAGGATGATCGCCCCCGTGGCCCCCAGCGGATGCCCCAGCGCAATCGACCCGCCGTTCACGTTGACCTTGCCGTGGTCCACATCAAACGCCTGCATGAAGCGCAGCACGACCGAGGCGAACGCCTCATTGACCTCGAACAGATCGATATCCCCGATCGCCATCCCGTGGTCGCCAAGGATTTTCTCCGTCACCGGCACCGGCCCGGTCAGCATGATCGTCGGGTCCGTCCCGATCTTCGCCGTCGCCTTGATCCGCGCACGCGGCTTGATCCCCAGCTTCTCGCCCAGCTCCTTCGAGCCCACGAGGATCGCCGCCGCCCCATCCACGATCCCCGACGAATTGCCCGCGTGGTGGATGTGGTTGATCTTCTCCAGATGGGGGTACTTCATCATCGCGACCTTGTCGAAGCCCGGCATCACCTCGCCCAACTGCTGAAACGCCGGGTTCAACGCACCCAACGCCTGCATATCGGTGCCCGGGCGCGGATACTCATCGACATCCAGAATGGTCAGTCCGTTCACGTCTTTGATCGGCACAACTGAACCGTCGAACCGCTTGTCCGCCATCGCCTCCGCCGCGCGCGACTGACTGGCGACCGCCAGCTCGTCGGCATCATCCCTCGTGAAACCGTACTCCGTCGCAATGATGTCGGCCGAAATCCCCTGCGGCACGAAATAGGTCTTCATCGCCAGCGACGGATCCACGGCAATCGCCGCCCCATCAGAGCCCATGGGAACGCGCCCCATCATCTCCACCCCGCCCGCGACATAGGCATCGCCCGCGCCGCCGCGCACCTGATTGGCGGCCATGTTCACAGCCTCCAGCCCGCTCGCGCAAAACCGGTTGATCGAGACGCCGGGCACCCGCTCGTCAAAATCCGATGCCAGCACGGACGTCCTAGCAAGGCACCCGCCCTGCTCGCCCACCTGCGTGGCATTGCCCCAGATCACATCCTCGACCATCGCCGTGTCCAGGTTCGTACGATTCTTGAGCGCGTTCAGAACCTCTGCCGAGAGGTGAACAGCGGTCACCTCGTGCAGGCTCCCGTCCTTGCGGCCCTTCCCCCGGGGGGAGCGGACAGCGTCATAGATATAGGCTTCACTCATGGGGCGTCTCCTCAGGCGCGATCATCCGGGTGGCCCGGCATCAGATCATAAGGGTGCTTCCAGCCGGGCGTGTCCGAGATACGCGTCAGCCAGGCGTCGATATGGGGCCAATCGGCCCGGTCAAACCCGAATGTCTCGGGGTAAAACAGGTAGGCGCAGCACGAGATATCCGCGACAGTGATCGCATCGCCAACGATCCAGTCCCGCCCGTCCAGATGCTTGTTCAGAATCTCCAAAGCACCCTGCGTCCGCCCGTGCAGGAACTTGATGACGTCGTCTGATCGATGCTTTTCGGACAGGAAGTTCGTCATGAACCGCAGCGGCCCGGCCTGCGAGGACATCTTGTTGTTGTCCCACAAGACCCAGCGCATGACTTCGTACTTTTCCTCCGGGGTCCCGCCGAGAGGGGAGCCCGTCTTGTCGATCACATACTGCTGGATGACCGCCGACTGAGACAGCTTTACGTCGCCATCGATAAGCGCCGGAACTTCACCCATCACGTTGATTTGCTCACGCCACTCGGGCTTGCGCGCCTCGCCGTTAAAGAAGTCGACGAACACCGGCTCCCAGTCGACACCCGCCAACTCCAGCGTCAGCGCCGCCTTATAGGCGTTCCCGCTCTCGCCCATGCAGTAGAGCTGCATCACCATCTCATCCCTCCCCGGCGCCGCGCCGGTTGACCCGTCGAATTTGAGTATTTTTGCCAAGATGAAGGGGCCGGTAACCTCTTCTTAACCATGTCTCGCCACCCTCTTTAGTGCGGTACAGGCTGGAGAGCCGATGACCGCCCAAGGTGAAGGCGTCCCGTCGTCTTGAAGGTAGCACTGGGGGACGGGGCGCCCGACCCATGTCTCCATCTTGGTCCAAATACTCCCGCCGGAGGCGTCCCGCACGTCCAACCCGCGCCACCGCCCGGCCGGTCATCGCTTCCGCTCATCAAGCTCGGCATTGAACAGCCGCAACTTCACCGTCAGGGTCTCCTGATCCGTCACCGAGTCGAAGTTCTCGAACAAAAACGACAGCGCCTCGCCCTCATCCAGCCCCGCCTCCTGCGCAAAGCGGCGCAGGCGGCGATAGCCGTCCTCGGTCATCGCGCACGGGAACCGGCGGGTCAGGCGGAAACGTTTCGGCATCAATCCATCCTTTTGCGAAGAAGCGCCGCGATCAGATACAGCACCAGCGCCACAGCCCCGACCCGCGCCCCGCCGATGGCAAAGCTCAGGTCCTTCGGCTGATCCGGCGGGATCACCCCCTGGCTCACAACCCCGAACGCCGCCCACAGGAACGCGCCCAAAGCCACCAGAAACGTCAGCACCTTGGCGAAGTCCAAAAGCCCCCGCATCGGCTTAGAAGTTCGCCGCGTCGAGCGCCATGACAGCGTCACCCCCCGATTGTATTCGCGCCAGATGCAGCCCCGTCGCGGGCAACTGCCGCTTCATGTAATAGCGCCCGGTCGCCAGCTTCGTCTCGTAGAACTCGGTATCCGACGAACCACCCGCCAGCGCCGCGTTCGCGGCCTTCGCCATCTGCGCCCACATCAGGCCAAGGCACACATGCCCGAACAGGTGCATGAAGTCATACGACCCCGACAGCGCATTGTTGGGGTTTTTCATCCCCTCGGCCATGAAGTACATGCCCGCCGCCTGCAGGTCCTTCGACGCCGCCTTCAGCGGGTCGAGGAAATCGGCCTTCAGCGCCTCGTCGCCCTCATTCTCCTTGATGAACGTCTTCACCATCTCGAAGAACGCCATGATCGGCTTCCCGCCATGCGCCGGCAGCTTCCGCGCGACAAGATCCAGCGACTGCACCCCGTTCGTGCCCTCATAGATCATCGCAATCCGCGCATCGCGCACGAACTGCTCCAGCCCCCACTCCTTCGTGAAGCCCGAGCCGCCGAGCGTCTGTTGCGCCAGCACTGTCGTGTCGAACCCCTTGTCCGTGAGGAACCCCTTGATCACCGGCGTCAGCAACGAGATCAGCGCATCCGCTTCTTCGTCCTTGTTCCGATGCGCCCGGTCGATGAACACCGCGCCCCACAGCGCAAACGCCCGCGCACCCTCAACGAACGCCTTCTGATCCATCAGGTTCCGCCGCACATCCGGGTGCACAATGATCGCATCCGCGGGCCCGTCCGGGTTCTTCGTGCCGGTCACATCGCGGCCCTGCAACCGATCCTGCGCAAAGCCCAGGGCGTTCTGATACGCGACCGATGCCTGGGCAAAGCCCTGCATGCCGACAAGCAACCGCGCCTCGTTCATCATCACGAACATCGCGCGCATGCCCTTGTGCATCTCACCAATCAGGAACCCCGTAGCCCCGTCATAGTTCATCACACAGGTGGCATTGCCATGAATGCCCATCTTCTCTTCCAGCCCACCGCAGGACAGCGCATTCCGCTCCCCCAGCGACCCGTCATCGTTGACCAGAAACTTCGGTACGATGAACAGCGAAATCCCTTTGATCCCCTCGGGCCCGCCCGGGATCCGCGCCAAGACGAGGTGGACGATATTGTCCGACATGTCGTGCTCACCGGCAGAAATCCAGATCTTCTGCCCGCTGATCTTATACGTCCCGTCATCCTGCGGCTCTGCCTTCGTGCGGATCAGTCCCAGATCCGTGCCGCACTGCGGCTCCGTCAGGTTCATCGTCCCGGTCCATTCACCGGACGACATCTTCGGCAGGTACGTTTCCTTCTGCGCATCGCTCCCGTGCGCATAAATGGCGGACATCGCGCCATGGGTGAGTCCCGCATACATCTGGAACGCCATATTGGCGGACGAGAAGTACTCACCCGTCGCGAGGTTCATGACCACAGGCATACCCTGCCCGCCATAAGCGGGGTCGGCATCCAACGCGGTCCAGCCGCCGTCTCGCAGCGTGTCATACGCTGCCTTGAATCCCTCCGGGGTGCGGACCACTCCGTTTTCAAGAACGCAGCCCTGCGTGTCGCCCACCGTGTTGAGCGGATGCAGAACGTCCGACGCGATCTTTCCGGCTTCCTCCAGAACCGCCGACGTGAAGTCGGCCTCAAGCTCATCATATCCCGGTATGTCGAGCTTTGTGATGTCCAGCATCTCTTGCAGGATGAACTGGGTGTCCTTGGTCGGGGCCGTGTACGTGGTCATTCGAAGGGATCTCCCGTGTCGTGGCCTATTCGGCCGCCTTCCTTGGTGTCGTAAGCGAGGCGATCATCTCTTCGCCCCAGCGCATTTGCTCTTGCAGATCCGAAATCGCATCGTTCAGGTCGTCGCGCTGCCGCACCATGTCGGTAAGCCGCCGCTTGGCCACCTCATACGCCTGGGTGATCTGCGAGAACTGCTGATCGCCCTTGTCGTACAGGTTCAACAACTGCCGGATCTCCTCCAGCGAAAACCCAAAGCGCTTGCCGCGCAGGATCAGTTTCAGCCGCGCCCGATCCCGGCGCGTGAAAAGGCGTTTCGTGCCTTCCCGGATGGGAGAGAGCAATTCCTTCTGCTCGTAAAACCGCAGCGTTCGCGGCGTCACGTCGAAGGCGTCGCACATCTCCCGTATGGTCATCAGATCATCGGTCATGTGGTTGTCCTCGTTTCTCAGGAAGCGCTGAGATGAGGTCTCACGTTTGGATCAGCAAGATGTTTGGACGGTTACGCAGCCAGCACGTCACGTCAATTCCGGAACGCTTGTCAAATCTGTCTGTCACGTAACGTTCTGGGTAATTTCCTTGCCCTTGCGTCAGTCAAATTCCTCGACCAATCGCTCGGTTTCCGCCCGCGTGGCCTGCAGTTCGGCAATCGTTTCATCCAGCTTCGACCGCTCTTCCGTCAGCGCCGCAAGCTGACGATCCGCGAGGCGCACAAACTCCTCCAACTGCTCCTTAGAGCCCTTCTCGTCGTACAAAAGCAGCCACTGCCGAATCTCTTCCAGACTGAACCCCCAGCGCCGCCCGCGCAGGATCAGGGTCATGCGCGCAACTTCCCTCTGGCTGTAGAACCGGCTGCGCCCCTCTCGGGCGGGGGCCAGAAGTTCGGTGTATTCGTACCAATGCAGCGTGCGCGGGGTTACATCGAACTTCGCACACATCTCTTTGAACGACAGCGTCTCGTCGGACATCGAGATCCTCCCTTGTGGAACTCTACCCTAGCATGCAAGCGGCAGCACGCAATCTCACGCGGGGGCGGTGGGCAAATTGCCCACCCTACTCCCAGCCCAACGCCCCCCTGAACAGGCGCCTGCGCAGTAAAGCGGGATGCTCGCGCCCGGGCGTTCTCCGCTTGGGCCCCAACCGCACCGAACGCGTGGGGAACGCATTCACCTGCATCCGCACACCCGCTTGGCGAACATGGAACCGATCTGACCAACAAACCTGTCGTTTATCCGGCGCATCCCTTTAATTGCGGCGCCTGAATTCCGATATGACTGACGGGGAAGGCTGAAATCATCAGCCACGCCATCAGGCTACGCCACTCTTCGCCAGCCAAGCCGAACTGGTTCCAAGACTTGGTGACCGCAAGCACGTTTTTTGGTCAAGACGGAGGCTGCGATGCTGGAAATACGCGATCTTTCGGTTTCTATCGAAGATCAGCCTATTCTGAAGTCCATCAACCTCACTCTGCCGGAAGGTGAACTACACGTGCTTCTTGGCCCGAATGGGTGCGGTAAATCGAGCCTCTTGTCCACGATCATGGGTCTGCCGCCTTTTGAGGTTGTGGGTGGGGACATCCTCTTTGACGGCCAACCAATTCAGAATCTTCCGCTTGATGAACGGGCGCGACTGGGGATTGGCCTGGGGTATCAGCGTCCGCCTCGACTGAGTGGTGTGTCTGTCCGCCGCTTTGCAGAAGCGTTGGGCGCGGGTGAGCGCCTCGAAAAGGAAGCCGCCGCTTTGAACCTTGGCGACTTTCTCAACCGCGATGTGAATGTTGGGTTTTCGGGTGGCGAAAGCAAACGTTGGGAGGTTCTGAAACTCGTGCTTCAGGATCCGCGTCTCTTGCTGTTCGACGAACCAGAGAGCGGTGTTGATCTGGAACACGTCAGTGCCGTGGGGGAGGCAATCGCACAGGTTGTCCGCGCCCCGGACAAGCAAGGGCGCACTTGTTCGGGTCTGATCATCACACACACCGGCATGATCCTGAAATATGTGCGCGCCGATCGGGCGCACATCATGCGTGATGGGCGCATCCTGTACTCAGGCGATCCCGACCACGCCTTCGAGCATATCCAGGCTGCGGGTTACACCGCTCCGGCAGCATGAGGACTTCACTCTAGAAAGAGGAGACCGATCCAATGAACCCCGCAAGTCAAGCTGTTGCGACAGCCCAGGACCTGACGAACACCCAAAAGGATGTTCTCTTCGATGTGGGTTTCGATGATCCATCCCAGCGGGCCGCGACCGGTATCCTTGTTGACCGCGCCATGCGCATCACACAGTCCAACGACCCGAACATTGAGATCATGTCCCTCGCGGACGCCTTGCGCACCTATGACTTTGTTCAGAACCTGATGTTCGGGCTGGTCGACCCGGACGAAAACGAACATATCGCCAAGGTCGCCGAACACATGCATGATCCCCTTGGCCATTTCATCTGGGTCAAACCCGGCGCCAAGGTCACGCTACCCGTTCAAAGCTTTACGTTGTTGGAAACACCGCAAGCGCGGCAATTCACGCATGACATCACCTTGATCGATGAAGGCGCAGAGGTCGAAATGATATCAGGCGCCGCCGTTCCCCATTCCGTGCGCAAGGGGCGTCATATCTCTATCGGTGAATGCTACATGCGCGCGGGATCCAGCTGCAAATCGGTGACGATAGAGCATTGGGGCGAGGGCATGGACGTGCATTCCTACGGGTATGCGCAGCTTGATAAAAATGCACGCAGCCAATCCACGTCAGTCATGATGGCGCCCGTCGCACGCAGCGCCAGTTGGTCTGTCAGTAAGCTCGCCGAGGGCGCAAACGCTGTCAGTCAGGCCATTGTTTTGGCCCCCGACGGGACGGAGCGCCTCCTGGAGACCGAGACACATCTGTTGGGCAAAGGTGCCACATCCGAAGATGTTGCCCGTATGGTGGCGGCCGGGGGTACCATCATCAACAACGCCAACCTCGTCAGTGAAGCAGGCGGCACAAGCGGCTTTCTTGGATGTGATGGATTAAAGCTCACCGATCGCGGCGACATAATCGCGGTTCCTGCACTTAAAGCCAGGGCGGAAGGTGCGATGCTAAGCCACGAAGCCAGTGTCGGAATAATTGACAGTGAGAAACTCAATTACCTCATGGGGGCCGGTATCGATGAAGATGCGGCCCGCAACCTGATCATCCAAGGCTTTCTGTCCCTGGAAAGCGAAGCCATTCCGGAACAACTGCGGGCACGGGTCACCCAACTGATCGCGGACTCAAAATCCGGAGGAATGTGAACGCTCACTCCAATGGCGCTCCAAGGCGGGATTGATCCTACTCCCTTGCCCCCACCGCGCCCCGGCGTCATGACTGCCCCATGACCGACGCCCGCGCAAAAACAGCTCAGCAGTTTATCGAAGCACTCCCCCACTGCCGCGCCCTCGGCATGCGCGTTCTCTCGGTCGGCGACGGCGTCGCCGAGATCGAGATGCCCTACGACCCACGCTTCGTCGGCGACCCGTCGACCGGGGTCCTGCACGGCGGCGCGGTTTCAACCCTGATGGACACCTGCGGCGGCGCCGCGGTGATGAGCCACCCCGGCTCGCCCTCCGTCACGGCCACGCTAGACTTGCGCATCGATTACATGCGTCCCGCCACACCGGGCCAGACCATCCGCGCGCGGGCCGAATGCTATCACATCACCCGCTCCGTCGCCTTCGTCCGCGCCGAAGCCACGGATGACGACCGCGACACACCCGTCGCCAGCGCGTCCGGCGCCTTTACGGTGGCCGAGCAATGAAGCGCCCTGAACCCGTACAGGTCATCAAACACCGCCGCGACGCCGCGCTCAAAGCGCTCGTCAGTTCCGTCCCCTACGCGAACTTCCTCGGCGTACATTTCGACCGGCGCGGGGACGAACTGACCGGCGTACTGTCCTATGACGAAAAGCTGATCGGCAACCCGATGCTCCCCGCCCTCCACGGCGGCGCCACGGCGGCGTTCCTCGAACTCACCGCGACCATCGAACTCTCGTGGTCCCTCCTCTGGGACGACATCGAAAGCGGCGAAATCGACGCCGAAACGCTCACCCCCGAAACCCTCCCCCGCCTGCCGAAAACCATCGACTTCACCGTCGACTACCTGCGCGCGGGCCTGCCCCGCGACGCCTACGCCCGCGCCCGCATCAACCGCTCGGGCCGCCGCTATGCGAGCGTCCATGTCGAGGCCTGGCAGGACAACCGCAACCGCCTCTTCGCCCAAGCCACCGGGCACCTCCTGATGCCACCCAAGGATGGCTGACACGCTCACCCACGGGCGCGTCCTCAAAATCGCCGTCCCCATCGTCATCTCCAACGCCACGATCCCAATCCTCGGCGTGGTGGACACTGGCGTCATCGGCCAACTCGGCGAAGCCGCCCCCATCGGCGCCGTCGGCATCGGCGCGCTGATCCTCTCGGCGCTCTACTGGCTCTTCGCCGCCCTTCGCATGGGCTTCGCGGGGGTGGTTGCCCAAGCCATCGGCGCCCGCGACACCGCCGAAACCGACGCCCTGCTGACCCGCGCCCTCGTCATCGGCCTTGCGGGAGGCGCGCTGCTCATCACCCTGCAACTCCCCCTGTTCTGGCTCGCCCTCACCCTCGCCCCCGCGAGCGCCGAGGTCGAAGGCCTCGCCGCCACCTACCTCGCCATCCGCATCTGGGCCGCCCCCGCCGCCATCGCGCTCTTTGGGATCACCGGCTGGCTGATCGCCCACGAACGCACCGGCAGCGTGCTGATCCTGCAGGTCGGCATGAACGGCCTGAACATCCTCCTCGACCTCTGGTTCGTCCTCGGCCTCGGCTGGGGCGTCGAAGGCGTCGCCACCGCCACGCTCATCGCCGAATGGACGGCACTGGGCCTTGGCCTCTGGCTCTGCCGCGCGCCGTTTCGCGGGCCCCACTGGCGCGACTGGCCCCGCGTGTTCAACCCCGCCCGCCTGCGCAATCTGGCAACCGTCAATCGTGACATCATGATCCGCTCGGCCCTGCTAGAGACGATCTTCCTGTCGTTCCTCTTCCTCGGCGCCCGCTTCGGCGACGTGCCCCTCGCGGCAAACCAGATCCTGCTCCAGTTCCTCCACGTCGCCGCCTTCGCACTCGACGGTTTCGCCTTCGCCGCCGAAACGCTGGTCGGCCAGGCCATGGGCGCCCGCCAACGCGCCCGCCTCCGCCGCGCCTCGATCATGGCGGGCCAATGGGGCCTCGCATCGGCCGTGGCCCTGTCCATCGCCTTCGCCGTCTCTGGCCCCCCGATCATCCACATCATGACCACCGCCCCCGACGTCCGGGCCGAGGCGATGGCCTACCTCACCTACATGATCCTCGCCCCCCTCGCGGGCGTCGCACCGTTCATCCTCGACGGGATATTCATCGGCGCCTCGCGAACGGGGGACATGGTGCGTATGATGGCCCTCTCGACCGCGATTTACCTGATCGCCATCGCCGCCCTCGTCCCGATCCTCGCCAACCACGGCCTCTGGATCGCCCTGCTCATCTCATTCCTCGCAAGGGGCATCACCCTCGCCACCCGCTACCCCGCCCTCGAAGCCAGCGCGTCACGCACGTGATCACCGGTAGGGTGGGCAATCTGCCCACCATTCCCTAACGCAACGATGTTTCAATGGTAGGCCGGGCTTAAGCCCGGCATCCGACGCCGCTCAGACCAACTCCGGCCGATACCCCGCCTCAGCCGCAACATACCGCGACACCGGATATTCCGTCGTCTCATCCGACAGACACTCCGACAACGACTTCCGAACCACCTCATCGACCTCGCCGACCGACGGCAGATAGCTCTCCACCGGCAGCCCGTTCACGCAGAACACCTGATGCGCATCGAAGACGATGTTGTAGAACGTGATGTCCCGCGCCGCCTTGTCGAGGTACGCCTCATCCGACACCTCGGCAATGTCCCGCGCCGCGATCAGACGCGGCTCTGTATCGGGCACATCCACCAGCCGATACCCCGGCACCAAAATCCGATGCGCCGCCGCCAAAAGCAGATCCCGCTGCGGCATCATCGGCCCGATCGCCCGCGGCTTCAGCCGAATGGGCGCCAAAGACGGGTCCGCCGCAAGGTCCGCCTCGCTCAGCGTCCGCGTCCACACCATCCGCACCGGCTGTAATCCGTTGTCGCGCGTGACCAGCAGATCACCGGGGCGCACATTCTCCGCCCGCCTCGGCCCGAATGGCGTTCGCACACTGGCGCGTCCATCCAGACCCAGCAGCGGTCCAGTTCTACCTTCAACGGCGGCGATCCGAGACATCATGTTCATGGCGGCAACCCACAAAATCCGTAGCAGAAACAGATTCGAGTCCGATTATGGCATGATTGGGGTGTTCCGGGGGTCTTGCATAGGCGGGATGTGAATTATCCCTTAACCTTCAACGGTTTCGCCCTCTTTTTCAGCACCTTGTCCCCGCCGGACCCCTCGCTTCGCCCGCAGACAATACCGTGACCCGGCGCTTACACCCGACCAAAACCACCATCGCGCTAGCGATAATTCGCCGCCGAATCACCTCCGAACCCCGAACACTCGGCCCACCGATTGGCCACTGTTTCCGGCGAGGCAGCCCGAAAGGTCTGATGAGCGCCCCGCTATCCGTCCACCCGAATAACGGCGTTCTGCGGGTCATACGGGCTGTCCTCAACCACGGTCGCATCCCAAAGCTGATCGAACATCTTAACCTTCAACGTCGTCCCCGGCGCCGCGTGATCCGGCGAGACATACCCCATCCCGATCGACTTGCCGAAATGCACCGAATAGCCGCCCGAGGTCAGCCGCCCGACACGCGTCTCGCCGGCATACAGCGCCTCACGCCCCCACGGGTCCGCATCGTCGGGCCCATCGACCAGCATCGTCACGCACTTGAACCGCACGCCGGTCTCGACCATCCGCTCCTTCCCGCGAAAGTCCTTCGACAGGTCCACGAACCGGTCCAGCCCCGCCTCCAACGGCGTCGCATCGCGCCCCAACTCCGTCCCGAACGCGCGATACGACTTCTCCTGTCGCAACCAGTTCTGCGCCCGCGCGCCCACCAGCTTCAGCCCATGCGGCTCGCCCGCCTCCGTCAGCCGATCCCACAGGTAGGTCTGCATCTCCATCGGATGATGCAGCTCCCACCCCAGCTCGCCGGTATAGGCCACCCGCACCGCATTGACCGGGCACATCCCCAGCTCGATCGGCCGCGCCGACAGCCAGGGGAACCGCTTGTTCGACAGCGCCGTCTCCGGCTCCGCATCCCGCACCAATGCCTTCAGCACGTCGCGCGACTTCGGCCCCGCCAGCGCGAACACCCCGTACTGCGAGGTCACATCCTCTTCATTGACCCGCCCGAACCGATCCTCGCCCTCCCAGATCGCCTTGTAGAGGTAATCCTGATCATACGCCTGCCACGCCCCGGCAGAGATCAGCAGATACCGATCCTCCCCCTCGCGAATGATCGTGTACTCCGTCCGCGTCGTCCCGTGATCGGTCAGCGCATAGGTCAGGTTGATCCGCCCTACCTTCGGCAAGCGGTTGCACGTGAACCAATCCAGAAACGCCGTCGCCCCGGGCCCGGTCAGCCGGTGCTTCGTAAACGCCGTCGCATCGATCAGCCCCACGCCCGACCTAATCGCCTCCGCCTCAGCCTTCGCATACTGCCACCAGCCACCGCGCCGGAACGACCTCGCGTCCCGGTCAAAGCTCTCCGGCGCATCCAGCGGCCCATAGTAATTCGGCCGCTCCCACCCGTTCACCTGCCCGAACTGCGCGCCTTTCGCCTTCTGTCGATCATACGCAGGCGCCGTCTTCAGCGGACGACACGCCTCCCGCTCCTCATCCGGATGATGCAGGATGTAGACGTGGGAATAGCACTCCTCATTCTTCCGCATCGCATATTCGGTCGTCATCCACGGCCCGTAGCGCTTGGGGTCAAGCGAGGCCATGTCGATCTCCGCCTCCCCCTCGACCATCACCTGCGCCAGATAATGCCCCGTGCCGCCCGCCGCCGTGATCCCGAACGAAAAGCCCTCCGCCAGCCACATGTTCTGCAACCCCGGCGCCGGCCCCAACAACGGGTTCCCATCCGGCGTGTAACAGATCGGCCCGTTGTAATCGTCCTTCAGCCCCGCCGTTTCCGACGACGGGATCCGATGGATCATCGACATGTATTCCTCTTCGATCCGCTCCAGATCCAGCGGGAACAGATCGGCCCGGAAGCTGTCGGGACACCCATACTCAAACCGTGCCGGCGCGCCGTACTCATAAGGCCCAAGGATCCACCCGCCCCGCTCTTCCCGCACATACCATTTCGCATCCGCGTCGCGCAGAACCGGATGCTCGGGCTGCGACGTCCGATACTCCACCAGCGCCGGATCAGGCTCCGTCACGATATACTGATGCTCCACCGGGATCGCGGGGATCTTGATCCCCAGCAACTGCGCCGTCCGCTGCGCATGGTTCCCCGTCGCGGTCACCACATGCTCCGCCTGAATGACCACCTTCTCATCCGACGGCACAAGGTTCCCGCCCTTCTCGACCATCTGCGTCGCCGTCACATCCCAGTGACTGCCCCGCCACTCATAGGCATCAACCTGCCAACGCCGCTCAACCGCAACCCCTCGCTGCCGCGCGCCCTTCGCCATCGCCTGCGTGACATCCGCCGGATTAATGTACCCGTCCGTCGGATGATAAATCGCCCCCTTCAGATCGTCCGTCCGCACCAGCGGCCACCGCGCCTTGATCTCATCCGGTGTCATCCACTCATACGGCACCCCGCACGTCTCGGCGGTCGAGGCGTACAGCATGTACTCATCCATCCGATCCTGCGTCTGCGCCATCCGCAGATTGCCGACGACCGAAAAGCCCGGGTTCAACCCCGTCTCTTCCTCCAACGTCTTGTAATACTTGATCGAATAATCATGGATATGCGTCGTCGCGTAGGACATGTTGAAATACGGTAAAAGCCCCGCCGCATGCCAGGTCGACCCGCTCGTCAGCTCATCCCGCTCCAGCAGCATGACATCCGACCAACCGGCCTTTGCAAGATGATAGGCAATCGACGCGCCCACCGCGCCCCCGCCCACGACCAACGCCTGCACCTGAGTCTTCATGCCGTCCCTCCAACGCTCACCGATGCTTGCCGCGACCAGCACAAACGGGTCCGCACTGAGCCGACCTCTGACATCGTGAAACCGACACGCACCACAACCGGAAGCAGAAAAATCGGACAAGCGAGGAAAAAACTGGTAGGTAGTCGCGCGAACGGGCCTAAGTCAGCCGATAATCGTTAAGTAGGTGTGGATGTCGCTCGCGGCCTTGATCTCACAATACTACTGGTTGGAGCAGTCCCTGCGCCGACACCTCAGGGAGTCCGCACCCCCCGATCAAAGCGTCGAATACCTCCGCCTTTCGGCCGACTTTCTGGAAGGGATCGAGCAATACGTGCCCGCCGACCGGGGCGAGGCGCGGGATCAGGTCTTCTTCTTCATGTCCCGGGCGATCCGCTATCAGGGGATCAACATCGACGGACGCGACGTGAACCTCGCGCTCACCCTCGCCTCCAGAACCGACGAAACACTGCAGGAGCCCGATCCAGAGACGATCGTGACCGGTCCCATCGTGACCCGCGACGCCGGGATCGAAGGTCCGTTTCAGACGATTGCCTCCGTCATCCAGTCGCCGCACCGCACCACCCTGCTGGATGAAAACAAGCGGTTCATTGCAACAAGCACCTCGAACGCCAAGGTCTACGGAACCCGCCAATCCCGCCTCGTAGGGGTTGAGATGTCAGAGATGATGCCGCGGCAAACCTACGACCTGATTGCCCGTCCGTATCTCGATGCCTGCCTGGGCGGGATTGATCAGGACTACCCTTACCGGATCAAAACCCCGAACGAGACCCGCCTGCTGCACTGCAAGATGCGGCTCATTGAACTCGGCCAGGACTTCCCTGCAATCCTCGCCACTTACGAGGACATCACGGCAGACGTCAGCCCGGAAACGATGGGCGGTTTTGACGTTCCGACTGTCGTGAATTTCGCTTAAAGGCGGATAAGCCCCAGCGCCACAGCACGCGCGACCGCACCGGCACGCGACCCGGCATCAAGCTTTCGACACGCGTTGCGAATGTGCTCATTCGCGGTGGCGTCACTGATCCCGATCCGGTGCGACAGACGCTTGGTGCTTAACCCCTCCGCGACATGCGTGAGGCACGCGATCTCCCGCTCCGTCAACCGCGCTTTGGGGGAGGGCCGCGGCGCCGGTTTCGACAGCACCCCATGCAGGACATGCGCCAGCGCCGTCAGCTCGGCCACAGGCAGGGCAGTTGGCTGCACCGGAGAATGCCGGTCCACAATGTATGTCACGTTCCCGAACGTCGGCTCCCCAAACCCGCGCAACGGCACGATCACTCCGCCGGTCACGCCAAAATCCCGCGCGAGGTCATTGATGCCATGCATCCGGTCCGGCAGCAGCTCCACCGCGTCGGCGTCATAGACAAGCGGCATGACGCTTTGCGCGCAATGCTGCACAAAGCCATCGGCATCGTGGAACTCCGGATTGTCCCGAACGGCCGCCATGAACCCCTGCGACACCAGATCTCCGAACGCCGGTCGCTCCGCCTTCTCGGACTTCAGGCAAAGCTCCGCCGTGCCCGCCTGCGGCACACCGCTTTCATAATGCACGCTCAGCACGCCCGACGCGCGCATCCGGTCTTCGAAAGTGGACCACAGATCAACGGTGTCCCTTCCGTACGCCTCC